>JBIOUO010000232.1:0-8828 GCA_044867195.1 Ilumatobacteraceae bacterium
GGCGAGCACGAGTTGCACGTACCGCCGCCATGCGTCGCGTGTGGAGCGTTCGTCGCCGGTGGCGACGAGATCGAGTAGGAGGCCGCGGAGGACGGCCCGCCCGAGCCGGGCGAGCGCGGGATCGTTAGTGACGCCGGCGTCGAGCCACGAGGTGACGGCGCCGGGCAGCAACCGGTCGAACGGCGCCTCGCCGTTCGCGCCGCGCGCGTAGCACTCGAGGAAGAGTCGCTCGAACGGGCGCAGTGCGGGATCGCTGAGCCGGTTCCAGACCTGCTCGGCGACATCGGTGGGCGAACCCTCGAGGGTGGCCAGGATCGCCGCCTGACGCCGCTCGACGGTCTCGACGACGGCGACCAGCATCTCCTCGCGCGAGCCGAAGTGGTGGATGAGCATCCGGTGGCTCGTGCCCAGCTCGAGCGCCAGCTCACGAAGCGAGCGAGCGCCCAACCCGCCACGGTCGTAGACGTCGACCAGCGCGTTCACCAGCTCGTCGCGCCGCTCGGTGTCACGCGGGCGCGGCACCCGCCCGCAATCTCGCCTCGCTCCGCTGCTTCAGGCCGGCAGCCTCCTGCTCCAGGTACCGACGCGTCCGGGAGGCGGTGAGGCGCCCGACGAGCGCGGCGAGCGGTCCACGATGCTCGATCTGCTGGCGGACGCGGCACGTCGTGGCGTCGATCTCGTCGATCTCGTGGGTCGCCGACGTGACGACGCCTGGCGACTTGGCGACCCACGTCCAGGACCGTCCGGAGGTCAGCGCCGTCACCTTCCAGACCAGCTTCGGCATCCGGGGCTGCTTGATGCGTACTGCGGTGCCGACCTGCAACGTCGTCGCGCCGTCGACGTACGAGACCCGCACGACCGACGGTGTCCAGTCGGGCCAGTGCTCGACGTCGCTGAAGACGTCCCACACGGTGGCGGCGGGAGCGTTGATGATCACGGCGTGGTCGAGGTCCACGAAATTCATGTACCAAATGGTACGTGATTTCCGCGGAGCACGCCAGGTGTCATCGGGCACGTCCCACGCCCCTGGGGCGCGTACCCTCCCGTTCGTGGCCGTCGCGAGCACTGGGGTCGTCTCCATGGACTGCAACGATCCGGTTGAGCTCGGCGCGTTCTGGGCGGCGATGCTCGGTGGCGAGATCAACCTCACGAGCCCGACGACGGTGATCGTGCGAACCGACTGGGTGTGGCTGGCGGCCCTGCGGATCCCCGACTACATCGCGCCGACGTGGCCCGAAGCCGACGTCCCCAAGCAGATCCACCTCGATCTCGCCGTCGCCGACCTCGAGGCGGCCGTCGTCGAGGCCGAGCGGTTGGGCGCTCGCGTCGCACCGTTCCAGCCCACGCCGGACCGATGGCGGGTGCTCCTCGACCCCGCCGGTCACCCGTTCTGTCTCACCACGCAGGCTCCGCGCGAGGCGGTGTAGCGCACGGCCAGCGAGGTGGCCGGGGGCGGCCCGTCAGGTCGTGTCGTCGGGCGTGGGTGGCCGTTTGGCGCGGATCCGGTCGAGGTAGTGCTGCGCGGACGATCGACCCTCCGGGTCGCGCAGGCCGGCGAGCAGGCCGTCGGCGTCGGACCAGCTGCGCCCCGTGGACACCATCGACTCGGTGACCGCGTTCGTGTGCGCCTTGATCGCCAGCAAGGCCAGCTTCGGCATCCGCAGCAACGTCGCGACGAGGGCCTCGACCTCGGCGTCCAGCCGGTCGTCGTCGACGACCCGATTGAGGAACCCGGCGGCTTTGGCCTCGTCCGGGCCGAACTCGCGGCACGTCATCACCAGCTCCTTGGTCAGCGCCGGGCCGATCTCGCGCACCAGGCGGGGGATGCCGCCCCAGGCCAGGGGGATGCCGAGCTCTACTTCGGGGATCGAGAAGCGCGCCGAGCGGGCGGCGACGCGCAGGTCGCACACCCCCGCCAGCACGAGGCCTCCACCGACGCACCAGCCCTGCACTCTGGCGATCGTGACGGCCCGCATCTCGTCCATCGCCCGGGCCATCCGCCAGCCGCTGTCGGCGTCGTCGCGAGGGGGCCGTGGACCCGGCTCGCCGCCGCCGAACGACGATACGTCGGCGCCGGCCGAGAACGCCCGCCCCTTCCCGGCGACGACAACCACCTTCAGCTCGTCGAACCCGTCGAACCACCGCGCCGCGGCCTCGATCTCGCCCAGCGTGTGCGACGACAGCGGGTTCAGCTTGCCGGGACGGTTGAGGGTCAGCGTGCCGCGGTCGCCGTCGACGGCCACCTCGATCGTTTCGAACTTCATCGCAGTCAGATCGCTCTCGTCGGCTCGCTCGGCACGGGGGTCTCGGCGACCGTGCCCAGCTCGGCCGCCTTGTCCGGGCCGCCGAAGCGTTCGACCAGCACGGCCTGGTCGGCCTTCGCCTGGCGATCGACCTCCTCCGGGTCGACGATCATCCGCAGCTCGGTCTCGAGGTCGGTGAGCACTGATGCGTAGCTCGGATCGGTGGCCAGGTTGGTCGCCTCCTCCGGGTCGGCGTCGAGATCAAACAACTCAGGCTCGAACCCGACGTAGTGATGAAGCTTGTACCGCCCGCGCCGGACCAGGAACGCCGCGCTCGAGGCACCCATCGCGTGGTACTCGGCGAAGGCGATCCGCTGCGGGTCGTCGGCCGCGTTTGCCGTGTCCACCCACGAACGCCCTGGCCGCGTGCGCTCATCCGGAAGCGGCTGAACCCCCGCGGCCTGGAGGATGGTCGGGTAGCCGTCGACCAGCGTCACCGGCGTGCCCGACGTGCTGGCGCGCGGGACACCTGGTCCGGCCACGATCAACGGGATTCCGGCGCTCTCCTCGTACAGCACGCTCTTGCCCCACAGCCCGCGCTTGCCGACCATGTCGCCGTGATCGGTCGTATAGACGACGAGCGTGTCGTCGCTCAGGCCGGCGTCGTCGAGGGCGCCGAGGATGCGACCGACGTTGTCGTCCATGTAGCTGACGAGCCCGCAGTAGGCGGCGGTGCAGCGCTGCCGTTCCTCGTCGCTGTTGTTCGAGTCGAGGCCGACGAGCATCTGGGCGTACGCCTCGACCCATGGATGGCGCTGGTACCCGTCGAGCGGGTGCATCGGCGCGCGAGGCAGCACGGACGGGTCGTAGAGGTCGAAGAACTCCTGCGGCGCGATCCACGGATGATGCGGCGCGACGAGGCCGACGTAGAGCACCCACGGGCTGCTCCGGTCGCGCCCGCGATCGGCGAGCCACTCGCACGCCAACTCCGTGGAGCGGCGGTCGTAGCGCGTGTAGTCGCTCTCGCCGCCACCGGACCACGACACGAGCAGATGGGCGTTCTGCCGCCGCGGCAGCGGGTCGCGCACCGAGCCCCACACCTGGCCGATGCCGCCGGCAAGGTGCATCGGGTTGAGCTGGTGGTCGAACCCCGTCGGGGCGTGCGAGTCGCGGTAGTGGAGCTTGCCGATCGAGTCGACGCGCACCCCCGCGGCCTGCAGCGCGTGGCCCCACCCTGGCGGCTCACCCTCGTAGGCGATGGCGTTGTCCCAGCAACGCGTCTCGTGCACATACCGGCCAGTCGCCCACGCAGCCCGGGCCGGCACGCAGATCGGGCTGTTCGTGTACGCCGCGGTGAACCGGGTCCCGTTGGCGGCGAGGGCGTCGAGGTTCGGCGTGCGTACCCACGGGTGGCCCGCGCATCCGAGCACCTTCGGGTTGTGCTGGTCCGACATGATGACCAAGACGTTCATCGACGACCCCCTCACGCCGCGCCAGCGAACCGTACCAGCGGCGCACCGGTCGGGACCTTGGTCCCTGGTCGGCCGCCGGGGCGCCGGCCATCCTCGCGCTGATGGGCACGGTGACGACCGCCGAACCAGGCGCCCAGCAGCGGGCGTCATGGCGCGCCGTGGCGATCCCGACCGAGCACGGTGGTTGGGGCTTGACCGGCGAACCGGTGTTGCTCGGGCTGCTCGTCGCCTTCTCATGGCCGGGGGTGGCGATCGGTGTGGCCGCGGTCGTGGCATTCCTCGCGCGCACGCCGCTGAAGCTGGCGCTCGTGGATCGGCGCCGGGGCCGGAGCTTGCCTCGCACTCGCCTCGCCGTGCGCATCGCCGCCGCCGAGCTGGCTGTCGTGGCCGCTGCGTCGGCGCTCGCGGTGATCGCCGCCGGCTGGGCGTGGACGCTCCCGTTGGCTGTGGCGGCACCGCTGTTCGCCGTCGAGGCGTGGTTCGAGATCCGCAGCCGCGGGCGGCGGCTGGCGCCCGAGCTGTGCGGGGCGATCGGGATCACCAGCGTCGCCGCGGCGATCATCGTCGCCGGCGGCGCGGCGGCCGGCTTGGCGGCGGCGATGTCGCTCGTCCTCGCGGCGAGGGCGGCGGCCTCGATCCCGTTCGTCCGCCGCGAGGTCGCCCGACTGCACGGTCGCCCGCTGGCTCGAACGCCATGGCGCGTCTTCCAACCTGTCGCCGTCATCGTCGCCGCCGTGGCAGTCGCGGTCGATCCTCACGCCGCGGCGGGCGCCGTCGCCGTGCTGGCGCTGGTCGTGATGCAGGTCGTGTGGTCGCGCCGGCCGGTGCCGCCCGCGCGGGTGCTCGGTTTGCGCCAGCTGGTGGGCGGGCTCGTCATCGTGGCCGCCGCGGCCCTGGGCGCGCACGCATAGCGGTCCCGACCATTCTCCGGAGTCCTCGTCGCGCTGGGCGCGATGGAGCGCGGCCAAGAATCGGCACCGGCCGCCTCGACTACGGTGATCGCCCGTGGGTTCGACGGTGACCGCCACCGCGATCGACCGCCGGGGCGTGGTGTGGGGTGCCGTCGGCGTGGCGATCACGCTGGCCATCACGTTCGTGGGCAGCGATGGCTTGGTGTGGTTCGACGCCGCCCTCGTCGGCTACCTGTACGGCGTCGTGTTCATGGTCTTCGGCGTCCTGTACCGCTACGCAGTGTGGCTGCGACGCCCGCCGACGGCGATGCTCAACCGGCGCGGCTGGGATGCGTTCCGGGGTCACGGTCTGCGCAACGTCGCCGCCCTGCCGTCACTGGTCGCCACCAACATCCTCGGCCAGGGTTTCATCCGCCGGCGGTCGCGGGTCCGCTGGTTCGCCCACCAGCTCGTGTTCTGGGGCTGCATCCTCGCCGCCCTGGTGACGTTCCCGCTGACGCTCGGGTTGCTGCACTTCGAGAGCGTCGGCCAGGACGCCGACCGCTACCAGGTGTTCATCTCGCGAGTGGGCGCGCTGAAGTTCGACGCCGAGAGCGTCGTCGGCTGGCTGATGTACCACGCCCTCGACATCGCCGCGGTGCTCGTGCTGGCCGGCGTGTTCATCTTCCTCCGCCGCCGGCTGCGCGATCCCGGCGCCCTGGCCGTCGAGCGCAGCGGCGACTTCCTCGCCCTCGCCGGGCTGTTCGCGGTGTCCGTCACCGGCCTGTTCCTGACCGTGTCGAGCATGTGGCTGGACGGGCAGTTCTACTCGGCGCTGAACACGCTGCACGCCCTGACCGTCATCCTCGGCCTGCTGTACATCCCGTTCGGCAAGCTGTTCCACATCTTCCAGCGCCCCGGCAACCTCGGCGTCGCGTACTACAAGCGGGCCAACGCCGACGGCCCGGCGGCGAACTGCCGGCGCTGCGGCGAGCCGTACGCCAGCGCCCAGCAGGTCGCCGACCTGAAGGCGGTGCTCCCACAAGTGGGGTTCGACTACGCCACCGGCGACGGCCACTACCAGGACACCTGCCCCCGCTGCCGGCGGGCGAGCGTGACCCTCGCCCAATCGGCGCGGGTCGGAGGGTTCGGCTGATGGCCCGCCCGCCCGTCAGCGAAGAGGAGCTGATCGCCCGCTATGGGCCGCACCTCAACCAGGCGCCGCCCGGCGGTTGGGACGCCGGGCTGGATGTCGATCGGGTCGTCAACACGCACTGCTGCTTCTGCGGCCAGCAGTGCGGGATCAAGCTCAAGGTCCGCGACAACGCCGTCGTCGGGTTCGAGCCGTGGTACGAGTTCCCGTTCAACGAGGGCAAGCTGTGCCCGAAGGGCGTCAAGCGCTACCTGCAGGGCAGCCACCCGGACCGCCTGCTCCACCCCCTCGAGCGCGACCCGGCTGCGCCGGGCGGGTTCCGCGCCGTCAGCTGGGACGCCGCGCTCGACCGTGTCGTCGCCGAGATCCGACGCATCCAGGCCACCCACGGTGACGACGCCTTCGCCATGCTCTCGGGCGTCTCGCTGTCGAACGAGAAGAGCTACCTCATCGGCAAGTTCGCTCGCCTCGCTCTGCACACCGCCAACCTCGACTACAACGGGCGGTTCTGCATGGTCTCGGCCGGTGCGGGGAACAAGAAGGCGCTTGGCATCGACCGCAACTCCAACCCGTGGAGCGACATCCCGCTGGCCGAGGTCGTGTGGGTCGCCGGGTCGAACGTCGCCGAGACGTTCCCGATCACGACCAGCTACATCTGGCGGGCTCGTGACAACGGCGCGAGGTTGATCGTCCAGGACCCGCGGGTGGTGCCCCTGGCGCGCACCGCTGACCTGTTCCTGCCCGTCCGCCCGGGTGCCGACTCGGCGCTGTTCGGCGCCGTGCTCCACGAGCTGATCCGCAACGACTGGCTCGACCACGACTTCATCGGCGCCCACACCAACGACTTCGACGCCGCCGCCGCGGCCGTCGCCGACATGACGCCTCGTTGGGCCGCGGGCGTCACCGGAGTGCCGGCAGCGCGCATCGAGGAGGCGGCGCAGTGGTGGGGGACGTCGGCCACGGGGATGCTGCTCCACGCCCGCGGCATCGAGCAGCAGTCCAAGGGTACGGAGAACGTGCTGGCGGCGATCAACCTCGGGCTGGCGACGGGCAAGTACGGCAAGCCTGGGTGCGGCGTCTCCACGATCACCGGGCAAGGCAACGGGCAGGGCGGTCGCGAGCACGGCCACAAGTGCGACCAGCTTCCCGGCAACCGTGACATCACCAATCCCGAGCACCGCCGGCACGTGGCCGCGGTGTGGGGCTGCGACGAGGCGGAGATCCCCGGCAAGGGAATCACGGCGCAGGAGATCATCGAGGCGATCCACGCCGGGGAGATCAAGGGGTTGCTGTCGATCTGCTTCAACCCGGTGGTCTCGGCGCCGAACGTCACGCTCACCGAGGAAGCCCTCGACCGCCTCGAGTTCTACGCCGTCATCGACTTCTTCCTCTCCGAGTCCGCCCACCACGCCGACATCGTGCTGCCCGGCTCGCTGCACGAGGAGGACGAGGGCACGTCGACCACGGGGGAGGGCCGCATCGTCAAGCTCAACAAGGCCGCCGAGCCGCCCGGCGAAGCCCGCGTCGACTGGCAGATCCTGGTCGAGCTCGCCCGCCGGCTCGGCAAGGGCAACTACTTCGACTACGACGGCACCGAGCAGATGTTCGAGGAGCTGCGCCTGGCCTCCGCCGGCGGCACCGCCGACTACCGAGGGGCGACCTGGCAGCGCATCGAGGACGAGATGGGGCTGTTCTGGCCGATCCCCGAGGAGGGCCATCCCGGCACCCCGCGGCTGTTCGAGGGCGGGCACTTCTACCATCCCGACGGCAAGGCCCGCTTCCACGCCGTGCCGTTCCGCGAGTCGGCCGAGGTCGTCGACGACGACTACCCCGTCTGGCTGACAACGGGCCGCGTCGTCAGCCAGTACCTCTCGGGCACCCAGACCCGGCGCATCGGCGGTCTCGTCGAGCAGTATCCCGAGCCGCGGTGCGAGATCCACCCCCGCCTCGCTGAGCAGCACAGCATCAGTGACGGTGACCAGGTCACGGTGACGTCACGGCGCGGCTCGATGACGTTGCCGGCCCTCGTCGTCACCACGATCCGCCCGGACACCGTGTTCATCCCCTACCACTGGCCGGGCCGCCAAGCCGCCAACCAGCTGACCAACCCGGCGCTCGATCCGACCTCCAAGATGCCGGAGTTCAAGGTCTCGGCCGTGCGCATCGCCCGCGCCGCGCCGGAGGGGGCATCGTGAGGTACGGCGTCGACGACTCCCCGGTGTTCGTGATCGACCAGAGCCGCTGCATCGGCTGCGAGGCGTGCGTCCAGGCGTGCATGGAGTGCGGCACCCACCGCGGCCGATCGCTCATCCATCTCGAGCGCGTCGACCGCGTGACGTCGACGCAGACCGCGCCGATGGTCTGCATGCACTGCGAGGACCCGACCTGCGCCCAGGTGTGCCCGGCCGACGCGATCAAGCAGACCGAGTCGGGCATCGTCCAGTCGGCGTTGAAGCCGCGGTGCATCGGGTGCTCGAACTGCGTGCTCGCTTGCCCGTTCGGCGTTCCCAAGTACTACGCCGAGATCGACCAGATGATGAAGTGCGACATGTGCACCGATCGCACGTCGGACGGGCTCAAGCCGATGTGCGCGTCGGTGTGCCCGAGCGAGGCGCTGTGGTACGGCACGGTCGAGGAGTTCATGCTGACCCGGCGCGGGAGCCTGCTGCGCGACTTCCTCTTCGGCCGCCAAGAGGTGCGGACCAAGGTCTACACCGTCGTCGACGACGCCACGGCGGGGCCGCTCGACGTCGTCGGCGAGGCGCCGGCGACGTGGCTGGAAGACCCGTTCGGGCTGCTCGAGGAGGACCACGCAGGGTGACGGAGCGGACGCCGATCTGGACGCGCGACTTCCCGTACCAGGTCGCCGGCGAGGAGGAAGTCACGCGGCGCGAGTTCGCCCGCTACCTCGTCCTCGGCGCCGGGGCGATGGCCGCCGGCACCGTCGGGCTGGCGGCGTGGACGCAGCTGCGGTCGATCAACACCGGCAGCCCACGACCGATCGTCGCTCTCGACGCCGTCGCCGTCGGGGACACGTACCTGTTCAAGTATCCCGGCGATGCCGACCCGG
>JBIOUO010000233.1:0-8304 GCA_044867195.1 Ilumatobacteraceae bacterium
CGGCGACGGAGCGAGCGTGCCCGCGTTCGAGACGATGGAGCCCCTATCGGGTCCGCGGCGCCCTCGCCTGCCATCGCGTGGCGTGGCGGGTGCGAGGTGCGCAGGGATGGAGGTGGTCGACGACGGCGCAGACGACCGTGATGAGCGATCATCTCGATCGCTCTCGGACCGTCCCGGACGCCGGGAAGCCTGACAACCAGGGAGACCCGCATGCGAGCGCTTGCCGCGCAAGACGTCGACACGATGCGTCAGTCCGTCTATTTCGACGGCCCGGAGGCGGGGCGCAAGCTCAGCAGGTTCTGGATCCTGCTCGTGCTCGCGTCGGTGATCGCGTCGGCCGGCGTCGTCGCCGACTCGACCGCCACGGTCATCGGGGCGATGATCGTCGCCCCGCTGATGACGCCGATCCAGGGCACGATGCTCAGCGTCGTCACCGGCGATCGCGCCAACCTGGCCCGCAGCCTCGGCCTGGTCGTCGCCGGTGCCGCAGCTGCGATCGGGATCGGCTACGTGGTGGGCATCACCATCGTCAACGATGTCGTCGCGGCGACCAACTCGCAAGTCGCAGGACGGGTGTCGCCACGGCTGATCGACCTGCTTGCAGCGGTCGCAACCGGCGTCGTCGGCTCCGTCGCGCTGGCCCGCCGGGACATCGCCGACACCCTGCCCGGTGTCGCCATCGCGATCTCGCTGGTGCCGCCACTGAGCGTTGCCGGACTCACCCTGGAGAGCGGCGAGCCCGACGAAGCGCTGGGGGCGCTGTTGCTGTTCGTGACGAACGTGGCGGCGATCCTCGCCACGGGCACAGTGGTGATGGCGCTCTACGGGGTGCATCGCATCCGTGACGACGGCACGGTCGTACGGGCCACGATCAACCGGCGCAACGCCGTCGCGGTGATCGTCGCGATCGTCGTCATCGTCGGGCTACCGCTCACGCTGACCTCGATCTCGATCGCCCGGCGGACGGCCGAGAAGTCCGAGTTGCACGACGCCGGGTCGGAGTGGGCGGACACGGTCGGCTGGGAGCTCGTCGCCGTCGGCACGCAAGCCGGAAAGCTCATTGCCCGCTTCGAGGGGCCGACCCCGATCCCCGACACCGGCAGCCTGCGGACATTTCTGCTGTTGCACAGGGTCGATCCTGCCGACGTACGAGTCGACCTCGTGCCGAGGGAAACCGTCGATCTGGGAGACTGAGTCCGGCGCCACGGTCCGAGGCACACGATGGGCGGATTGACGGATGTGCGCACGGAGGACTCGCCACCATCTCCGCGTCGCTGCCGGCCGGCCCCCACGCTTGCCGCGCTGGTCGTTGCAGCTCCCGGTGACGAGCCAGACGCGAGCACGACGACGATCGCGCCGACGTCCACGACCCGGTGCGAGCCGACGACCACGCCGACCACAGCGGAGACCCGGCCGTGACGTCGACGACCGAACACGTTGCCGAGCAGTCCACGACGGCCACCGGACGGGGCAGGCTTGACGTGATGACCTCGAGCGCTGCTGCGTCCCGGGCGGGAGCCCACTCGGCGCACGAGAGGCGGCAGCACCGCTCGTGTCGCCCTGCCCGGCAACACCGGCCAACACGGGCGCACAGTCCAGACATCGATCAATCCGACTGGGGGCGTGGCCGAGGCTGTGCATGACAGTGGCGTCGCCGAGCGCTCGCCTGAGTCCCTCCCATCCGTCGCCACGTGGAGGCTTGCTGACATGAACGACCGCACAACCGACCAACCTCCCGACAAGCCCGGTGATGGCTCGACAACGGTGATGACCGGCTGCGGTCCAGTCCAAGGTGTCGTACTCCGCGACGTCGTGACGTGGAAGGGAGTCCCCTACGCCGC
Source organism: Ilumatobacteraceae bacterium (assembly GCA_044867195.1). Classification (GTDB taxonomy): domain Bacteria; phylum Actinomycetota; class Acidimicrobiia; order Acidimicrobiales; family Ilumatobacteraceae; genus JALZMG01. The sequence goes on from JBIOUO010000233.1 coordinate 1,842, forward strand.
ACCGCCGACCGGACCGCTGCGGTTCGCGCCGCCACAGCCGCCGGAACGATGGAGCACAGTGCGTGACTGCTCGGCCTACGGAGCGGCTTCGGTCCAACCAACCGGTCCGATGACGCTGGCGAGACCGGCCGAGGTCGACGACAGCGAGGACTGCCTCACCCTCAACGTCTGGGCGCCGACCGACCGGACGACACCACGACCGGTGTTCGTCTGGATCCACGGCGGGGCCAACATCATGGGCTCCACCGCCGAGTACATCTACGACGCCACCAACCTCGCCGCCAGACAAGACATCGTGGTCGTCTCCGTCAACTACCGGCTCGGCGCGCTCGGCGGACTCGCTATCGACGAAGCCGGCAGCCTCGGCAACAACGACCTCCTCGACACCATCGCCGCCCTCGGCTGGGTGCGCGACAACATCGCCGCCTTCGGCGGCGACCCGCACCACGTCACCGTCGGAGGCCAATCAGCCGGCGCCTGCATGGTCTGCGCCCTGCTCGTCAGCCGCTACGCCACCGGCCTGTTCCACCAAGCGATCATCGCCAGCGGCCACGGCTCGGCCAACGCCAGCCTCGACCTCGCCCACCTCACGCGTGACCTCTACCTCGGCGAGCTCGGCATCCCCCTCGACCACCAGGTCATCGACCGCCTCCGTGCCCTGCCGCTCGATGAGCTGATGCGGGCCCAAGCCGGGACCATCGCCGAGCTCCTCACGCCGTACAAGCCCGTCGAGGACGGCGACATCATCCCGCCCGTGCTCGACGCGTTCGCCGCCGGCCACCAGCAGAAGGTGCCGATCCTCATCGGCACCACCCGCGACGAACACAACCTGTTCACGGTCCTCAGCTCCGGCCACAACGTCCCCCCGCCCGACACCCCGCTGCGGCAACGCTTCGAGAACATCCTCCTCGACCCCGACCCTGCCGTCCTCGACCAGCTCGAGGAGCTCTATCGCCAGCTCGGCGACACCGACACCAGCGCGTGGAACATCGCCTGCACCGACCGCGACTGGCGGGGGCCGCAGCGTCAGCTCGCCGCTCTCCACGCTGACAGCGACGCCCCCGTCTACCGCTACGACTGGGCGCTGCCATCCCCCAAAGCACGAGGCGCACTCGGCGCCGCCCACGCCGTCGACCTCCCGTTCTTCTTCGACAACCTCGACCAGCCCGGCGTCGACCAACTCGTCGGCGACGACGAACAGAACCCGCATCGGCGCCTCGTCGCCGCCCAATCCAGCCAGACCTGGGGGTCGTTCATTCGCGACGGACGACCCAGCTCCGAACATCTCCCGGACTGGCCGCGCTACGACCGCACCGACCAGCTCACCATGATCATCGGGCGACAACCCGCCGCCATCCAAGACCCCCACTGCGAGAGACTCGACCTCTGGGACGCACTCCCAGCGATCCCGCCGCTGTTCACCCCCTACGAACCCTTCTGACGAGACCGTATCTGGGCGTACGGCCCACCGCGCACTCGCAGCCGCCTGCTGGAAACGGGCACCTCGCAGTTGGACCGACGACCGTCGCCGGCCCGAACCTGGCCGCTGAGTCGATCAGCCACGTTGGCGCGAGGCCATGACGCGCAGCAACGCGTTCGCCGGCTCCGACCACTGGGGCGTCGAGTCGGCTGCTGCGGTCCTTCGGCGGCGCAGAAGGACGAACGCGGCGCCGATCCCAAGCGCGCCGACCGCGGCGAGCGTGCGGACAACCCGTCGGCGCCTGGCGGCCACCGTCTCGGTGTCGGCGGGGGCGGCCAGGACGAAGCCGGCCATCGCGGTCAGGTGGGGCCGCCGGTGGAACGCGACCCGGAGATCGCGACCGACCAGCGCGGCCGCCGGCGAGCGAGTGCCACTGCAGACGTGGGCGAGCTCCAGCCACGGCCCGGCCAGCGACGGAACGTCGGCCACCGCGCCGTCGTCGACGACGACTTCGTGGCCGCGGAACGTCAGGGTCACGGCCGCCGGTCGGTCGGTCGTGCTCAGCACGAGCTGGCCGCGTGCCAGGCGGGCAACCGCGGCCCGCGCCCGGGAGTCGGCGAGGTTGGCGGCGAGCAGACCGGCCACCATCTCGGCCAGCCCGGAGGCCTCGTCGCCAGCCGGCACGCAAACGCGAGGGGGTGGCGAGCGAGTCAGATTCGCCGCCACCACGGCTTCAGCCCGACGTCGTCGGCGATGACCTGGAGGGCGTTGTAGGCGGGGCCGAACGTGATGAACCCATGTGGATGCTGGGTCGAACCGGCCATATAGAGCCGTTCGATCGGCGTGCGGTACTGGCCAAGCTCGGGCAGCGGGCGCTGGTCGAGCATGTTGTCGAGGCTGATCTCGCCCATCATCCAGTCGCCACGCACCATGTTCACCATCTTCCGGGCGATCTCCGCAGGCGTGTAGGCGACCCAGTCGAGGACGACGTCGTCGGTCATGTTCGGCGCGTAGCGCCGCCACGCCTCGATGCAGTGGCGACCGTAGCGGTGCCCCACCAGGTCCCACTGTGCCTCACCGCCGTCGGCGAGGGCGAACGGCGCGAACTGGCGGAGCAGGCCCGTGTAGCAGCCGGGAGGCGCGTCGGTGGGGTCATAGAGGGTGTTGACGGCGGCGTTCGGGCGGGGATCCGGCAGCCGCCCTGCCCGTACCGTCCGCCAGTCGTCGTCGAGGTCGGCCGTCGAGGCGTATCCGAGGTTGACCACCCACGCCCGATCGACATCGGGATCGAACGCCGCCGCCGTGTACTGCGGGGCGGCGGTCATCGCGAGATGGACGGAGAACAACGTCCACCCCTGGTGACGGACCTTGGTCGCGACGCGCTCTCGAAGCTCGTCAGAGACGTTCTTGGGGTCGAGGAAGCGCAAGAACGTCTGCTCCACGTCGACGGTGGAGGCCACCAGCTCGCGGGCGGTCAGCTCGGTGCCGTCGGTCAGCCGCACCCCGACGGCGCGGTTGCCGTCCACCACGATGTGGTCGACCTCGGCGTCGCTGATCAGCGTTCCCCCGTGCTGGGCGAGGTCGCGCCACAAGGCGTGGGCGAGGCGGTGCGAGCCTCCGATGCAGATGTGCCAGTTGTCGATCTTGCCGACCAGGAGCGGGAAGCCGATGGCCAGACCGGGGACGTCGTTGGTGTAGCCGCAGATCGCGGCGTGGAACGCCAGATGGGCCTTGATCTTGGGGTTGGTGAAGTGCTGGTCGAGGAACTGGTCGATCGTCTCCCGCCGCAGCTTGACGCTCAGGAACTCCGAGCGGTCCTCGACGCCGAACATGGCCAGCGCCTTGGTCAGCTCCTTCACGGCCATCGGCGGCTGGTACATCAGCGTGCCCAGCAAGAGATCGACGTAGCCGTGGGCCTCGACGTACAACCGCCGGAACGTCTCGGCGTCGACCGGGTCGATGCGGGCCATCGACTCGACCGTCCGCTCGAGGTCGGTGTGCACGGTGAGGGCCGTCCCGTCCGGGAAGATCGACGCCATCTGCACCTCGGGACGCAGATACTCCACGCCGTGGTCACGGATCTCGAGGTCCTTCACGGGCGGCGCGAGGTCGACGAACGTGTGGTAGTTGGCATGCACGTTGTGGAGGAAGCCGGAGAGCGTGAGCTCCTCGGTCGCCAGCCCGCCCCCCTCCTCGTGGCGCCGCTCGAGCACGACGACGTCGAGCCCGCTGCGGGCGAGGTAGGCGCCGAGCGTGAGGCCGTTGTGACCGCTGCCGATGACGATGGCGTCGTAGGTCTCACGCATCGACGGCCTCCCGGTCCCGCTCGTACGGCGGCGATCCGAGCGGCCACTCGGTGGCGACGGTGCCGTAGGCCTCCAGCAGGGCGTTCACGTGATCGGCCTGGCGCATGAGGAACCGCATGTCGCCGCGCACGCGCACCGCGCCCTTCAATGCTGCGTCGATGGGGTCGACGAGTCCGGCGGCGATCTCGTCGAACACCGTTGCCGGACCCCGGAACCGGTAGTTCAGCTCATCGCCGTCGCCGGCCTCGCCCTCCCGGTACCAGCCGCAGCGCCCGCCGTCGATCTGCACCAGGAAGTGCCGCTCGGCACCCTCGGCCACGTACGGGGAGACCCCATCGCCGACGATGTCGACGGCGATCAGCAGTTCGTCCGGTGGCAGGTTGCGCAGCGTCGCCACCTTGGCGTTGATGGCATCGCGCACGTAACCGAACCACTCGTCGGTGTAGATGTGCGCCATCAGTACCCCCTCCCGTCGGTCGCCGGGCTGGGCAGACCGAGATCCTCGGCGATCGCCTTGTAGGCGTTGTAGCCGCAGGCTCCGTGAGCGCCACCGCCGGGGTAGGCGGACGGCCCGCACAGGTACAACGCGGCCACCTCGGTGCGGTAGCTGGAAGCCTCCGGGAACGGCCGGTTGGACCCCAGCTGGTCGAGGGCGAACTCGCCGTTCGAGAAGTCGCCTTCCCGCATCAGGTTCTTCCGCTCGATCTGGTCCGGCGTGTAGAGCTTGTGGGCGATGACGTTGTCGGCCGTCATGTTCGGCGCGTGCTGGCGCCATACGGCCAAGAAGCGATCGTTGAACGTGGCCCGCACATCAGCCCACTCCTTGGCGTCGAGCGCGCTGGCCGGAGGCAAGAAATACCAGCCTGTCGCGGCGTGGTGGTCGGGCGGTGCCTGGCTCTTGTCCCACAGCGAGTTCACCCACGTCCCGGCGGCCGGCTTCGGCAGCGTTCCGGAGTACGCGTCGCGGATGTAACGGACGGTGTCGTCCGCGCCGTCGAACCCGACCATCGTGTAGAAGCAGCGGTCGATGTCGGGATTCCACTCGGCCGACTTGTAGGCGGGCGCTTCATACAGGCAGAACATCGGCGTGCCGAGCACGTGGCTCGGCCCGTACCGGAACGCCTTGGCACGGCTCACCCACAGCTTGCTCAGATGCTCCTCGCCTACGAGGTCGAGCAGCGTCTGGCGAAGATCGGCGTTCGAGGCGACGAGCCGGTCGGCCCGGATTCGGCGGCCGCCGCGCACCTCGACGCCCACCGCACGGCCGTCCTCGACGAGGACGCGCTCGACCGCGGTGTTCTCGATCAGGTCGACACCCTCCCGATAGCACGCCTGCGTGATCGCCTTGGCCAACGTGTGCGTCCCACCCCGGCACAGCTTCCAGTTGCCGAGCGTCCACATGATGAACGTGAGGAAGCCCGCCCCCATGCCGGCCTGGTCGATCGGGTATCCCCACTCGACCGTCGTGCGGTAGAGGAGGGCGCGGAGCTCAGACGTCTCGAACAACTCGTCGATCACGACCTTCGGCGACTTCAGGAAGTGCTGGGGGCCGATGCCGAGGTCGGACCAACCCTCTGCCACGACCGCCGCCTGCTCGAGCTCACTGGCTTGCGACGGCGGGTTGTACAGCGACTTGGCCAGCATCCCCTGCATGAGCATCGCCCGCCGCTTCAGGTCGACGAACGTGTCGGCGTCGGACTTGGAGTACTCGGCGATGCTCGCTCGTGTCCGATCGAGGAGCTCCGGCCGGTAGACGATGATCGGCGGTCGCCCGTCGGCGAAGGCGATTCCTGCCTGAGCGTCCGGCGTGACCGTCCGCAATCCCAGGTCCTCGAGCCCGAAGTCCTCGATCATCGGCATCATGTCGAAGAACTCCATGTACTGGGCATGCATGTTGTGGCGGTAGCCGGGCAGCACCGGTTCCTCGGTGTTGATGCCGCCGCCCTCCTCGTGGCGGCGCTCCACCACGACGGTGCGCAGCCCGGCGCGCTGGAGGTAGGCGGCGAGGCACAACCCGTTGTGCCCCGCGCCAATGACCACCGCGTCGTAGGTGTCCGTCCTCGTCACCCTGACCTCCCCTCCACGACCGCGACGCGGGCGGCGCGCCGCCGCTCCCGCGAGCGTACGAACGGTGACGGGACCCGAATTAGAGCCATAGGTCCCGAATCCGGAGGACTTGACAGCGCCCCGATTTCGGGCGAGCGTCTGGCGACCAGTGGCTCGTGGTGCGCTCAAGGTAGGTGCGGGAGCGGCCCAGCCGCACGATGTCGGGAGGGGCCATGCTGGAGGACGAATCTCTCGAATACCACTGCGTCGGCCGGCCGGGGAAGGTGGCCATCGCCCTGACCAAGCCCTGCGCGACCCAACACCATCTGTCGCTCGCCTACACCCCAGGCGTGGCCGAGCCTGTGCGGAAGATCCAGGCCGACCCGCTGGCGGCGTTCCGGTACACGGCGCGCGGCAATCTGGTGGCGGTGGTCACCAATGGCACGGCAGTGCTCGGCCTGGGCAACGTCGGACCCCTCGCCGGCAAGCCGGTGATGGAAGGCAAGAGCCTGCTGTTCAAGCGCTTCGCCGACGTCGACGTGTTCGACATCGAGATCGATGCCACCGAACCCGACGACGTCGTGCGGATCGTCAAAGCCCTCGAGCCGACGTTCGGGGGGATCAATCTCGAGGACATCCGGGCGCCCGAGTGCTTCGAGATCGAGCGCCGCCTGGCCGCGGAGATGGACAT
>JBIOUO010000234.1:0-3342 GCA_044867195.1 Ilumatobacteraceae bacterium
GCGCTGATCCTCGGGCTCCAGGTGCCGGGTCCGCTACGCCTCGGGCTTGGCTGGCGCCCGCTCGTCGCGCTGGGCGTCATCAGCTACGGCGTGTACCTCGTCCACTGGCCGGTGTACGTCGTGCTCGACGAGCAGCGCACCGGGTTGCCGGCGATCCCGCTATTCGCCGTGCGCCTGGGCGTGACGATCGGCGTGGCGGCAGCGTCGTACCGTTGGCTCGAGCGGCCGATCCGCATTGCCCGCCCTCGGCCGCTCGTCGTGCCGATCGCCGCAACGGCGTCGCTGGCCTCGGTCGTCCTCGTCGTGGCGCTGCTGCCCGCGGACGCGACGCCGTACTGGATGGCGTCGGCCGGCGGGAACGCGGCCGCGCTGGCGGTGTCCGACACCGTCGCCCCACCCGCCGGAGCGGTGTCGTCCTCGGCCCCCGCGGCGGTGAGCACGACGGTCCCGGCGGCGCTCGTCGTGCCGTCGCTGCCGGCGTCGGCACCGGCGCGTCCGGTGCGCATCCTGGTCGTCGGCGACTCGACAGCGGTCGCCACGGCACAGGGCCTGACGGGATGGGCTGCCGAGCACCGGACGCTGGCGCGCGTCGACAGCGCGGCGGTGATCGGCTGCGGGTTCATCGCCACCGGACGGCTGACCTCGGACGCCGACGGCCAGTGGGGCCGGATCTGCCGCGACGCCGACGCCGTCCTGCCGGACAGGGTGGCGGCGGCGCGCCCCGACGTCGTCGTCGGGATGGTCACGCTGAGCGACGTCGACAGCCGCGCCTGGGATCCGACCGAGGGCCCGCTGACACCCACGGATGACCGCTTCTACCAGCGGCTGGTCGCGGCCTACGACGAGACGACGGCGATGTTCCTCACCAGTGGCGCGAGCGACGTGCTGTGGCTCGTGCCGCCGATCCCAACCGTGCCGGACCCTCGACCCGCCGACGACTCCGCCCGCTACGACGGCTACGCCGCCGCGCTCGCCGCTGTCGCGGCCCGCCACCCCGGGCAGGTCACGGTGGTGGACGTCCCGGCGTGGATGGCTGCCAGGCCGCAGCCCCCTGACCGACCCGACGGACTGCACTGGTCGCCCAGCGGCTCGCGCCAGCTCGCCGACGGGTTGCTCGGGCCGCTCGCCGTCGCGGCCGGGATGACGTGACCGCCGGTCGCGCGCCGACCGGACTGGTCATCGGCCGCTTCGACCCGCCGCATCTCGGTCACTCGTACCTCGTCGAGCAGGCCGCGGCGCGCTGTGAACGCCTCGTGCTGTACGTCAACAGCGGTCCCGAGGACGCCGCGCCGGGGGCATTGCGCGCCGCGTGGCTGGCCGAGCTGCACCCGACCGTGACCGTCGTCGAGGTCCGCCACCAGTTGCGCACCGACTTCGGCGACGAGGCGCTGTGGCAGCGCTGGATCGACTTGTTCCGGGGCCACTGGCCGTTCGAGCGTGGGCCTGACGTCGTGTGCTCGAGCGACCCCTACGTCGCCGAGCTGGCGCGCCGTCTCGGCGCCGAGCCCGTGGTGGTCGACGCCGATCGGGTGAACGTCCCGATCAGCGCGACGATGGTGCGCCACGATCCCGCCGCCCACCTCGACATGCTGGCGCCGCCCGTGCGGGCGTGGGTCGAGCGGCAATGGGTGCGCTGAGCGCTGGTGCTGCGGCTACTGCGGCTGGGGGACGATGCGGATGTAGGGCTTCGGGGACTTCCAGCCATCCGGGTAGATCGTCTTGGCCTGCTCGTCGGACACCGAGCCGGAGATGATCACGTCCTCGCCGGGCTGCCAGTTGACTGGTGTCGACACGCTGTGGCGGGCCGTCAGCTGCAGCGAGTCGATCACGCGGAGCACCTCGTCGAAGTTGCGGCCGGTGCTCATCGGGTAGATGAGCACGAGCTTGATCTTCTTGTCCGGCCCGATGACGTAGACGTTGCGCACGGTGGCGTTGTCGGCCGGCGTGCGCTGCAACGGATCGCCCGACGTCGACGCCGGGAGCATGTCGTAGAGCTTGGAGACGTTGAAGTCGGCGTCGCCGATGATCGGGTAGTTGGGCGCCGCGCCCTGGGTCTCCTCGATGTCGGCGGCCCACTGCTCGTGGCGGTCGGCGGGGTCGACGGAGAGGCCGATGATCTTCACGCCGCGCTTGTCGAACTCCGGCTTGATCTTGGCCATGTAGCCGAGCTCGGTCGTGCAGACGGGTGTGAAGTCTTTGGGGTGGCTGAAGAGGACCCCCCAGGAGTCGCCGAGCCACTCGTGGAAGTTGATCGTGCCCTCGGTGGTCTCGGCGGTGAAGTCGGGGGCAGTCTCCCCGATGCGGACGGCCATGTTGCTCGCTCCTATCGATGCTGTACCCGCGCGTGCCCTGATGCCGGCGTGTCGGGGCCGATCGAGTCGATCGACCGCTCGCGAGCGTAGCGCGGGCACGCCGAATCCCGACCGTTCCGATCGGTTATGTCGCCATTCAGAGCGGTCGCGTTTGTGCGTTCAGGCCCGGTCTGGCGCGCACTGGCGCACAAACGCGCTGTGGGCGCTTTGGGTACGGTGTTGGGGGTGAGCGCGAAGGTCGAGCTGACGGCGTTGGCGGCGACGCTCGCCGCCTTCGACGTCGGGTACCTGGTCACGGTGTCCGACGACGGACGCAGCCACGTGCTGTCTGTCTGGGCCGAGCCGACCGACGCCGGGCTCGTCGTCGAAGGCGTCGGTCGCCACACCCAGGCCAACGCCACCGCCCGACCCGACGTCACGCTCGTGTTCCCGCCGCTCGCCAGTGGCGGCTACAGCCTGCTCGTCGACGGCCGGGCGACGGTGGAGGGCGAAACGGTGACGATCGTCCCGGCGACAGCGATCCTCCACCGCCCCGCCGTCAGCCCCGACGGCCGCCGCGCCGGCAGCGACTGCGTCGACGTCACCGCCCCGACGACGACCTGACCGCCACCCCACCCGAGTGTTTCATGCACCCGAGTGTCTGGCGCGGGAAGGCCCCGCACCAAACACTCGGGTGCGACCAAACACTCGGGTGGTCACAACGTCAGCCGGGGACCAGCTCGAATCCGGCGGTGCCCCCGACGCCGGGCACGACGTGGGTCAGCGACAGCGACACGGGCGTGCACACGTAGCGGGCGGTGCCGAGCAGGTTGGCGAAGCCGGCCAGGCGGATGTCGGTGATCGGCAGGTCGACGTCGCTCGTCATCCGCCCGTCAGAGCTCTCGACGCGGACGTGGATGCCGAACGTCGACGGGTCGACGCCGGCGATCTCGACGGTACCGCCGGCCGCGCTCCACGTCCCCGACCCGGAGCCGCGATACGTGAGCGTGGTCGACGTGACCACCCCGGCGGCGGTGGTCGTCGTGATGAC
>JBIOUO010000235.1:0-12217 GCA_044867195.1 Ilumatobacteraceae bacterium
TCGGCGCGCAGGATGCCGACGGCGTCGTTGGCGATCGCGTCCCAGTCGAGGAAGAACTCGGTGGCCCGTGGGTCGAGGAACAGGAATCGGGCGGTGTTGAGGGGCCGCGCCGGGTGGTCGAACAGCAGGGAGTAGAACGCCCGGCCGAGCTGGTTGGCGGCGAGGATGTCGAGCCGCCCGTTGCGCACGAAGGCCGGGGACCCGGCGAGGGAGTCGAGGATCCGCTGCACGACGGGCCGCACCCGCGACTGCGGCGCCCGCCGAGGTTGGCGGCTGGACCCGGCGTTGAGCGCGCGGGCGAGATCGAAGAGGTGCATCCGCTCGACCTCGTCGAGCTGCAGCGCCATGGCGATGCCGTCGAGGACGTCGTCGGAGACGCCGCCGAGGTTCCCCCGTTCGAGCCGGACGTAGTACTCGTTGCTGATCCCGGCGAGCAGCGCCACTTCCTCGCGGCGCAGCCCGGCAACCCGCCGATTGCCGCCATAGACGGGAAGCCCCGCCTGCTCCGGTGTGATCCGCCCACGCCTGGTCGTCAGGAACTGGCGGATGTCGTCCCTGGCGTCCACCTGATGCACGTTATTGCTGCATCGACCGGCGGAGGGAGGCCCTGCCAGTACCCCTCTTGACCAGGTCTGTCGCTGTCCGCTGAACGGTGATTAGGTGGTGGCGAGCAACGAGAGCAAGGAGACGCGAACCTGATGCGAGCAGCGATCTTCCAGGGCCCCAAGGACGTCATCGTCGGTGAGCGGCCCGACCCCACGATCGAGGAACCGACCGACGCCGTCGTCCGCGTGCTGTTGGCCTGCGTGTGCGGGAGTGATCTGTGGTACTACCGGGGCGAGACCGATCACGCCGTGGGGTCGATCGGTCACGAGTTCATCGGCGTGGTCGAGGCCGTCGGCCGCGACGTGGCCGGCGTCGCGGTGGGCGATCTGGTCGTGGCGCCGTTCATCTACAGCGACATGTCCTGCCCGCACTGTCGACACGGTTCGACCATCTCGTGCGCCGCCGGCGGCAACTTCGGCAACGGCACCATCGACGGCGGGCAGGGCGAAGCCGTGCGCGTGCCGCTCGCCGGCAGCACGCTCGTGCCGGTGCCCGGCAGCGGCCATTCCGACGCCATGCTGAAGTCGCTGCTGACGTTTTCGGACGTGATGTCGACGGGACACCACGCCGCGATCTGCGCCGGCGTGACCCGTGGTGATTCGGTGGCCGTGGTCGGCGACGGCGCCGTCGGCCTGTCCGCCATGTTGGCGGCCAAGCGGCTGGGCGCCGAGCGGATCATCGCCCTCAGCCGTCACGCCGACCGCCAGCGCATCGCTCGTCAGTTCGGTGCGACCGACATCGTCGAGTCTCGGGGCCACGAAGCCAACCAGGCCGTGCTCGAGCTCACCGGCGGTGTCGGAGTCGATGCCGCGCTGGAGTGCGTCGGCACCCAGCAGTCGATCGACACTGCAGCCGCGATCGCTCGTCCGGGCTCGACGATCGGCATCGTCGGTGTCCCGCACGGCACCGTGCCGTTCACCCAGACGTTCTTCCGCAACGTCGGCTGGCGCGGTGGCCCGGCCCCGGCGCGCATCTACATCCCGGAGCTCCTCGACGACGTCCTCGAGGGGCGGATCAACCCCGGACTGGTGCTCGACTTCGAGACCGATCTGGACGGCACGCCCGAGGCATACGCGGCGATGGACGAGCGACGGGCGATCAAGTCGCTGATCCGGGTCGCGTCGAGATGACCGACAGATCGGACAACACGATGGACACACGCAAACTGGGTGAGCTCGAGGTCTCCGCCATCGGGCTCGGCTGCATGGGCCTGAGCGTCAACTACGGCGCAGCCGTCGACCTCCAAGCGGGGATCGATCTGATCCGCGCCGCCTTCGAGCGAGGCGTGACCTTCTTCGACACCGCCGAGTCGTACGGCCCGTTCGACAACGAGCAGCTCGTCGGAACGGCGCTGGCACCGATCCGCGACCAGGTCGTGATCGCCACCAAGTTCGGATTCGCCTTCGATCCCACCACCCGTGAACGACGCGGGCTCGACAGCCGCCCCGAGCACATCCGTGAAGTCGTCGACGCCATGCTCACGCGGCTCGCCACCGATCGCATCGACCTCCTGTATCAACACCGCGTCGACCCCAACGTCGCGATCGAGGACGTCGCCGGCACCGTCAGGGAGCTCATCGGCGCCGGCAAGGTCCACCACTTCGGGCTGTCCGAGGTGAGTGCGGACACCATCCGGCGTGCTCATGCGGTGCAGCCTGTGACGGCAGTGCAGAACGAGTACTCGTTGTGGGCCCGCGACTCCGAGGGCGACGTGCTCCCCGCCTGCGACGAGCTGGGCATCGGGTTCGTGCCGTGGAGCCCGCTCGGGCAAGGCTTTCTCACCGGCACAGTCGATTCGACGTCGCCGTTCGAGTCGGGCGACATCCGCAACTCGTTCCCCCGATTCACGCCCGAAGCCCGGGAGGCCAATCAACCGATCGTGGCCGCCGTGGTGGAAGTGGCCGAGCGGGCGGGCGGCACACCCGCACAAGTCGCGCTCGCCTGGCTGCTCGCCCAACGACCATGGATCGTCCCCATCCCTGGCACGCGCAAGCTCCACCGCCTCAGCGAGAACCTCGGCGCCACCAGCGTCAACTTGACCGTCGACGATCTGCGCCAGCTCGACGAGATCACGTCGACGATCACGGTGCGCGGCGCCCGGGGCACCGGGCACGAGCGCTACGCCTGACCAATGAGCGTCGTCGTCCTCATCGGACCAGGCTCGATCGGCCAAGCCATCGCCCGCCGAGTCAGCGCCGGCAGGCACGTCGTGCTCGCTGACCTCCATCAGGCCAATGCCGACGCGGCCGCCGATGTCATGCGCAACGCCGGCTTCGACGTCACCCCGACCACCGTCGACATCGCCTCACGCCAATCGGTCCACGCCCTCGTCGACACCGCTACCGGTATCGGCGACATCAGCGGTGTGATCCACGCCGCCGGCGTCTCACCGAGCCAAGCGCCGCCGGCCACGATCCTCGCCGTCGACCTCTTCGGCACCGCGGTCGTGCTCGAAGAACTCGGCAACGTGATCGCCCACGGTGGGGCTGGTGTCGTGATCGCCTCGCAGTCCGGGCACCGGCTCGGCGCGCTCACCGCCGACCAGGACGCCGCTCTGGCCACCACCCCAGCCGACGAGCTGTTGCAGCTGCCGATGCTCCAACCCGGCCACGTGACCGACCCCGTCCACGCCTACCAGCTGGCCAAGCGCGGCAACTCGCTGCGCGTCATGGCCGAAGCCGTCCGCTGGGGCCAGCGCGGCGCACGCATCAACACCATCAGCCCCGGGATCATCATCACTCCGCTCGCCCGCGACGAGCTGACGGGACCTCGTCGTGAGGGCTACCGGCGGATGCTCGATCTCTGTCCCGCCGGACGCGCCGGCACACCCGACGAAGTCGCCACCGTCGCCGCACTGCTCATGGGTCCCGACGGCGCGTTCATCACCGGCAGCGACTTCCTGATCGACGGCGGTGTCACCGCCTCCTACTTCTACGGCGACCTCGCCCCGCAGTGAACAACCGATGCCGACCCGTGCACCGCGGCCGGCGCCGGATCTCATGCGAGCAGGGTCAGGGTGACGGCACGAGCATCGGCATCCTGGTCGACCGTGAGCAGGGCCCCTGGGAGCAGGATCGGCCAGCCGCTGGCCGGGACGCGCAGCCGCCACAGCTCAGCGCCGTCGAAGTCATAGCCGACGACCGACCACGACCCGTCCTCGCTCGGCTCGGTGCCGGCGACGAAGCCGTTGGCACCCAGCGCGGGTCCGAAGAGCCGAGGCTGGCGGCCGGAGAAGATCGCCCGGCCGCGCGATGCGTCGATGACCTGCAGACCGCCTGCCTCGTCGCTCGACTGGCGGACAGCGAGGATCGTCCGGGAGAAGTCGAACATCCAGTCGACCGGGGTCACCGGCCGCGTCCACACCTCGTGGAGGCCGCCGTCACGGACGGTGAGCAACGTCGTCGCGTTGAGGCCTTGGAGCATCACGTAGTGGCCCGAGCCGTCGAGCTCATCGAGGCTCCACGGAGCGGTGAGCTGCTGCGAGAACGACACCGTCGACAGGATCGCCCCGTCGCCATCCAGCAGCCACGCTCGGTCGAACGTAGCGATCACGAGCCCGGCGTCGGTAGGTGCGCCTGCAGTCCGGACTCCATCGAGAGCCAGGATGCTGAGGTCGATCCTGTCGCGCAGCTCGAACGTCTTGCGGTCGTACCACTCCACGACGTCGCCGATCCGCCGGCGGATGGCCGTCGACGACATCGTGATCTCGTCGCCCTCGAACGCCGCCAGCCGGCGCCCCGTGCGCGGGTCGAGCACGGCGAGGGAATCGACCACCCCGCCGGCCGTGAAGTCGGCGACGACCAGGCTCCCTCCGCCGAGCCTGACTCGCGGCCCGTCACGGAGCGTCCTGGACCACAAGCGACGGCCGTCGCGCACGTCGAAGCCGGCCAGCGACTCCGTGCGCCCGGACACGTCGTGGTACACGACCGCGGCGTCGAGCACCTCGAGCTCGCCGAGCTCGCTTGGTGCCGGCGCCCGCCATCGTTCGATCCCCGAGCCGGCGTCGAACGCGACGAGCTCGCGACCCGCCCGAACGACGACCAGGTCGTTGGTTCCGGTCACGGCGCCGACGGGTCCTTCGAGCGTCGCCGTCCACCGCTCGTGGATCTGCGCCGGGATCCGATCGAGCGGCCCGGACGTGGCAGTGTCGCCGCTGGCAGTGAGACGGAGCACGATGAACACGGACATCGTCACAGCAGCCACGAGGCCGAGGCCGAGCCCGATCGCGCGCCGCCGACGCGGCGGACGCATCTGCGGTCTCGTCACCGGGTGATAGGCGAGCTCACCGGCGTAGCCAGGCTTCCAGATCGCGTCCGGATCGTGGGTGGCCACAACCGGCGACGGTATTCCGCTTCCGCCGCTCTACGACGTCAGACACCGATCACGGCGACCGCACTGTCGAGCCCGACGAAGTCGAGAGCGTTGCGGGTGAAGAGTGGAACGCCGCGGACCGACGCGATCGCGGCGATCATCAGGTCGAGCCGGCGCGGTCGCGGTTGGCGACCGGCGGCGAGCGTGAGCTCGACGAGCGTGCCGTAGCGGCTGGCCGCATCGCCGTCGAATGGCAGCGGGTCGAAGTCGGTGATCGCTGCTCGAAGCTTCTCCAACCGCTCGGCGCGCACGACGCCATCCCTCGCCAGCGCGACGCCCTGATGGAGCTCGGCCATCGTGATCGCCGTCAGGTCGGGGCGTTCCGGCAATTCGGCAGGGTGTACCCGCGCCAAGTCGATGTACGTGCTCGTGTCGAGCACGCCGGCTGGGTGCCGGCTATGCATCGCCGACGCGATCTTCGGACCCGAAGAACTCGTTGGCATCGGCGCGCAGCTCGGCGAAGCTGATGCGGGGCAGGCTGCGGTGCCGGGCGACCAGCTCGTCGGCGGTCACGCGGCGGCGCCGATGAAGCGGCCGCACCTCGGCGATCTCGACGCCGTTGCGGGTGATGTGGAACGTCTCGCCAGCCTCGACCGCGTCCATGACGGCGGCGGAGCGGTTGCGAAACTCTCGCTGCGTGATCGTTCTCACAGGAGTGAGTGTAGCTCACTGTAGCCAAGCGCGCTACAGAGCAACCGCCTCTCGAGCGACGCGAATCACGAGCCGAAGACCACGTCGGCCAATAGGTCGACCTGCTCGGGTTTGGCGACAGTCGGGTCGAGGATCAGCTCGTCGACACCAACGGCGGCGTAGGCGTCGACCGCGCGAGCGATCTCGTCGCTGGACCGCAGCGCGTTCGCGGCGATCATGTTTGCCGTAGCGTCGCCCATCGGCGCGTAGTAGTCGAGGAGATAGCCCTTCGACGCCTCGACGGTGTCGCCCAACGAGAAGTACCTCAGCGCGACGATCCGTGCTCGCCCGTCTCGCCCCGCCTCCGTCCAGGCAGAGTGCACGCGGTCCGCCATCGTGCCGACCGCGTCGGGTGGCATCCCGCCCGCTGTCCAGCCGATGCCAAACTCGACCACGCGTCGAATCGACGCGTCATCGGTTCCGCCGATCAGGAGCGGCACGCCAGGCTGCTGCACTGTCGCCGGGCCAACCGGCCGGGTGCCGTCGAGGAGCGGCTCGCCGGCCCACGCACGTTGCAGCTCGTGGAGCTGTTGGTCGAACCGCTGCCCGCGAGTGCCGAAGTCCCGGCCCGTGAGTTGGAAGTCGGTCGCCCGCCAACCTGGGGCGAGTCCAAGAGTGAGCCGCCCTCCCGTCAGCTGATCAACGCTCGCCGCCTGCTTGGCGAGCTCGGCCGTGCTCCGGGCGGGCGCGATCAGCACGTTGGTCAGGAACCGGATCCGTTCGGTCACTGCGCCGGCAGCCGCGAAGACCGTGAGCTCCTCGTAGGCGGGATAGGACACCGCCCCGATCGACGCGAGAGTCGGGAAACCGGCGCGCTCGGCGCGCCGGGCCCACTCGAGCAGCTGGCCCGCGCGAGCGCCGGGAATGGTGTTGGGGATGCCGATGCCGATGTCCACGGCGTGTTCCTTCTGTCGTAGGGATAGTTATGTGCATAACTCGCCCGGACCGGCCCGATGATTCAGGCACAGCTCGGCGAGGCGCTCGGCTGCGAGCCGCCCAGCATCACGCTCATGACCCGCAAGCTCGACGCCGCCGGCCACATCCGCCGCCAACCTGCCCCCTCCGACAAGCGCGCCAGCATCGTCGAGCTCACCGACAGCGGCGAGGCTCTCGTGGTCCAGGTCAAGCAGCTGTGGCGCACCTTGGCGGAGGAAACCGTGACCGGCCTGCCCGCCCAAACCGTGGCCGAACTACCCCGTGTGCTCCAAGCGCATGACCGGCAACGTCGACACCAGGCGCCCCCGCCACGCACACGGCCGCCGGGACGGGTCAGCGGGGAGCACGAAACCGAGGTCCTCCCAGGCCGGGCACTGATGCCCACGGGTTGCCGTGGGGATCAGCGGTTGCCAGCACCATGGAGGACGATTGGCAGGAATGTGACGTGCGATGTCGTCGTTGGGCATTGCTCGTTCCCCGTCAGCCCGGCTGGACGATCCGATAACGCAGGTGCACGCCGTTCGGGCTGTCGCGGTTCTCGAGCGGCTCCAGTTGGATGTGTCGCGGCAGCGCCTCGGTGAGACGGGAGCCCGAGCCGAACAGCACGGGCACGAGATGGATCGAGAGCTCATCGACGAGCCCCGCGCGTAGGTACTGGTTGCCGATCTCCGGGCCGCCCATGATCGTCACGTAGTTGTCGGCGGCGGCGTTCCGAGCTTGGGCCAGCGCGTCTTCGATCCCGGTGGTGACGAAGGTGTAGACGCCGCCCTCAGGGCTCTCCTTCGGCCTGGTGTGGGTCACGACAAACACGGGTCGGCGGGCCGCTCCGCTCGGGCCGTCGGCTCCCCACCATGGCAGTGACGTGTCGAACGTTCGCCGGCCGCAGATGACGGCGCCGAGTCCGCTGAGCCCGCGGTTGAGCACGTCCTGGCCGACGGTGTCGTCGGGGGCGATCCAGTCCATCAGGCGCAGCCCGCCCTCGCCCATTGGCACTTCGGCAGTCTGGTTGGCCGCCGTGACGTATCCGTCGAGTGAGATGCTCATGTCGAAGATGACGTTGCTCATTGTCTCGTGTCTTTCGGGTTGAGTTGCTGTTGATTCAGGCGGTGGCCGTGGGTGCGCGGCTGTCCCGACGTGGTCACCACGCGCGGATGGTCTCTCCGGTGCGCCACCCCTCGACGCTGCGGACGAATGCGGCGCCGATGGTGGGCATGGGAACTGGCATGCGGCCCGGGTTGAAGCGTGCGAACTGCTCGGCGCTGTTCTCGGCCAGGCCCGGGCTCACGACGTTGATCCGGACGCCGCGGTCGAAGCTGAGGGCGGCGGCGCGGACGAAACCTTCGACCCCGCCGTTGGCGACGGAGAAACCGGCCGCGACCGGGATCGGATCGTCGAGGAGGTAACCCGACACCAGGGTGAACGAGCCCCCGTCGGAGATCAGCGAACGCCCCAGCAGGACGAGGCGGATCTGACCGAGAAGCTTGCTCTCGATGCCAGGACGGAACTCCGCCTCGGACATGGTGTCGAACGGGCCGAGATGGGCGTCACCCGCCGCGCAGACGAGGGCGTCGAACCTTCCCACTTCGTCGTACATGGCGCGCACCGATTCGGGTGAGCAGATGTCCACTTGCACGGTGCCGGACCGGCGTCCGGCGACAACGACCTCATGCCGATCCGACAGCGCCTTCACGGCCGCCTTGCCGATCGTGCCGGCACCGCCCACAACGATGATGCGCACTGGACTCTCCCTTCTGTGGCGATGCCCTTGGGGGCGTGGATCATTGCGGTTCAGGCGGCCGCTTGGCCGATCGCCGTGGCGGCGATGAGCTCGTCGAGCGCGGACTGGCCTGGCGGTATTACGCGAGGGGCTGCGGCCATGGCTCGGACGCGGTCGAAGGCGTCACCGATCGCGTCGCCGGTCAGCAGCGGGCCGTGGGCGGTGGCGATCGTGTCGGGGTGCAGGTCGGCGACGGAGTCGACGTGCTGTCGGTAGCGCGCCGGGTCCAGCCACTGGTGCCACGGTGAGACGAGGCTGTTGAGCAGCGCGAACGACTCGGCGTAGAGGTCGTCGGGGATGTCGTCGCGATGGTGCACGGCGCCGGTGGTCAAGGCGGCGAAGGAGTCGACGCACCACAGGACGCCGGTGCGCTCATCGAACAGACCACGGGTGGTCGGGCCGTCGAAGATCGGTGGCAACACGAGGCGCATCCGCCGGTCGCCGGCGAGGAAGCTGTCGCCAGGCTCGAGCCAGCGCAGCCGCTTGATCGGGAGCGGCCCCTCAAGGGACAACCGCTCGGTGGCGAAGAAGTTGGTCACCACCGTCGCCGATGGGCACATCGCCAAGGCGTCGGCAAGTCCTCCGACGTGGTCCCCATCGTCGTGGGACAGGAAGATCCAGCGCACGTCGTCGGGATCGACCAGCGAGAACACCTGCTCCAGCCACCGCTGGCGATGAACGGGAGCGCCGGTGTCGACGACGATCGGCTCGCTGCCGCGCACGAGCAGCGAGTTGACCGGAAGGTACCGGTCGGGTCCAGCGGCGGCCAGGTTGGGGATCAACCAGGTCTCCGGGGCGACTGGAACTGGGTCAGTGGTGGGGATCTGCGAGCTTGTCATCACGGTCTCCTTGGTGTGATCGAAGCGAGGTAAGGCGCTCCAATGACGGAGGGCGCAGGTGGGCGAGCGCGTGCTCCTCGGTGAGCGGGCGGTCGGGCCGGAACCTCATCGGCTCATCGCGCCCGCTGGTCGTGAGCGGCTTTCGATGGAGCTGGAGCTCGCACGGCGTCTCCAGCAGCGGCGCGAGGTGGGGATAGTGGTCCTCGAGCGCCACGGTCTGCTGCAGCTGGTAGCCGCGGCGGGCGTACCATGACGCCAGGAACTCCTTGCTCGGATGGGTCCTGTCCCGCGGCACGAGCAGCTCGAGCTGCATCGCCGCCAGGCCCCGGTCGCGGGCGTCCTGCTCGACGACATCGAGCAGGACGCGGCCGACCCCGACCCCCCGTTGGTCCCGGGCGGCGACGAGGACCCCGAACTCGGCGGTGTCGGGTGCGACGTCGTGGACACGGACGCTGCCGACCACGCGGCCCGCCGGTATGCGGGCCAGCAGGAGCTCGCCCGCGACGAGGAAGGAGCGCATCTCGTCGGGTGATGTGCGCGTCGCGCCGTCGACCCACATGCCTGCCTCGGCCACGGCGTAGACGTCGTTGACGAGCGCACTCAGCTCGTCGGCGAGGGAGACGTCGGCGGGCGTGGCGTGCGTGACCTGCACAGCGCGTGTCTCGGTCTTCCATGGCGCAACGTCGTGAGCACCCATCGATTTCGACGGTATGGCTGGCTTGGCACGGTCGCCAGCGCCAAACGCATCCAGTTCAACCGGGCCAAAGCGGTTGCACGACGACCTACGGTGGTGGTGGTGGAGGTGTTCATCGATCCGGCGGCCCAGCGCGGTCTCACGGAGCAGGTGTACGCCCAGGTGCGCGATGCGATCATCGAGGGGCGGTTGCAGCCCGGAGACCCACTGACGCCGAGCCGTGCGCTGGCCGCGCAGCTCGGCGTCTCGCGCTTCACCGTCACGGAGGCATACGCGCGCCTGGCGGCCGAGGGCTTCGTCGCCGGCCGGCGCCGCGGCGGAACGGTCGTCACGGGCGCCATCCGCACCGACGCCACGGCGGCGCCTGCAGCGACGGCGCTCGAACCGCGGCCGCTCGCCGCGGCGATCCGCCGGTATGGCGACCCGGCGTCGATCGCGTCGCGACGGTTCGACCTCCGCCCCGGACGTGTCGACGGGTTCCCGCTGCGGTCATGGCGGCGCTGCGCGCTGGCGGCGCTGCGATCGGCGCCGCCGAGCTACGGCGACCCGCTCGGCGATCCCGACCTGCGGGCTGCGCTGGCGCACTGGATCGGCCGCACTCGCGGGGTCGTCTGCTCACCCGACGAGCTCGTCGTGACGGCAGGAGCGCTGCACGGCCTCGACCTCATCGCCCGCGTGGTGGCCGAGCCTGGCGCGGTTGCGGTCGTGGAGGAGCCCGGGTATCCACCAGCGGCTGAGCTGCTGACGGCGCTTGGCTTTCAGGTCGTCGGTGTGCGCGTCGACGAGCAGGGCCTCGTCGTCGACGACCTGCCGGCGACCGCCAAGCTCGTCTACGTCTCACCGTCGCACCAGTTCCCACTCGGCGTCGTGCTGTCACATGCCCGGCGCCTCGCGCTGCTGCGGTGGGCGAGCAGGCACGACGCGGTCATCTTCGAGGACGACTACGACAGCCAGTTCCGGTATGCCACCCGACCCCTCGAGCCGCTCCAGCGCCTCGACGTCGACGGCCGTGTCGTCTACCTCGGCACATTCTCCAAGGTGCTCTCGCCCTCGTTGCGCCTGGGGTTCGCCATCGCGCCGCGCGGGATCGTCCCGGCGGTGGCCGCGCTCCGCGCCTGCATCGATTGGTGTTCGCCCTGGCCGAGCCAGGAGGCGCTCACCCGCTTCATCGAGGACGGCTACCTCGACCGCCACATCGTCGCGTCCACCCGGCGGTACCGGCAGCGCCGCGACCGCGTCATGTCCCGGCTGCGCCACGCCCCATCGGCCATCCATCCGCTGTCCGCGTCGGCCGGACTGCACATCGCCGTGCTCGTCGACGCCGACGACGGGCCCGACGACAGCGCCCTGCGCGCGGCGACCGCAGCCGAGGACCTCGTCGTCGGGTCGCTGCGACGTTGCTTCCGCTCGGGGAGCGCTCCCGGAGGACTGCTCCTCGGGTTCGGCTCGATCGCCGACGACACGCTCAACGACAACATGGACGCCCTCGATCGCGTGCTGCGCCGCCTCGAGACCACCCGCTGAGTCATGACCGCGATGTCGGTTGGCCTGGTCCAAGAGGTCGAATTTGGCACTGTCGCCACCGGCATCGCCCTCCTACGGTCGAGGTAGCAGACCCGCATCCGGGTCGTCACGGAGGTGTGTGCGACCTCGTCGGCATGCCCAGGAAAGGAGAGCGCGATGGGCTCGAAGAATCTCTTGAAGAAGTTGGGGAAGTACGCCGCATGGTTCGCTGTCGAGGAGAAGGAACCGACGACGAGGCGGCTCAGAGGAGGCCGCTGGCGCCGACTCCGCCGATAGACGTGGCGCATCCCGTCGCGCAACGTCGAGAACGCAGCGCGATGACACTGGTATGTGGCCATCTCCACCGTCGACCAGACGGGTCGCTTATGACGCTTGACGGCAGTGCTGTTCCACTCGATGGGTTCCGGTGCGGAGGCGTCGGCGCGGGATCACTATGGCGACGGTGCCAGAGCCCACAGCGACACCGGTGTGCATCTCGAGCCCACCGAGCACGGCGCATGGGTCGACCGGGATCGTCTCGAACTCCACCGTCGCCGAGGTCTGCCCTGACCTCGACATCCCTCGGAGCTGGATCCGCTGACCACCCTCGCCGGCGGCTGCGATCGCGGTAGACGGCCTCGACCCGCGCCGTGTCGTCCACTCGATCCATCATCATCAGGGCGCGGAGAACCCTTCCGCGTCAACGCCGCTCACGACGCGAACCAGACCGTCGTGTCGGGAGGCACCACCATCCCGTCCGCCAACCCATCGGTGCAGAGCACCGGGCGCAGACCGCGCGCC
>JBIOUO010000236.1:0-13762 GCA_044867195.1 Ilumatobacteraceae bacterium
GAGACCGGGATGCGCCTGCAACCGCTTGACAACCGGCGTCGCCGCCTGCGGATCAAGCATCGTCAGCGCCTCCAGACCGAGCAGCCAGAGGTCGGGATCGTCGTCGTCGAGCATGGCCTCGCCCAGCTCGTCCGCTGCCTCATCGGCCGCGCGTGCTGAGCACCAGGCCCGCAGTGCCTCCGTGGCCTCGGCGGCCTCCATGTCCTCGACGCAGACCAGCAGCAGGGTCTGCGCGTCAGTGTCCACCAGGTCGAGGTCATCTGAATCGTCGTCACTCACCATGACCGCGAGCAACGACCCCAGCGCGGTGAGGACCGCCTGGTCGCCGTCGAGGTCCACTGCTCCGATGTCGGCCAGCTGGGCGACCATCGCCCTCACCAGCCGGATCACGTGCCCACGGTCGGAGTCGTCGACGTAGCCGTAGCCCGCGGCGACCGCCTCCCAGGCGCCATCCCCGCACCAGGAGAGCGGTGCCGCGCCTCCGGCTTCCGCGATTGCGACGAGCAGGCCGCCGACGCTGGCGTCGAGCAGCTCCACGTAGCTCTTGCGCCAGCCCTCTCGAAACCCGTCGAGCACCCGTGGTCGAGCAGCGTGATCGCCACGTTGAACCACGCGGCGAGCGGGTCCCGCTCGATCTCGCCGGCGGCGGGCCCGGCCACGACGCGGGTCCCGCGCCACGCCAGGAGCTCAGCCGCCGCCGCCCAGCGGAAGGCGTGGGCCGTCTCCCGGAGGTCGGCCATCGAGCGCATGTCGAGGGAGACGTCGTCGCCATTGCCCAGCCGATGGGCGAGCTCGACCGCGTCGGCGACCCTGAGGTTGCCTGACTGCGTCGCCCGCCGCCCCGGCCCGATGAACGCGACCACCTCCTGGAGCCGGGCCAACGCCGGGGTCGCCGCTGCGAGGCGGGTCAGCTCCTCGGCCGCGGCCCGCTCCGCGTCGGTGCTCACGAGCTCGACCAGGGTGGCGTCCAACACCTGTCGGGTCTCCTCGAGCATCGCCCAGGCCTGCTCATCGGTCGGTGCCGCCGGCTTGCCGGCCTCGGCGCGACGCCGATCGGGTGGACGGACGGGTCGGTCACGAGCCATGTCCGACTGTACGGCCGACCATCCACCGCCGGGCGCGACCGGACTGGTACAACGGCCGCATGGCTGACGACGCCCTGATGGTGCAGATCCGAGACCTGCACCTGCGGGGGTACTCGCCGAAGGAGATCGCCCGCGCGGTCGGTGTGCGCCCGGCCGTGGTGGCGCCGCTGGTGCGCGGCGTCGCCGCCGAGGCGCCGACCGGCGGGTCCGAGCCGGCGGTCGTGGGCTGCTGGGTGAGCCCCGGGTGGAGCGACGGCCTCGGCGTTGACGGGCACCCGGAGTGGCCGGGCAGGCACACGCACAAGCCGGTCCAGTCCGGTCTGGTGGGCGTCGTGGTGGCGCGCGAGCGAGCGCGCAATGGCCGCGTGTCCGTCTGCGGGTATCTCCTCGACACCTGGTGCCTGGGCGTCAAGGACGCTCTCGGGCCGAGAACCATGGATGCGCACGACCTGCCGGCGTTCGTCCGGCGAATGTTCGAGGCGTACGACGTGCCTGGCATCGCGGCGCCGATCGAGCTGGCTCAGGCGCTGGTCTTCGGAGCGGTCGACTACGCACGCCGGCTCGGCTTCGCGCCCCACCGCGACTTCGAGCCGACGGCCCGTCATCTCGGACCACCTCCGGACACCAGCGAGATCCGCTTCGGATGCGACGGAAAGCCCTACTTCGTGCAAGGCCCGTACGACAACGCGGCCCGGATCATGCGGACGCTGGAGGCATCGGTGGGGAGCGGCAACTTCCACTTCCTCGTCGAGGCCGGCGACATCGACTTCGCAGTGCCGGCGTCGCGCGTCGTCGCGTGAGCGCTCCGGCGCCCGGACGGCTACCAGCAACCCGTCGGATTCCGGGTCGCCGTGATGGAGAGGGTGCCGGGCATGTCGTCCGCCGTACGGGCGGCGACCCGAGCTCCCCCGCCTCCGTCAGCGGGGCACCCCGCTGTCGGTACTCTCTCGCCCATGCCCGCCGCATCCGGGACGACGGAGTTCTGGAGTCGTGCGCCCGGGCTGTTCGAGCTGGCGACCGAGATCGGTGCCGCGCTCGAACGCTCTCCCACGACGGAGCGCGTCGCACCGGAGATCCATCGTCTGGCCGCCGGCATTCCCGAGACGCCGGAGCCGCTCAGCGACATGGATCCTTACCTTCGGTCGGCGCTGCTGACGGCGGTGATCCACGCCATGCGTGCGGAGGAGGAGGCAAACCGTAGCGAGCTGCGGGTCGCGGTCGAGCGGGTCCGTCAGGCGCTCCGTGACCTGCTCGACGAGCAACCCGTATGGCGAGGTGGTCCAAAGGACGCGGCGATGTGGTTGCGTCAACAGCACCTGAGCGTCGAAGACATCGCGGATCTGCTCCAGACGTCAAGAGCGACCGTGCAACGTTGGGCGAATCCTCAAGACGCGACTGAACCGAGCGGTACCGCCGCTGATCGGATGATGGTGATCGCCAAGATCGTGAATCACCTTCGTCACGCGATGACAGCGAGGGGTGCTGTGCAATGGCTGTTGCGTCCACACCCGGCGCTCGACGACCGACGCCCTGTCGACGACCTGAAGGATCCGGCATCATACCGCTTGCTGGTGAACCTCGCCGCCGGGACACGCTCGTTCCAGCCGACTTGATGTCGACTTGATGCGGACCACGGCGTTCCGCCTCGCCAACTGGGACACGCCGTTGTGGGCCAGTGGTCGTCGGCCATCTGTTGACGTACATCCGATGGCGCGGGACGCCACATGCCGGTTTCGAGGCGTGGCGCACCGGCGCGACGCCGGTAAGACCGCCAGCGGTTGTCGTCCCCAGTTTGCGCTGACCCAGGGCCGATCGCGCTCGCCGAGTCCTCGCGAGCGGGCGGGTCGGTCAGACCGCGGAGTGGCTCATCGCACGAAGACGGCGGATCCGCTCTTCGGTGGCGGGGTGCGTCGAGAACATCCGCGCCATGTCCGGTCCGCTACCACGCCGGCCTCGCTCGGCCAGCGGGGTGTGGATCCACGCATAGGCTTGCGCCGGGTTGACCTGCATCGGGCGCTGCTTGGCGAGGACCTCGATGCGCTCGAGCGCCCGGGCGAGTGGTTCGCCGGTGCCGAGCAGCTGCGCGCCGCCGCGGTCGGCATCGAACTCCCGCGACCGGCTGAGGGCCATCTGCATCAGCCCGGCGGCGATTGGTGCCAGGAGGGCCAGCAGCAAGGCGCCGACGGCGTTTCCCCTGTCGCGGTCGTTGCGCCCCCCGAACAGGGCGGAGAACATGGCCATCTGGGCGAGGAAGCTGATCCCCGTAGCGATCGCCGCGGCCACCGACCCGATCAGGATGTCGCGGTGACCGACATGCATCAGCTCGTGGGCCAGGACGGCCTCGATCTCGTCGCGGGGCAAGGCCCGCCAGAGGCCCTCGGTAACGCACACGACGGCGTGCTGCGGATTGCGCCCGGTGGCGAACGCATTCGGCTGCTCGCTCGGCGAGATTGCCACCGTCGGCATCGGTAGGCCGGCGCGCTCGGCGAGCCGGGCGACGATGTCGTGCAGCTCGGGCGCCTCGGCCGCCGTGACGACCCGAGCGCGGGCCGCCCGCAGGGCGAGCTTGTCGCTCTGCCAGTACGAGAACCCGACGATCCCGAGGCCGAGCAGGAGACCGATGAGCAGTCCGGTGGTCCCGCCGAGCAACCCGCCGACGGCGATCGCGAGGCCGGCGAGTCCCGCCAGCAGAGTGAAGGTCTTGATCGTGTTCGTGAACATCGACGTTGGTCCGTCTCCTCGGACGTGGGTGCCGATCACGGTACGGGCCTTCGGTAAGAGTTCGGCGCGTTCCCTCGCCGCGACGGCGACGTCGTAGATCGGTCAGTCGGTGAGCGCCCGCGCTGGCCGGGCGGCGTCCAGCGTCGGCTCGAGCAGGATCGAGTCGTTGCGGTTGACACCGTCGATCCACCCACTTGACGGGGATGCGTAACGGCGGTGACGATCGACCCCTTTGATCCCAGGGTGCCGCGATCCGTTGCGTTGGGACCAGTTTCTTGCCGGCACCGGGGGCTTTCGGCGACGACACCGCGAGTCCGAAACCGCGGAAACGCGCAGGGCACGCGGGACTCTTGAACGGCCCATGGGACCCAAAGCGCCCGTGCTGGTCGGTTGGATGCGGCCGTGGTGGAAGCGTCGAGCGAGCTCAAGCAGCGGTGACGATCGGCCTGCGCCCGACACCGGCGACGGGACAAGAGCCGAGCCAGCGGTCCGCGCTTGGCGCATTCATGCTGTCTACGCTGGCCCGATCGCCCGTCGGGCCGCTGAGATGTGACACCCCTCAGTCATCGTAGGAGACATGTTCGATGTTGCCGGAGTTCACTGCCGGCGGGCTGCTTCCACCTCGGGACGATGGGCGCCCGTACCAGGCAACATGGACGAGATCATACAGCAGTTCGTCCTCGAACGTGGCTCACCGCGCTGGCGGGCCGCGCTGTTCGACGGCTGGTCGAACGTCCGCAGCGTCGTGGCCGAGCTGTGCCCAGGCGCGACCTGGTGGCTCTGGGGGTGCGTTGTGTCGTCGCATGACGAGCCGCCGTTCGGCGACCACGAGTCCCTGTCCACGATGGTCATTCTCCCTGCGCGGGAGCTGACCAACTCTGCTCTCACCCAGACGCTCGTCAGCTTCCTCGCCGGGGCCGAGGAGTAGCACCGAGTGGACGTCCGCAGAGTCGTCGCGTTCGACGCCGACGACCCCCGCTACCTTGACACCGTGGACCTCGTCGCGCGGTGGCGAGCTCAAGCACGGGTGAACGTCGCCGACCACACGACGAAAGAGCTGGTGCCAGCCGGATGGCTGGAGGTTCGGCCATGAGGTCTCGACCCACTCGTCCGGTGGCCATGATCCGCTACGAGCTCGAGCTGGCGCAAGCATGCCGAGCGTCCTACGCAGACCGGCCAACCGAGGATGAACTCGTGCTCCTCATGCGCGACGACAACGAGCGCGACATCGTCGCGCTCGAGGCGGAGCTCGAACAGGCGCTCAGCGGCGACCTCGAGCTCACGCTGGCCGGTCGGCCGGTCACGGACCATCGGGTTGCACTGACGTACTTCAACCGGCTCACCGACAGCCTGCAAGCAGCCTTCCGCGCGACGTACCGGACGATGACGCCGACGGGCACGATCCAGCGCGGCGAGGCGACGCTGTCGATAGCTGGCACGGCACCCGGCTCGTTCAAAGTCACCTTCACGTTGCCGGCGGCGCAGCTCGAGCTACTGGAGGACCCGATCGCCGACCGTGCGATGCGGCGAATCATCGAGCTCTTGCGGGCCGCCGACTCCGGAGCGAGCGCACCGACCGCTGAGCGATTCGCCTCCACCGCCACCGAACCCGAGGTCCGAGCGATGATTCGCGTGGCTGCATCGATGGCCACATCCGGCGGCACAACGGATGTTCGACATCGGGCGGTCGACGGCTCCGAGACGATCGCCAGCGTCCGCGCCGACGCGGCACGACGGTTGGCCGAGTCGCTGGCTGGCCGCACCGGCCGCGAAATCCTGACGATCACGGGGCACCTCACGATGGCGCAGGATCAACCGCCCCGCGTCCGGCTGACGACGGCCGATGACGTCTACCTCGCCGTCGTCACCTCGGAGGAGTTGTTGGATCGCGTGAAGGTATTGCTGTTCGGCGACGTCGAGGCAACGCTCGTCGTCGACATGCGCACCAGCCCGACGTCCGGCACACCGTCGACGACGACGGAGCTGATCGATCTCGAGCCGGCCTGACGGGCGGACGCAGCAATCGATCCGGTCGGCGGCGCTGACGACCTGCGGGGTGCTGGCCCGGGCGACGGTCGTCGCCGAGTTGGACCACGACCGCGTCGACGCCGAGACGGTCGCCGGGCTGATCCCGACGACCGGGCTGCCCGTCGCCGACGCCGTCCGTCAGCTGCACGACCGGTGGGGTATGGAGCGACGCCGCCCGCCATTCTTGGGGGTGACACCCGAGGAGCTGCGCGCGGCGGGCCGGATGCTTCCGGTTGCGTCGTCGCATCCCATAGGTCAGGATATTGACCAGTGACCGAGACGGTGCCGTTCTCCGACGCCAAGTCCCACCTGTCCGAGCTCGCGGACAGGGTGGAGCAGGACCACGACCGTATCCTTGTGACCCGCAACGGACGCCCTTCGTTCGTCCTGGTCAGTCCCGACGACCTCGAATCACTGGAGGAGACGCTCGACATCGTGCGCGACCCCGACCTTGTCGCCTCGATCGAACGATCCCGAAGTGAGGCGGCTCGAGGGAACCGTGTCCGGCTGCGCGATCACCTCGCTGGCTGAGGCTTGTACGACGTCGGGATCACGCGAGAGGGTGCTCGACACCTCGATGATCTGCCACCGAAGGTTCGTGACGCCGCCGTCTCACTGATGCTGCGCGCATTGGCTGAGAGCCCTCGTCGGGTCGGCAAGCCTCTCGTCGGCCAGTTCGCTGGCCTGTGGTCGGCCAGGCGGGGGGACTACCGGATCGTGTACGAGACCGATGCCCACCTCGTTGTGGTCCACCGCGTCCAACATCGGCGTCACGTCTACCGCCGCCGGTGAGGCGCACCAGGCATCCGAACGTCTCGGGAGTAAGTGTCGCCGCGTCCGGTCAGATCGCTGGTGCGGTCACGAGGTACGTTCGCCAGTCGCCGCGGCTGTCGCCCAGGCTGTGGGTTCCGTGGTCGGCGAACGTGATCTCCGAGCCGAAGACGAGGTCGCGTACGGTCTGCGAGACCACCACCCGGCCCGGAGGTGCCACTCCCATCACGCACCTGGCGATCTGGACGGCGACCCCACTGACTTCCTGGCCGACCAACTCGCACTCCCCGCAGTGGAGCCCGGCGCGGACGGTGTCACCGTCGCTCAGCTGGGCGACGATCTCTTCCGCGCATCGGATGGCGCGAGCCGGTCCGTCGAACGTGGCGAGCAGCCCGTCGTCGCGCCGGACGACCGTTCCGCGGTACCGATCGACGAGGCGCGCGACGTCGTCCTGGGCCGCCTCGGCGGTGACGTCGACGACGAGGACGGTGGCGAGGACGCGCTCGATCCGATCGTTCGGCACAGCGCCGAGCACGAAGTCGTGAATCACGTTGACCATGGAGTCGAGAGCGTCGGTCAGCCAGATCAGATGGTCGGCGCTGTCGAATTCCACCATCTTGGCGTTCGGGATCCGGGCCGCCATGTACCGCGCTCGCTCCACCGGATCGGTCACGTCCCGGGTCGCGTGCAGGACGAGGGTGGGCGCGCTGACCGCGGGAAGGGCGGGAACGTCGATCTGGAGGAGCGCCCCGGGCGTACGCCGCGGCGGCGCCGGGACTCGCCGACAGCTGCTGGAAGCGGGCGTAGTGCTTTCGTAGAACCGGATCGTTCTCGACGCTCGGGCAGAAGCGATCCAACAGCGCCCCGTTGCCCCACTCGGCTTCGAGCCGCTTGACCAACGGCTCGAGCGTGGCGATGGGTGTTCCGATCGGGTAGTCGTCGTCGGCCTGGTAGCGCGCCGAGGCTCCGTAGAGGATCAGGGCCCGGGTGCGCTCCGGATAGGTCGCCGCGAACAGGGCGCCGACACCGCCGCCGGCGACATCCCCAGGACCACGGCTCGTTCCGAGCCGACGGCGTCGAGCACGAGCCGGGTGTCCTCCATCCACTGCTCAATGCCGGAGTGAGGTGGCCGGTCCGACAGCCCCGTCTTCCGCTTGTCGAAGACGATCAGCCGGACGAAGCTCATCAACCGCCGCGCCAGGCGGCCCGACCACGGCTCCCACCACACGTCGAGATGACTCGTGAAACCGAGAATGATGATCAGGTCCACCGGACCATCCCCGCCTACCTGATAGGCGATGCTCACGCCGTCGGGCGCCTTGACGTAACGCACCGGGGGTTGCTCGTCCGGCGCCAGCGCGGGACGGCGCCTCTCGTCGGCGGGCGGTGTCCAGTCAAGCTCGGCGGGCTGTTCGAGCACCGCCCGCTCGAGGTTCCGCAGCGCCCGGGCCCGGGTCGACGCCGAGCTCATCGCCGAGGCGTCGCCGGATCGCGTTGCAGGCCCGGAGCGCCTCGGCTTGCCGGCGACACCGGTACAGGGCGAGGACCCGTTGGGCCCACAGCCGGTCTCGCAGCGGGTGCTCGGCGACGAGCCGTTCCAGCTCGAACGTCAGGGCTTGGTGGTAGCCGCAGGCGAGCTCGGCGTCGACGCAGTCCTCGATGGCGTCCACATGGGCCACGGCGAGCCGGGCCGCCTCGGCCTCGAGTTCCGGGCCCATCCGCACGTCGCAGAGCGGGTCGCCGCGCCAAACCGCTGCTCGTCGATCTCGTGGGACGCCGCGTCGAGGCGGTAGCCGGGGGGCACGGAGGCAAGCCTCGACTGGCCGGTGGCGTCCCGGACCAGCTTGCGTACCTCGGCCACCCGAACGTGCAGCGCGTGTCGCGCCCGGTCGGCGTCCAGGTCGGGCCCCAGCTCCTCCATGATCCGGTCCGCGCTCGCGATCCGGCCGGCCCTGAGCACGAGCAGAGCGAGCAGAGCCCGCGCTTTCGGCGCCGCCGGTGTCACGTCGACGCCATCGACCGCCACCTTGAACGGCCCCAACACCTGGAACGCGACGCCCACCGAACGTCAGTCTACGTGCGAGCTGTGACGGTGTGAGCGGCCGTGAGCGGCCGTGAGCGGCCAGTGAGTGCGCCGGCGCATTGTCCACTTGACACCCCGGTGCACAGCACAACCAGACGGGAATCGGCCACCTGCTTCCCGCCCCGCTCGCCGAGCCATAGACGTCTCAACGCACGGGCAGCCCGCCCGGTTTCTGGGTGGCGAGAGTCTCGGAATCGAGACTGTGACCACGCGGAAACCGGAATGAGACTACGGCCACCCAGTTCAATGGGGGCGCGGCGGGCGACGGACCGGTGCGATCGGCTGCTCGTCTGCGTGCTAGGACTGTCAACCGCAGCAGCCACGGAACAGCCGTCCGCTGTCAGTCCCCGACACAGCGGGAGGCCACGATGCGAATCCTCGTCGCCGGCGCCGGCATCGGAGGACTGGCGGCCGCTCTCGCGCTTCGCCAGGCGGGCTTCGACGCCCACTGCTACGAGCAGGCGCGCGTCCTGCGTGAGGTGGGCGCCGGGGTCGCGCTCGGCTCGAACGCCGTCAGGATCCTGCACCGGCTGGGGCTCGCCGAGCCGCTGCGGGCCGTCGGCGTGGCGTCGCTCTCGTGGGACTTCCGCGACGGCAACAGCGGCGAGCTCATCTGCCGGGTGCCGCTCGCCGACGTGGCACCGGTCCGCTGGGGCGCGCCGTTCTACAACGTGCACCGGGCGGATCTCCACGACATCTTTCGAGCCGGACTCGGCGATCAGCACATCACGCTCGGTTCACGTTGCGTGTCGCTCGAGCAGCACAGCTCCGAGGTCACGCTCGACTTCGCCGATGGCCGCCACGCGACGGGCGACATGGTGATCGGTGCCGACGGCATCCACTCGGTGGTCCGGGAGTACGTCGTCGACGCGGTCCAGCCGACCTTGTGGCCGCAGATCGCCTGGCGCGGCCTGGCGCCGGGGACGGTCGGGCACGAGGTCGGGCTCGAGATGCGCCAGCACGTGAACTTGGGACGCAGCAAGATGTTCGTCACCTACTACGTCTCGTCGGGCCGACTCGTGAACTGGATCGGCTGCACGCCCAGCGACGGTTGGCTCGAGGAGTCCTGGTCGGCGCGGGGTGATCGCGAAGACGCGCTGGCCGTCTTCGACGGTTGGCATCCCCAGGTGCGCGCCCTGATCGCGGGCACCGAGGCGGTGTTCAAGTGGGCGCTGTTCGACCGGCCGCCGCTCGACACGTGGACACGCGGCCGGGTGGCGCTACTGGGAGACGCCGCCCACCCGATGCTGCCGTTCATGGGCCAGGGCGCGGCGCAGAGCCTCGAGGACGCAATCGTGCTCGCGCGCTGCCTGGAGAGCGATCGAGACGCCCCCGAGCGCGCACTGCGCGCGTACGCCGATCGTCGCCGTGAGCGTGCCGCCGCGCTGCAGGCCGCCTCACGCGACCAAGGCCGCAGCTTGCAGCTCGACGACCCCGACGCCGTCGCCGCCCGCAATGCGCGGCTGCGCGCCGACCCGGAGGCACCGATTGCCATCTACGACTGGGTCTGGGGGCACGACGTGGAGAGCGCCGTCGCCGACGTCTCGTAGCGCCGACTCCGACGCGCGGTCCCGTTGCTCATCGCCGTACTCGACGTCCTCGACAGCTGCGCGGGGGGCGACTTGCCCACCGCCAGCGCGTTGTGTACGGTCCCGCCACCCAGCGGGCGGACTCCGGTGGGGGAAGGGTAAGAGATGGCAAAGAGATTGCTGGTTGGCGCGGCCTTGGCGGCGGCGGTCATGGCGGGCGGCGGCACGGCGTTCGCCGGCGAGGTTGGCGGGAGCGGCAAGCCGACGCCGATCAACGAGTACAGGGCCGGTTCGATCTGTTCGTTCTCCGGGCAGAACGACGATCCCAACGAGCCGGGTCTGTTCAACGACGGACGCGTCCAGTCGTTCGGTGACATCGTCCAAGAGGCGATCGTCGTCCTCGGTGACGGCCATGGGGCGTCGTCGCTGACGCCGATCATCCGCTCCGAAGGGCCAGGCACGTCCTGCCGCGGCTACGCCAGCCAGGACTGATCCTCGACCAATAGGGGCCGACCTCTCGGTCGGCCCCCATGCACGCAGCTGGGGCGTGGGCCATGCCCCGTCCCTCCTCCATGTCGCGGCCGCCGTGCCCTCCCGTCGCCGGGTTCCTACACTCTGCGGATGCGCCTCCGATCGATGGGCGTCGCCGCGCTCGCTGCCGCCGCGCTGATGCAGTCGTGCGGCGAGCCGGCCTGCGCGCCGCTGCCTCCCCCGCCGGCGCCGGAAGCACCGCCGCCTCCGCCGCCCGACATCACGTCGATCACGATCGACGGCCAGGGCAACGGCCACGGGCGGGGGATGTCGGCGTGGGGCGCCTACAGCCTGGCGGCCAACTGGGGCTGGAGCTGGCAGGGGATCCTCGACTACTACTACGGCGGCACGACGTCGGGCACCGCCGCCAACATCCCCGTCGGCGTGCGCCTGCTGGCGCTCGACAACGCGGCGACCACTGGCGTCATCTCCACGAACCGCACGGCTGTGTGGAACGGCGTCGGGTACGCCTCGCTGCAGGCAGCTCATCAGGGGTTCAACCAGTACGACATCTGGGGATCGTCGGTGGTCGACTGCAGCGGCCAGGCGCCGGGTTGGACCTACCTGGGCCGTGTCGCTGGGCCGGTGACGTTCACCACGTGGCAGGACCAGACGGGCGCCGCGCCCGGCGATGTGCTCGGCGTGTGTGAGCCGGACGGGTCGGTGATCCACTACCGCGGCGCGATCACGGCGCGCAACGACGGGGCCGGCTTCACCCGGACGGTGAACGAGCTGGCGGTCGAGAACTACATCAAGGGTGTGCTGCCGCGGGAAGTGCCGGCCAGCTGGGGCTACAGCGGAGGCGGGGCGGGGATGAACGCGCTGTGGGCGTTCGCCGTCGCCACCCGTTCCTTCGGGCTGTCGCAGAACCGCTACGGGTACGCCCGGACGTGCGACTCGCAGGCGTGTCAGGTGTACGGCGGATCGGCGTTCCGGTCCGACCCGTCGGCGCCGCCGACGGTGCGCGAGCACCCGAACACCAACCGCGCCGCCGACGAGACGGCCGGCGTGATTCGGGTCTGGCCTGGCAACGGGGCGATCGTGTCGACGCAGTACTCGGCGTCGCACGGGCCGCGCTCGGCTGGCGGGCCGTTCCCGGTGGTGGACGACTGGTTCAGCGACGTCCCGGGCAACC
This sequence comes from Ilumatobacteraceae bacterium, assembly GCA_044867195.1. GTDB lineage: Bacteria > Actinomycetota > Acidimicrobiia > Acidimicrobiales > Ilumatobacteraceae > JALZMG01. The sequence continues at coordinate 11,884 of JBIOUO010000236.1, forward strand.
CGCTGTACACGTGGAGCCGGACCATCCCCGCCGAGGACCTCGAGGTCCGCTACGGGCTCGGCAACCTCGTCGGCGCCTACACCGAGCGTGACCCGGCGTCGGTCTACGACGGCGTCTGGGGCCAGCGGGTGGTGCTGCAGGGCACGGCGGCGACCGTCGAGGTGCCGAACCTCGACTTCCGCAACACGTACGGCTTCCCGTCGCACGGGTTCTCGGTCAGCGGCGTCACCCGCTGAGCGCCACGGACCACAGGATCCGTGCTACGCGTATTGCGTGGCCAACCTGACCATCGTGATCGACGACGATGTACTCCGGCGGGCACGGAAGCGGGCGCTCGACCAAGGCACGTCCGTGAACGCGGTGGTCCGTGCGCATCTCGAGGCCTTTGCTCGTGAGGACGAGGCGAGGGCGGCGCTGGATCGTGTGCTCGCTGTGTCGCGGGCCTCGACCAGCCGCACTGGTCCAGGCGACAGATCCCTTTGCCTGACGCTCACCGTTGGAGGGTTTCCGGCGGGGGGGACCCACCGGAAACCCTCCGTCGGCGGAAACCCTCCAACGGGATGGGACGCTCGCGGGTGCGGGGCGAGCGCTACGCGATGACGGCGGGGTTCGGCGCGTCGGCGTCGATGCCGTAGCGGGCGATGGCCTCGGAGACCATCTCCGGCTTGACCTCACCCTGGGCGGCGAGCGCGGCGAGCGTGGCGACCACGACATGGCCGGCGTCGACCTCGAACAGCCGCCGCAGCGCCTCACGGGTGTCGGAGCGACCCATCCCGTCGGTGCCGAGCGGGGTGAACGAGCGACCCGGCAGGAAGCGGGCGATCTGCTCGGGCACGATCGCCATCGAGTCGCTGACGGCGACGAGCGGGCCCTGCGCGTCGGCCAGCAACTCGGCTACGCGCGGCGTGCGCGCCGGCTGCTCGGGGTGGAGGCGGTTCCAGCGCAGCGTGGCCAAGCCGTCCTCGCGCAGGCGCTTGTAGCTGGTCGCCGACCACAGCTCGACGCCGACGTCGAAGTGCTCGGCCAGCTCGGCCGCCGCCACGCGCGCGGCGCCCTGGGCGCTACCGGAGAACAGCACCGTCGCCCGGTGGGTGGGACCCTCGGGGGCCGGCTGCCAGCGGTAGAGGCCCTCGACGATCGCCGCCATGACGGCCTCCGGATCGCCGTCGGGCATCGGCGGCATCGCGTAGTTCTCGTTGTAGAGCGTGATGAAGTAGAAGACGTCGCGCTCCTCGGGCGGCGAGTCGGGACCGTACATGCGGTGCAGCCCGGCCTGGACGATGGCGGACACCTCGTAGGCGAACGCCGGGTCGTAGGCCTGCACGGCCGGCACCGTGCTGGCCAGCACCAGGCTGTGGCCGTCTTGGTGCTGCAGGCCCTCGCCGAGCAGCGTCGTGCGACCGTACGTGGCGCCGAGCATGAAGCCGCGGGCGCGGGCGTCGGCCGCCTGCCAGATCAGGTCGCCCACGCGCTGGAAGCCGAACATCGAGTAGTACGTGTAGAACGGCACCACCGGGACGCCGCGGTGGGCGTAGCTGGTGGCGGCGGCCAGGAAGCTGGCCATCGAGCCGGCCTCGGTGATGCCCTCCTCGAGGATCTGGCCGCGGTTGGACTCGGTGTAGCTGAGCAGCAGGTCGTGGTCGACGGGCTCGTACTTCTGCCCGAGCGCGGCGTAGATCTTGAGCTCGCGGAACAGGGCATCCATGCCGAACGTGCGGGCCTCGTCGGGGATGATCGGCACGACCCGCGGGCCGATGTGCTCGTCGCGTGCCAGGCTGCGCAGCAGGCGCGTGAAGCCCATCGTCGTCGACACTTCCTGCTTGCCTGAACCGCCGCGCAGCTCGATGAACGGCTTGTCGGTTGGCATCTCGAGCGGGCG
>JBIOUO010000237.1:0-8720 GCA_044867195.1 Ilumatobacteraceae bacterium
CGCGGGCTGCGCAACAGCGAGATCGCCCACCAGCTCGTGGTGTCGCCGAAGACGGTCGACCACCACGTGTCGGCCGTGCTGCGCAAGCTTGGTGTGGGCGACCGCCAGTCCGCGGCGCGGGCGGCCACGCTGCTCGGCCTCGGGGCGGCCGCGACCGACCCGGTGGCGCCCGATCTGTGAGTGGCGCGGGCGGGCATCCGCCCGCTGGGCTCACAGTTGCGGCAGGGGCGCCCGATCGGTGAGTGGCGCGGGCGGAGATCCGCCCGCTCGGCTCACACTTCAGGGACGGGCCGCTTCACGTGCCGACCTTCGCCGTCGCCTCGTCGAACAGGCGCTGCAGCGTCTCGTGCAGCTCGGCGCTCACCTCGCGCACCGCGCTGCGCGGGATGCGGCCGGCGGTGACGGACGGCGGGGCCGTGATCGGCGGCCCGATGATCACGTGGACCTTGCTCGGGCGGATGAACCGCGCACCCTTGGGCATCACGGCCTCCGATCCACCGATCCCCACGGGGACGATCGGCACGCCGGCCTTGAGCGCCACGTAGGCCGCGCCGTCGAACAGCGGCTGCACGGTCGGGCCGGACTTGCGCTCGCCCTCGGGGAATAGCACGAGCGGCTCGCCCGCCTGGACCACGGCGATGCAGCGGTGGAGGGCCTCCCGATCGGCCGTCCCGCGAGTAACGGGGAACCCGCCGAGCGCCGACAGGAACCAGCTGACGACTCCGTTCCTCCACAGCGTGTCCTTGCCCATGAAGCGCAGCCGCCGCCGGGTGAGGCACGCCGAGATCGGGGTGTCCATGTTCGAGCGGTGCACGGGCGCCAGGACGAACGCCCCGCTGCGCGGGATGTGCTGGCGACCCTCGATGCCCATCCGCGTCCACAGCCGGGTGAACGCAGCGACGAGCGCGCGGGCGACGTAGTACGCGGCACGGCTGGCGGGTCCCTTCCCAGCGAGGAACGTGTCGACCTGCGTCATGTCACACGTCCACCGATGCGAGCGGCCAGCAACGGCCTGCGGGGCCGGGGAACGCCGTCATAGCAGCTCCAGGATCCGCTCGACGACCTCCTCGACCGTCAGCCCGGTGGTGTCGACCACGGCGGCGCCGTCGGCCGCGCGCAGCGGGCCGTCGGCGCGTGTCATGTCGCGCCGATCGCGCTCGGTGATCGACGCCGCCACGTCGTCGACGTCACCACCGAGCTCGGCGACGCGCCGTTCGGCCCGCACGCGCGGTGTCGCCGTCACGAACAGCTTGAGCGCGGCGTCCGGGAAGACCACCGTGCCGATGTCGCGCCCCTCGATCACACCGCCTCCGTGCTCATTGGCCCATTGTCGCTGACGGGCGCGCAGCTCTTCGCGCACCGGCGTGTTGGCGGCGACCGCGCTCACCGCCTCGGTCACGTCGCGGCTGCGGATCTCGAGCGTGGCGTCGGTCCCGTCGACGATCACGACAGCATCGGACACCGACAGCTCGAGGGTCCGCGCCAGGGCGGCGACGGCCGGGTCGTCGGTGACCGGGATGCCGCGGCGCAGCGCGGCGAGGGCGACTGCGCGGTACATCGCCCCGGTATCGAGGTAGTCGAGCCCGAGCCGGCGGGCGAGGGCGCGGCCGACGGTGCTCTTACCCGCGCCGGCCGGGCCGTCGATGGCGATGACGAGTGGGCGCGTGCGGTGCTCGACGGCCGGCCCGCCGCCGGCAACCGCGCTCACCAGGACGTGCCGAGCGGCCGGCCCTCGTCGTAGCCGGCGCGGCTCTGGACGCCGACGACGGCGCGCTCGTGGAGCTCGGCGAGGTCGGCCGCGCCGGCGTACGTGCACGCCGAGCGCACGCCGGCGACGATCTGGTCGAGGATGTCCTCCACGCCGGGGCGCTCGAGGTCGATGTACATCCGCGAGGTGCTGATGCCTTCCTCGAACAGCTCCTTGCGCGCCCGCTCGAACGCGTTGTCCGCCTGAGTGCGGTGCTTCACGGCCCGGTTGGACGCCATCCCGAACGACTCCTTGTAGAGCCGGCCGTCGAGGTCGCGCAACGTGTCGGCGGCCGACTCGTACGTGCCGGCCAGCCACGATCCGAACATCACGCTCGACGCGCCGGCCGCCAGGGCGAGGGCGACGTCGCGTGGCCAGCGAACGCCACCGTCCGCCCACACGTGGCGGTCGAAGCGGGCCGCCTCGGCGGCGCACTCGAGCACGGCCGAGAACTGTGGCCGCCCGACGCCCGTCATCATCCGCGTCGTGCACATCGCTCCCGGACCGACGCCGACCTTGACGATGTCGGCGCCGGCCTCGATCAGCTGCCGCGTGCCGGTCGCCGTGACGACGTTGCCGGCCACGATCGGCACGTCACCGGCCACGCCGCGCACCACCTCGATCGCCCGCAGCATTCGCGCCTGGTGCCCGTGGGCGGTGTCGATGACCAGCACGTCGGCGCCGAGCTCGACGAGCGTCTTGGCCCTGGTGTCGGGGTCGCCGTTGACGCCGACCGCGACGGCCATCATCAGCCGCCCGCTGGCGTCGAGCGCGGGTCCGTAGATCGTCGAGCGCAGCGCCCCCTTGCGCGTCACGACGCCGACCAGCCGACCGTCGACGTCGACCACCGGCTCCATCGAGCGCCGGTTCGCGGTGAGTAGCTCGAACGCGGCGCGGGCGTCGGTGCCGTCGGCGACCGTGACCAGCTCTCGCGACATGACCTGGTGCAGCTGGGTGAAGCGGTCGAAGCCGGAGGCGTCCTGCTCGGTGAACACGCCAACCGGCCGGTGGCCCTCGTCGACCACGACGACGGCGCCGTGGGCCCGCTTGTGGATCAGGCCGAGGGCGTCGGCGATCGTGTGGTGCGGCGAGAGCGTGATCGGCGTCTCGTAGACCGGGTGGCACGACTTGACGTAGTCGACGTTGGCGGCGACGACGTCGAGCGGGATGTCCTGGGGCAGCACGACGATGCCGCCGCGCCGGGCCACGGTCTCGGCCATCCGCCGTCCGGCGACGGCCGTCATGTTGCTCACGACGACGGGGAGGTGGGTGCCGATCCCGTCCGTCGTGGTCAGATCGACGTCGAGGCGCGAGCCGATGCTCGACAGGCTGGGCACCATGAACACGTCGTCGTACGTGAGGTCATGACCCGAGTCGGGATGGAGCAGCCGCATGGCGGACGTCCATGCTAGGACCGCTCACCCATCCGAGTGTTTGCTGCATCGGAGTGCCGTAGGCCAGCAAGACCCGCGCACCGCACTCGGATGCAGCAAACACTCGGATGGTCGCGGCCTAACCTGCGCGTCCGTGGGAGTGAGCGCAGGGCCGCCGGTCGTCCTCGTCCATGGATGGGGCGGGTCGTTCGAGGCGACGTGGCGCCGGAGCGGGTTCACCGAGCTGCTTCGGGACGCCGGGCGGGAGGTGATCGGTGTCGACCTGCTCGGCCATGGCGAGGCGCCCAAGCCGCACGACCCAGCCGAGTACGCCGATCTCACGACACGGATCGCCGACGCCCTGCCAAGCGCTCCGGACGAGCCGGTCGACATCGTCGGCTTCTCGCTCGGCGCGCTGACGACGTTGCGCCTGGCGACCCGCGACCCGAAGCGGTTCCAGCGCATCGTGCTGGCGGGCATCGGGACCAATGTGTTCGAGCGCGACCCCGAGCGCGCCGAGCGGATCATCGCCGGGGTCGAAGGTCGCGCCGACCCGGAGGACAACGAGGCCCGCCTGTTCGGCCAGTACGCGCGGCAGCCCGGCAACGACCCCGTGGCCCTCGCCGCAGTCATGAAGCGGCAGGAGCCCCCGTTCACCGAGGGCGAGCTGGCAGCCGTCACGTGCCCGGTGCTTGTCGTGATCGGGGACCGGGACTTCACCGCGCCGGCCGACCGTCTCGTCGCTGCGCTTCCCGACGCCCGCCTCGTCGTGCTGCGCAACCTCGACCATTTCGCGACGCCGGAGTCGTTCGGGTTCATCGACGCCGTGCTGGAGTTCCTCGAGGCTGTCCCTGCCTGAGCTGCGCCGGCCGTCGCTGCTCACGACCGACGTCGCCGTCGCCGCGGCGCGGCTCGTCGCCGGTGGGCTGGTGGCGATCCCGACGGAGACCGTCTACGGCTTGGGCGTCGACGCGTCGAACCCGGCCGCCGTCGAGCGGATCTTCGCCGTCAAGGATCGGCCCCGCACCCACCCGCTGATCGTCCACATCGTCCCGGCCTGGCTCGCCGCCTGGGCGGCGGAGGTGCCACCCGCCGCCGCCGTGCTGGCCGCGGCGTGCTGGCCGGGACCGCTGACGCTGTTGCTCCCCCGCTCGGGCCAGGTGCTCGACGCCGTCACGGGCGGCCGCGACACTGTCGGTCTCCGAGCCCCGGCCCACCCGATGACCGAGGACCTGCTGGCGCGCAGCGGTCGTGCCATCGCTGCCCCGTCCGCCAACCGCTTCGGTCGCGTCAGCCCGACGACCGCGCAGCACGTCGTCGACGACCTCGGGCCGCGCCTCGACCCAGCCCGCGACGTCGTGCTCGACGGCGGCCCGTGCCCGATCGGCGTGGAGTCGACGATCGTCGACTGCACGACGGATCCGCCGCAGCTGCTGCGTCCTGGCGGCATCCCGACCGAGGACGTCGAGCGGCTGCTCGACATCGCTCTCGCCGCGGCCACCGGCCCGTCCCGTGCGGCCGGGATGCTCCCCGCGCACTACGCGCCACGGGCACGGGTCGACCTCGCCGCTGACCGGGCGGCGGCCGATGAGCAGGCCGCGGCGCTCGAGCGCGACGGCCTTCGAGTGACGCTGATCGACCACGGCGACGACCTCGTCGGCTACGCGCGCGACCTGTACGCCGACCTGCGCGCCGCCGACAGCGCAAGTGCCGATCATGTCGTTGCCGTGCTGCCGCCTGCTCGGGGACTCGGCCACGCCATCCGCGATCGCCTCACGAAGGCGGCGGCGACCGGCTGAGCCATTGGAGTGTTTCCGCCATCGGAGGGTTTGCTCTGGGAGGGCCCCCGGCGAAACACTCCAATGGGCGGAAACACTCCAATGGAGCTACCCGCCGGCCCCGCGCTCGAGGCACGCGTGGACGAGCTGCTCGAGGGCGGCCCGCAGGGATGGGTCCGGCTCGAGAACGATGTACTGCGTCTCCCGCTCCCCGACCGCGACCCACACCGGGAAGCGGTAGGAGATCTGGCTCTGCGACACCGTGTGGGCATCGCAGCGGTGGACCTCGACGCCGATCTCGACCGTGGCGGTCTGTTCGCCCGACTCCATCGTCGCCAGCGCGCCGTGCGGGCCGCGTGGACGCACCGAGAACAGCAACGTCCCGCCGGCGTCGGTGACCGTGATCGGCTCGTCGCCCGCGCGGCGGGTGACCTCGATGGTCGCCGCCATCATGTCGTCGACGATCGGGTGGTGGGGACCGAAGCGGATGTCCGCGGCGGCGAGCACGGCCCGTTGCCCGCACTCCCGCGCGTTGAGCTCGACGAGCCGGTCGGCGTCGGGCACCGGGTAGCTCGCCGCAGCCGCCACGCCGCCCACGTCCACGGCGATGTCCACGACCGATGGTCCGCTCGCCGGCGGGCACGTCGCGTCGCCGAGCGCGAGCGCGAGGTCACGGGTCCGCCCCGCGTCGACCACTGTCCCGACGTCGTGCGACGGCACGGAGGCGAACAACGGCGAGCGGAACCCGATGTCGGTGATCGTGGCGTCGGCATCCCCGCCATCCGCCACGGCGATCTCGAGGCTGCGCAGCAGCGCCAGGTTCGGGATGTAGCTGACGTCGACGGTGACGGCGCCGGCCAACGGCGGCGGCGGTTCGCTCGACACCGGCGCGGTGGATGGAGCTGGCGTCGCGGGCGCCGAGGTCGAGGCGGTGGGCTGCGAGGATCCGCCCGCGCTGCACGCCGTGGCCAGTCCGGCGACGAGGGCACACCCGGCCAGCAGCCTCACTGTTGATCCGGCCGGCCGAGCTGGTTCAGCGCGGCGACCCACGCGTCGCGCACGATGTCGAGGTCAGGCACCGCACGCTCGCCGACGCCCGCGAGCGTCAACGCCACCGTGCTGGCCCCGGCGTCGGGCAGTAGGTTCAGCCGGCACCAGCACGTGTACGGATCGCCGAGGAGCGTGTCGAGCTGGTACGGCGGGTCGTCGTCGAGCACCTCACCGAGCCAGGTGCCGACGACAAGCAATGCCTCGAACGCTTCGGCCGGAAGTGCCTCGATCGTGAACGACGCCTCGTCGTGGGCGACCCGCCCGCCTGGCCGGGGCACCCTCGCACTGGCCCTCGCATCGTGTTGGTCCGGCGACCCTGCCGCCTGGAGAGCATTCGACTCATGGTTGTTGAGCCGGGCCAGGGCCGCCTCGAACGCCACGTTCAGCCGGCGCATCGCCTCGGTGGTGCCGCCGGCATGATCGGGGTGCAGCGCCTGGGCGAGGCGGCGGCGCGCCGCTCGCAACTCGACCTCGCCGGCGTCGGGCCTGACGCCGAGCACGTTGAACGGATCCTCAGCGGCCGTCACGCTCACCGAGCCACATCGCTGCGCGCCCCCACGCGCCGTCGTGCACGAGCCAAGACAGCGGCCTGCGGCGCAGCGGGCCGTGATGCCCTGCCGGCACGCCCAATGTGATGCAGGCCGAGAGGGCCACCTCGTCGGGCAGCCCGAGCAGCGGCCGCAGCTCGCGCTCGACCGGCTGGTGCCACATCGTCAGCGCTCCGCCGTAGCCGAGCGCACGGGCCGCCAGCAGCAGGTTCTGGCAGGCGGGGTACACCGAGGCCCCCTCGTACGGGTTCGCCGGCCGGTAGCGCTCCAGCCCGACGAGCAGGATCACTGGTACGTCGTCGATGTGGTCGACGAAACCCTGCATCGATGCCTGCATCCGCGCGCGTGGCGAACCTTCGATCGGCTCGCCGGCGCGGTCGAGCAGGGCGCGCTTGAGCTGCCACGACTCGCGGAACGACCGCGCCAGCAGCTCGCGAGCGGGGCGGGCGACGGGATCGCCGCGGCGTAGCGTGATGAACCGGAACGGCTGCCGGTTGCTGCCCGAGGGCGCGCGGCCGGCGTACCACAGGATCTCGGCGAGATCGGCGTCTGGGATCGGGTCCGACGTGTAGCGGCGGATGGCGCGGGTTGTCGCCAACCCCTCGAGCAGCGAGATGTCACCTGTTGTCAGCCGGGGCGGCGCCACCGGCGAAACGTACCGTCCAGCCGGGCTGCTTGTGGGATGGGACGAACCACGCGTAGCCTGTATCGACCTCATCGCGGCAGGGCGATCCGGCTCTGCTCACAGGAGGGGGAGGAAAACAACGATCATGCAACGTACACGCGTACGACGCGTCGGCGCCCTGCTCGTTGGTCTGTCGTTGGTGGCCGCGGCGTGCGGTGACGACGACGACGAGACCAGCGCGACCGAGGCACCGGCCGGCACCGAGGCACCGGCGGGCACCGAGGGCACCGAGGCACCAGCAGGGACCGAGGGGACTGAGGCGCCGGCGGGGACGGAGGGGACCGGAACGACGGCCGCCGCCGAGGCCCCGGGCGAAGCAGGAGCGCTCGAGGGGATGAAGGGAACGACTCCGCTTCCACCCGAGCTGTCTCAGGAGTTCTTGGACCGGCTGCGCGCGACGCCGTCCGGCGCCAATATGCAAGACCCGAACTATGCAGCCGAGGCCTACGACGCCGTCGTGCTGATCGCCCTGTCTGCCGAGATGGCCAAGACCGACGGCAGCGCCCTCGCCGACCAGATCGTGAACTCGTCCAAGGACGGCCAGAAGTGCACCTCGTTCACCGAATGCCTTCCGCTCGCCCAGGCCGGCACCGATTTCGACTACGACGGCATGTCCGGACCGCTTGACCTGAACGGCAACGGTGAGCCGCTCTCGGGCACGTACGGCATCTTGCATTTCGGCGCCGACAACCGCATCGACGAGTCGCAGACCACCAACGTCGTGGCCCAAGCTCCGGAATCTGCCGTCGTCGACCTCCAGACAGTCGGCGTCGAGCGCGCCGGAGATGGCGTGCTGAAGATCGGCTCGCTGCTACCGCAGACAGGGGACCTGGCGTTCCTCGGACCTCCGGAGTTCGCCGCGGTCGAGCTGGCGATCAGCGACATCAACGCCGCCGGCGGCGTGCTCGGCAAGCCGATCGAGTACTCCGCCGGTGACTCGGGAGACGACAAGACCGACACCGCCAACCAGACCGTCGAGCGGTTGCTCAGCGAGAACGTCGATGCCATCATCGGCGCCGCCGCGTCCGGCGTGACGCTGAACGTGTTGGACACTGTCACGGCGGCCGGCGTGGTCCAGTTCAGCGCCGCCAACACCAGCGTGTTGCTGACCGACAAGGCCGACAACGGGCTGTTCTTCCGCGACGCCCCACCCGACAGCCTCCAGGGCCCGGTGCTCGCCGACCTGGTGCTCGCCGACGGAGCCCAGACCGTGTACATCCTGGCCCGTGACGACGCCTACGGGAACGGCCTCGCCGGCATCGTGGAGAGCGTGCTCACGGAGTCTGGTGTGCAGGTGCTGGACAAGGTCATCTACGACCCCGCCGCGCCGAGCTACGACTCGGAGGTCAACGACATCAAGGCCGCCGACCCCGACGCCATCGTCGTGATCGGCTTCGCCGAGTCGTCGAAGATCCTGCGGACGATGGTCGAGCAGGGCCTCGGGCCGAAGAACAAGCTCGTCTACGGCTCCGACGGCAACATGGGCAACGCCCTCGGCGAGAACTTCGACGCAGGTACATGAGTTTCGTGGGGGGGGGG
>JBIOUO010000238.1:0-9925 GCA_044867195.1 Ilumatobacteraceae bacterium
TACGGGTCGTCGACCCGGCCCGTCGCCCGCTCCCAGACATGCGGCTTGCGTGGCGCCTCGGGCGGCATCGGCAGGTCGGCGGGATTGACAGGTGGTGGAGCGGCGGTCATCGCGAGCAGGCACGGTAGCGGTGCCGATACCGTGCACGGTCGGGATGCGCGTGTGGATCGATCAAGACCTGTGCACGGGTGACGGGCTCTGCGTCGACCACTGCCCGGAGGTGTTCCGCCAGCTCGAGGACGGCATCGCGTACGTCAGCGAGGCTGGCCACCCGCTCAACGACCCCGGCGGCTCGGCGTCGCTGGCCCGCGTGCCGAACCGACGGGTGGAGGACGTGATCCACGCCGCCGAGCGATGCCCCGGAGAGTGCATCTTCATCGAGATCGACCCCCCGGCCGACGCCCACCTCGACGTCGCGTTCGACGGCCGCATCGCCGCCCGCGTCGAGCTGCGTCCCGAGCCTCCCGCCGCGAGCCCCGACGCCGGTGCCGACGCCGACGACCCCGCCGCCTGACCCACCGCCCGATCCACCGCCTGATCCACCGCCTGTCCACCCCGAGTGTTTGGTGCACCGGAGTGCCACGTGCGGGAAGCCCCCGCAGCAAGCACTCGGGTGCGCAAACACTCGGGTGGGTCGGGACGATCCCGGCCGCCTGATCAGGACTTGGCGACGCTGATGCGGGTCATCAGGTCGTGCAGCGGTTTGGCGCCGCCACCGATCGCCAGCGCGGTGACCAGGACGTCAGCGCGGTGGAACCAGGGATCGTCCGGCGTCGTCTGGGCGACGAGCGACAGCAGCCCGGTGTCCAGCGTGATGCTGGCGAGGGCGCCGAGGAAGATCCCGATGCCGAGCAGGATCAGCGCTCGGTCCATCTCCCGGCCGGGCACGTTCTTGAACGCCCACCGCCCCACCGTCAGCTCCAGCAGCCGCTCGATCGCCTGGGCGCCGCCGTAGAGGCCGATCCCGAGGGCGCCGATCGCGGTCGTCACCGCTCCCGGCGCCCCGTCCGGGCCGGCGTCGTAGAACAGCCAGATCGCGGCGACCGTGGCAGCCAGGGCGATCATCCCGACGCTGCGGAAACCCCGCCGCATGCTCCCGTTGCCGAGCAACGCCTGCTTCAACGGCCGGCTCAGCCCGACGCCCCAATCGGCGGGCATGTCCGCCCCCGGCTCCCGATTGGTCTCCGTGGCGACCAGCCGCAGCTCCGGCGACGCCTCGGCGGGGACCGGGATCTCGTCGGTCGCCGACGCCAGCGCCCGCCGGAAGTTCGGGTTGGCGCCGGCGTGGGCGCGCAGCTCGGCACCGAGCAGCGTGCCCGCCGTGGCGGCGGCTCGCTGGCGCTCGCCGGCGCTCTGCTCGGTCACGCCGGCCGCCTTGCCGCCGAGCCACCGCCACGCCGAGGTCAGCGCGCCGAAAACCTTGCCGCGGGCCTTGGCAGTCCCGTCGTCGGTCAGCACCGCAGCGACCGCGCCGGCGAAGCGGTCGCTCACGGCGACGCTGGGCTTGCGGGCGAACACCGCTTCCAGCGCGGCGCGCGAGACCATCGCCTCGCCGCGGTCACCGATGACCCGTTCCTTCAACACGGCGCTGGCGTTGACGCTGCCTGGCCCCCAGTCGGCGGCGAGCGCGGGATCGTCCCAGCGCGTCGCCGTGGCCGTCAGCACGTAGGCAAACAGCCGGGGGATCAGCCGGGCGTCCCCGTACGCCGAGATCAGTCGATCCCGGCCGTGCTCGGCCAGCCACAGCGCGGCGATGCCGGCGACGTGCGCCGTGGCATACGTGGTCCCGGTCCCTCGCGCCAGCACCTCCGGCGGCTGCTGGGCGGGATCGAAGTCGGGCCGCAACACCTGCACGCCCGGTGCCGACACGGTCACCTCGGGACCGCGGGACGAGCCGGCGAGGTACGGCTGGCCACCGGGGCCGATGCTGGCGACGGCGATCGTGTCGGCGTAGCTGGCCGGCTCGACCACCACCCCGATCTCGTTGCCCGCCGCGCACACGACGATGGTGCCTGCCTCGACAGCCTTCGTGATCGCCGGCGCCAGCCCCTGGAACGCCAGGCCGCCGAGCGACATCGAGATCACGTCGCAGTTCGCATCAGTCGCCACCTTGACCCCGGCGGCGACGTCGTCGTCGAGCAGGTGGACCGGGCCACGCATCACGCGGATCGGGCAGATCGTGGCCTCCGGCGCGACACCGAGCATCGGGCTGTGCTTCCACCACTCGTCGGTGTAGCGGCCGAGCTCGACGCGGCCGCCGGCGGCGATCACAGCGGCGACGCCCGTGCCGTGGCCCGGTGCGCCGACCAGGTCGAGATCCCGCCAGTCCGGGCCGCTGGCGAGCGGGTCGGTGGCGTGCGGGTCGCCGTCGAGGACGTCGGCGCCCGGCAGGAACTCGAGCCGGTCCGGATCGACGCCATGCGGGTGGCTGCGGTAGCCGGTGTCGAGCACGGCGACGCGGACCCCTCGACCGCCCCGTGCCGCGGACTGCGTCGCCGGGTCGAGGCCGAGCAGCGTCAGCGCGTCGCGCCGGCTGCCGGCCACCGTCAGCGCCGCCCCGGACCGCATTCCCGATGGGGAGATGACGACGTCGAGCCCGGCCCCGTGCAGGCGGTGGGCCGCCGAGAACTGCTGCTGGACGAACTGTGGCGAGCCGGGGACCGCCGGCGTGGTGCAGTGCACGAGCAGCGACCGCGCTACCGGCCCGTCGATGGCCGGCGTGGCCGGTCCCGCCGTCATGGTGGCCGGTCCCGCCGTCATGGTGGCCGATCCTGCCGCTGATGTCGCTGATCCCGCCGCCGGTGTGACCGATCCCGCCGCCCGTGTGGCCGATCCCGCCGCCGGCTTCGGCGAGACCGACCACTGGGGCAGCAGCCGCCGCAGTGTGTCCCGGACGCGTTGCTCCTCGGCCCGGGCGCGAGCCTCGTCGCCGCCCGCCGCCGGCAGCTTGATCGACAGCGCCAGCCGGTAGCTGCCCCCGCTCGGCACGTCGGGGACCTCGGCGGGCGTGGCGCAGGTCGTGCACGGCTCCGGGGCCGGAGGGCTGCCGGCGCTGGCGGCGGCAGCCTTGGCGTTGCTCGCACGGTTCTCCGACATCGTGATCAGGTCGTGCAGCGGCTTGGTGCCGGCACCGATCGCCAGGCCCGTCGCCAGCAGGTCGACCGCAGTCGCCAGCGCGCCGTCGGCCGGGTCACCACCGCTCAACAGCGTCAACAGCCGCAACCCGGTCAGCCCGGCGATGAGCACGCCGAGCACGAGCGCTGCACTGCCGACGAGGACGTTACGGCTGATGCGGGTGTCGCCGGACCCGACCCACGGCGCGACCAGTAGCTCGGTCAGCCGCTCGATCGCCAGGGCCACGATGAACAGCCCGGCGCTGGCGACGTAGAGGTTGGTGGCAACCAGGTAGTCGCCGGCGCGCTGCCAGGTGCCGAACCCGACGGCGAGGGCGACGGCCACGGCGACACAGCCGAACACGATCGCCGCCCGCAGGTGGCGCTGCTCGTCGAGCCGCTTGCTCAGCCACGTCGGGCGTTGCTTGGAGGCGATGGCCGCAGTCGTCATGTGGTCCCCCCCGGGATCCCCTCGGTCCGAGTCGTCCGCTCGGTTCACCACACAGAGGGAGCGGGCGAGGCGTCAGATACGCGGAGCGATGGCGCGCGTTCCGGGCCGGGTGCCGTGGCGGCGGGTAATTGTTACTATGGCGGTAGTGCAAATTCGCCGCCGCCGTCGCCTCAGTCGGAGCCGCCCATGACCTCGTTCGACCTCGACCTCACCAAGTACCAGCTCGGGTGGAGCGACGAGGTGGAGTACGCGTTCACCCCCGAGAAGGGCCTCAACCAGGGCGTCGTCGAGCAGATCTCGTGGTGGAAGGGCGAGCCGCGCTGGATGACGCAGATGCGCCTGCGCGCCCTCAAGCTGTTCGAGCGCAAGCCGATGGCCCCCTGGTTCGCCGTGAACATGCCGGACATCGACTTCCAGGACATCTACTACTACCTGCGCCCGTCGGGCGGGCAGGTCGACGAGTGGGACGAGCTGCCCGAGCAGATGAAGGCGACGTACGAGAAGCTCGGCATCCCCGAAGCCGAGCGCCAGTACCTCGCCGGCGTGACCGCGCAGTACGAGTCCGAAGTCGTTTACCACCGCAACCGTGAGGAGCTGGCCAAGCAGGGGATCCTGTTCAGCGACATGGACACCGCGCTGCGCGAGTATCCCGAGCTGGTCAAGCGCTACTTCGGCACGATCATCCCGCCGGGCGACAACAAGTTCGCCGCCCTCAACACGTCCGTGTGGTCGGGCGGATCCTTCATCTACGTCCCGCCTGGGGTGGAGTGCGAGATGCCGCTGCAGGCGTATTTCCGGATCAACGCCGAGAACGCCGGGCAGTTCGAGCGGACACTGATCATCGCCGACGAGGGCGCCAAGGTGCACTACATCGAGGGCTGCTCGGCGCCGGTGTACACCAGTGACTCGCTGCACTCGGCGGTCGTCGAGATCGTCGTCAAGCCGTCGGCGCGCGTCACCTACACGACGATCCAGAACTGGAGCCCGAATGTCTACAACCTGGTGACCAAGCGGGCGCGGGTGGAGACCGAAGGGCACATGGAGTGGATCGACGGCAACATCGGCTGCCTCGCCGAGGGCTCGACGGTCACGACACACAGCGGGCCGAAGCCGATCGAGTTCGTGACGCCGGGCGAGGAGGTCCTGTCGTTCGACCACGACGCTGGCGAGCTGTGCTGGCGACGAGTGATGGCCAAGCGCCGGTCGGGCGAGCAGCCGGTGCGCGAGGTGCGTGTCGGCGAGCGCTCGCTCCTCGTGACCGACAACCATCCGTTCCTCTCCTCCACCCACGACCCGGCACGCCCGAAGAAGCTCGGTCGCTACGAGCTCGCCTATGTGCGCGCCGACCGGCTCACCCATGCCATCCTCCCGACGACGTCCCTCGATTGTGGGGAGCCGCACAAGCTGTGGCGCCCGGAGATGACGACGGAGTTCATTGGCGCCAACCAGTTCGAGGCCGGCTATCGGGCCCGGCGCGAGCGCCCCTCTCGGCTCGCGGTGCCCGAGCAGACCGACGACGACCTGATGTGGCTGCTCGGCCTGTACGTCGGCGATGGCTCGATCGAGGCAGCGAGGGTAGCCAACGGCGGGCTCCGGTGGGCTCGGGTCGTGTTCTCGGTGCCCGAGGACGATCGGGCGCGCCTGCGGCTGGAGGCGACGCTCGACGAGTACGCGCCAGGCGTGGCTCGGCAGCGGGGCTGCGAAGGGCGAGCGTTGGCGGTCTGCAGCGTTGAGCTCGCCGAAGTGCTGCTCGGCAACGGCTTCGGCGGCGACGCGTCAACCAAGACCGTGCCGTCGTGGGTGGCCAATCTCCCCGAGCGCCAGCGTGCGGCGTTCATAGCCGGGTACCTGGACGCCGACGGATGCGCGCCCGCGGGTCGCCGTGGCTTGTCGCTGAAGTCGGTCAACCGCACATTGCTCGCTGGCGTCGCCGATGTCTTGACCTCGCTCGGGATCACGTCACGTCTACACACCGAGCACGAAGGCGAGCGCGCCGTCACGATCCTCGGTTACGCAAGCGTGAGTCACGGCGCTCATCGTCTCGACTTCCCTGTTGACGGGCGCCTCCTTGCCCACGCCTCCGATCAGCTACGCGCCGCGGCGAGCGCCCAAGTGCCGGCCCGACTGGCCCAATTCCGGCGCGTCGGCCGGTCCTCGATCGTGTTACCGCCCACCGTCGAGATCCGTCCCGTCGAGGTCAGTGAGCACCTTGGCGTCGTGCCGACGTGGGACATCGAGGTCGAGGGCACCGGCAACTTCGTGGCCCAGGGGTTCATCGTCCACAACTCGAAGCTCACCATGAAGTACCCGAGCGTGTACCTCGTCGGGCCGCGGGCGACGGGGGAGGTGCTGTCGGTGGCGTACGCCGGCGCCGGGCAGCATCAGGACGCGGGGGCGAAGATGATCCACGCCGCGCCGGAGACGACCTCCAAGATCGTGTCCAAGTCGATCAGCAAGGACGGCGGGATCACCACCTATCGCGGCCTGGTGCGGGTGGACGAGGGCGCTACCGGTTGCAAGTCGCACGTCCAGTGCGACGCGCTGATCCTCGACGAGGAGTCCGAGAGCCGCACGCTGCCGTACATGGAGGTCGGCGAGCGCGACGCCCAGATCGGCCACGAGGCCACGGTCTCCAAGGTCGCCGACGAGCAGCTGTTCTACCTCATGTCCCGTGGCCTCTCCCAGGAGCAGGCGATGGGCATGGTGGTCAATGGGTTCATCGAGCCGATCACGCGCACGCTACCGATGGAGTACGCGGTCGAATGGAGCCGGCTGATCGAGCTGCAGATGGAGGGCAGCGTCGGCTGAGGCTCCAGCCGACGCCCCCCATCCACCACGTCAGGGGGAGGTGACGACCACCGCTGTGCTCTCGCGGCTCGTCGCCACGGGCAGCTGGGGCGTCAGCGTGACGACGGCGCGGATCTCGTCGTCGTTGTCGGCGAGCGCCGCGAAGCCGCTGTCCTCGTTGAGGTTGGCCCAGGCGATCGTCTTCGTCGGGATGGTGACGGTCGTCGACGTCTGCCCGTTCGACGACAGGAAGGTGAGCGGGATCGGCAGTACGCCCAGCGAGATCGGGTCGTCGCCAGCGGCGGCGTTGTCGCCGTCCTGGCCGGTGTCGTCGCCGATCAGCCGGAACGCCGCGAGGTAGGTGAGGTCGCTGTTGCGGTCGAACTCGTTCCACTGGACGGTGTAGCTGATGTCGACGAGGGCGTTGGCGACATTTCTCGTGATCGCCAGTGTCACGTTGCTGATGGAGGCCATGGTGGTCCTTTCGTCTCGGCCGGAATGCCGAAGCGGACACTGACGGCCGCGCGTTAGCCGGGCGTTAGCGACGCCGCCGGTTGCGTGGCGGCGAGCCCGGCGATGGCGACGTCGAGGCAGCCGTGGAGGTAGGCGGCGTCGATCGGCTGGCGCCAGATCAGCTTGCGGAACACGATCGGGCCGACGATGGTCCCGACCACGACGCGCGGGTCGAGGTCGGGCGGCAGCTCACCGCGGGCCTGGGCCCGCTCGACGATGGCGAAGATCGGCTGCTGGCGCTCGAGCGCGATGCGATCGAGGAGCAAGCTGATCTCCGGATCTCGGCCGGCGGCGTCGATCAGGCACGGCATCAGCTGGCCCACGGTGCCGGTGAGGTCGGCGCGCACCATCCCACCGAAGAACGACTCCAGATCGCTGCGCAGCGAGCCGGTGTCGGGCGTGGCGACGTGCTCGAACGTCGCCCGGGCGGTGTCGAGGATGAGCGCGGCTCGCTCCGGCCAGTGGCGGTAGATCGTGGTCTTCGCCACGCCCGAGCGTTGGGCGATCTCCTCGATCGTCAGGTTGGCGACGCCCTTCTCCACGAGCAGCTCGGTGGCCGCGGCGAGTGCCTTGCGGCGGGCTTCTTCGCTTCTCGGGCGTGCCATAGGTCACCGTCGGAGGGGGATCGACTTCTCCTCGACCACTACGGTAACGTAGCGAAACGGGGACGGACTTCCACTGCCGGACAGGACCGAGACCGATGAGCGAGCGCAGCGAGCGAACAATTCAGCACGGTCTTCTCGCTCAACGGTGCCTCGTAGGCTCCGACGATGCGATCACGTCGCATTAAGGACATGGTGCACCGATGAGCGAGCGATCACGTCGCATTAAGGACATGGTGCACCGATGAGCCATACCGATCGACCAGACGAAGCCACGCTGATCGACTACGACGGCATCGACCCGCACGTGTACCACAACCGGTGGAGGACGCTGGCGGTGCTGTGCACCTCCCTGCTGATCGTGATCATCGGCAACACCGTGCTCAACGTCGCCCTGCCGACGCTGCAGAAGCCGGTCGAGCAGGGCGGCCTCGGGGCGAGCAACACCGAGGTGCAGTGGATCGTCGACGCCTACGGCCTGATTTTCGCCGGCCTGCTGTTCACGGCCGCCGCGCTCGGCGACCGGTTCGGGCGCAAGGGCGCGCTGCAGGCCGGCCTCGTCGTGTTCGCCGCCGGCTCGACGCTCGGCGCGATCGCCGACAGCCCGGAAATGCTCATCGCGGCGCGGGCGATCATGGGTGTCGGCGCGGCGTTCGTCATGCCGTCGACGCTGTCGATCCTCACCAACGTCTTCCCGACGCGCGAGCGAGCCAAGGCGATCGCCCTGTGGGCGGGGATCTCCGGTTCCGGTGCCGCGCTCGGCCCGCTGGCGTCGGGCCTGCTGCTGGAGAGCTTCTGGTGGGGCTCGGTGTTCCTCGTCAACCTGCCGATCATCGCCGCCGCCCTCGTGGCCGGTTGGATCTTCGTACCCAAGTCGAAGGACCGCACGGCCACGCCGCTCGACCCCGTCGGCGCGCTGCTGTCGATCGTCGGGCTCAGCTCGCTCGTCTATGCGATCATCGAGGGCCCGCACCACGGCTGGCTGAGCGCCTCGTCGTTCGGGTGGTTCGGCATCGCGTTCGTCGAACTGGCGGCGTTCTGCCTTTGGGAGCGCAGCATCAAGCACCCGATGCTGGACCTGCGCCTGTTCCGCAACCCCCGATTCGCCGTGGCCTCGGGCGGCATCATGCTCGTGTTCTTCGCCATGTTCGGCACGTTCTTCATGCTCAGCCAGTACATGCAGGGCGTCCTCGGCTACTCGCCGCTCGGCGCCGCGGTCCGGCTGCTGCCGTTCTCGTTCATCATGATGGCGGTCGCCCCGCAGACGCCGAAGCTGGTCGCCCGCTTCGGCGCCGACACGGTCGGTGCGGTCGGGCTGACGCTGTGCGCGATCGGCCTCGCCGGGACGGCGCTGTACCAGGTGGACACCGGCTACCCGCAGCTCGTCGTCACGTTCTGCGTGATGGCGGCGGGGATGGCGATGACGATGACACCGATGACCACCCAGCTGATGGCGGCGGTGCCGCGGGACCGAGCCGGGATGGGTTCGGCGACCAACGACACGACCCGCGAGCTCGGTGGGGCGCTCGGCGTGGCGGTGCTCGGGTCGGTGCTCGCCAGCCAGTACACGTCGGGCGTCGCCCCGGCGGTCGCCGGGCTCCCGGCTCAGGTGCGGGACGTCGCCGAGGCCAGCATCGGCGGCGCCATCGGTGTCGCCGACCGCGCCGCCGAGTTGGGAATCGACCCGTCGCCGCTGCTTGACGCCGCCAAGCAGGCGTTCGTCGACGGCCTCACCGCGGCGGCGATCGTCGGGGCGGTCGTCGTGCTGTGCGCCGCGTTCGCAGTCAAGCGGTTCCTGCCGTCCGACCGTGACAACGCCGAGATCACCGGCGAGCCAGCCACGGCCCCCATCGCTGGGGACTAGCGAGTCGGGCCAGGGCCGCCAGCCAGACCAGGGCCACCCAGTTGCACGGGCCGCTCGGAACGACGGTGATGACGCGGCGTCGCGCCCGCCGGGGTGTGGTCGAAGCGTCGGGGGGTGACGCGACGTCCTGTGACGATCGGACGGCCGTACGCTGGTGGGCGATGCCGATGCGCCAGGAGTGCAAGCACTTCGAGAGCCGGACGTACGCCAACGGCGACACGGTCCGCAAGTGCGATCTCGACCTCGCGCCTGACGCGCCCTGGCGGTGTCCGGACGACTGCCCGAAGTACGAGCGCCGGCTGGCCGCCGTGGCGTGGACGCAGGGATCGTTGGTGTCGCTGCCGACGCCGGAGGAGCCGGCAAGCGTGGCTGACGGCACGGCCGCCGCGCTGCTCGACGAGGCCGAGGACCACCTCAACGAGGTCGGCGCCCGCGTCCGGGCCGAGGTCGAGGCCGAGCAGGCCCGACCCCGCGGCTGGAAGCGCCTGTTCAAGCGCCGCTGACATCCGTCGCGCCCGGTGGAGTGTTTCGCCCGTTGGAGTGTTTGCGCGGGGTGGGCGCCGGCGCAAACACTCCGACGACGGAAACACTCCAA
>JBIOUO010000239.1:0-2168 GCA_044867195.1 Ilumatobacteraceae bacterium
TTCGCCGCCGTCTCCCTGCTCCCCACCATGGTCCGCGCCCGCCGCCGCCCCTGACCACCCAAGTGGGGGTGGGCCGGTAGGTTGTCGGCCATCGTGGACGAGACCGCCGTGGCGGAGCGTGACGCGCGCGGCGCCGTGGCGAGCTGGGTGCCCGACGACAGCGACACCACGTCGTTCGTGCTCGGCGGGTCGGGAGGGCTGCGCCGCCGGTCCGCCGGCGCGCTCGGCACGTGGGCCGGCATCGGCCTGATCCTGCTCACGGTCGCCATCCCGCTTCGCGGGCTGTACCGCTTCACCGGCGGGACGATGGAGGAGGGCTTCATGCTCCTCTTCCCGCAGCTGCTGAAGGACGGCAAGGTCCCCAACGTCGACTTCCTTCACCTCTACGGCCCGGGATCGCTGCACGTCCTGGCCGGGTGGTACGAGGTCTTCGGCAACTCGCTGGCCGCCGAGCGCACGTTCGGCCTGCTCCAGCACCTGGGGATCATCTTCGGCCTGTTCGCCCTCGCCCGCCCGTGGGGGCGCCTGGCCGCCACGTGCGTCGGCACGCTGGCCGTGTTCTACGTCGTCACGCCGATCGGGCTGACGGCGATGGCCTGGAACGGCGCCGTGGCGCTGGTGCTGTGGGCCGCGGTCCTCGCCGTGCGCGGGTTGCACCGCGACGCGACCCGCACGTGGTGGTGGGCCGCCTCCGGCGCCCTCGCCGGGCTCGCCCTCACGTACCGCCCCGACATCGCCGTCGCCGCCGGCCTGCTGTTCGGGTGGCTGCTGATCGCTCATCGCGAGATGCGCCGGCCCGTGCTCGCCGGAGCGGTCGTCGGGCTGATCCCGATGTGGTACCACCTCGCCGTCGCCGGGCTCCGCCCGTCGTTCGACGGGATGTTCGTCGACCCGGTCTTCCGCCTGCGCGCCGGCCGCGAGCTGCCCCGCCCGCCGAGCTGGAGCCGGATCGACGGCGCCCTGCAAGCGATCGCCGAGGAGATCCCGCCGTGGTGGAAGGTCCCCCACCTCTCGGTGTCGCACGCCCTGTTCCTGTGGTTCTTCGCCATGCTCGCCGTCACCGCCGGGCTGCTCGCCGTGGCGATCATCTGGCGCCTCCGGCCCGGCGGCAGCACGGCCCGTTCGACCGTGCTGCTGGCCGTGGCCCTGATCAGCGCCGGCATCCTCCCCCAGGCGTTGCAGCGGCCGGACTCCACCCACTTGACGTGGGTCACGTGCGTCTCGTGGCCGTTCGCCATCGTGGTCGTCGCCGACGCCGCCCGCCGGCGCTGGCCGCACCTCGACCGGCGGGCGGCGGTCGCCACCGGCGCCGCCATCGCGCTCGTCGCCACGCTCACGTTCACCGCCCTGTTCACGTTCCGCTACTACCTGCTGCACGTCAGGGCCGGCCTCGGCCAGGTGCCGAGCGCGGCACCCGTGTCGCGCGACGGCCACACGTTCTGGTTCGGCAGCGTCCGCGCCGCCGTCGCGCTGCAGCATGCGATCGACGACCTCGACGCCCGGGCCGCCCCCGGCCAGCGCCTGCTCGTCGGGCCCAAGGATCTGCGGCGCACCTGGTACAGCGACGTCGTCGCCTACTGGATGTTCCCCGAGCTGGAACCGGCGACCTACTACATCGAGATGGACCCCGGACTGGCCAACGCCGAGGACTCGTCGCTGGCCGACGACGTGGCGTCGGCCGACTGGGTCCTGCTGACCGGCTTCTGGGACGGCTGGTACGAGCCGAACACGTCGATCGACTACGGATCCGACACCCCGAACCAGGTCGTCCGTGACCACTTCTGCGAGGTCGGCGCCTACGAGGACGCGCTGGTCGTGCTCTACCGGCGGTGCCGGTGAGCGGCCTGCGGGCGTCGCTGCGGTCGTTCCACCGGCGGCGGATCGCTATTCCCGTCGGTCCTGATGACCTCGTCCTGGACGTCGGCTCGGGCGACAAGCCGCACTGGCGCGCCGACGTGCTGCTCGACCGCTTCATCGGCGCCGAGCACGCCGCCCAGCGCAGCGGGCACGACGCCGCGCGCGTGAGCCGTCCGCTGTTCGACGCCGACGCCGCGGCCATGCCCTTCGCCGACGGCGCCTTCGACTACGTCGTCTGCTCACACATGCTCGAGCACGTCACCGATCCGGCGGCCGTGGTCGCCGAGATGGCACGCGTCGCCGCGGCCGGC
>JBIOUO010000240.1:0-4110 GCA_044867195.1 Ilumatobacteraceae bacterium
GCGCGCACCGTCGATGTCCACGTGCGGCGGCTGCGGGCCAAGCTCGGCGAGGAGCATGCCGGCCTGATCCAGACCGTCCGCTCGGTCGGCTACCGCTTCGGCCAGTCCCGCTGGGGGGCTTGACCCGGCGAAGGTGAGGCGGCGGCGTCGAGCTCGAGGCGCCCTTCAGCTTCGGCGAACGTGAGCGATGCGATGCCGTCGAGCGGACCCTCGACCGGCTGGCGGGCGTCACCGGCGCGGGCCGGCAGGAACACGAACACGACGAGCGCGGCCACCAGCACCACACCGGCGGCGACCAGCAGCGTCTCGCCGAAGGCGTCGACGAACTCGCTCTTGGCCGCCGCGGCGACGGCATCACCCATCGCCTGCGGCAACGTACTGGCGGCGGCCACCGCCCCACCGACCGAATCCTGGGCCGCGGCGATCACGTCCGCAGGCGCGCCGAGGGCGTCCAGCGCGTCCGCCACGCCGGGCCGGTACGACGTGGCGAGGATCGAGCCGATCACGGCGACGCCGAGCGCCCCGCCCATCTGCCGCGTCGTGTCGTTCATCGCCGAGCCCACACCTGCCTTGGCGGGAGGCAGCGAGCCCATGATCGACTCCGTGGCCGGCGCCATCACCAACCCCATGCCGCAGGACAGGACCACCATCGCGCCGAACAGGTGCCAATAGCCGTCGGCGACCGGCACCGTCGAGGCCACGGCCATGCCCACCGTAACGAGCAGCAGGCCGGTCCCGACGACGACCTTGGTGCCGACCAGCTCGACGAGCCGGGGCGCGGTCGGCGCGACGACGAGCATCAACGCCGCCATCGGCAGCATCCGCAGCCCGGCCTCGAGCGGCGAGAAGCCGAGCACCGTCTGCAGGTACTGCGTGATCAGGAACATCGACCCGAAGAGGGCGAAGAACGTCATCGAGATGGCGACGTTGGCGGCGGTGAAGCGCGGGTTCTCGAAGAACCGCACGTCGAGCATCGGGTGGTCGCTGTGCAGCTCCCACAGCACGAAACCGACCGCCACGGCCGCGCCGGCGATGAGCGCGGCCACCACGGACGGGTCGGTCCAGCCCTTGGTCGGCGCTTCGATGATCGCCCACAGCAGCAGCACCAGGCCGACGATCGACAGCAGCGCGCCGAGCGGATCGAGGCGCGGCGCGTGCTCGTCTCGCGACTGCGGGAGGAGGTACTGCCCGGCGACCAGCGCCACGACGCACACGGGCACGTTGACGAGGAACACCGAACCCCACCAGAAGTGCTGCAGCAACAAGCCGCCGAGGAGCGGTCCGATTGCGCCTCCCGCCCCGGCGACGGCGGCCCAGACGCCGATGGCCCGTCCCCGCTCGCGTGGGTCGGTGAAGATGTTCGTCAGCAGCGACAGCGTGGCTGGCATGATCAGCGCCGCCCCGACGCCCATGACGGCGCGGGAGACGGCGAGCTGCGTCGACGTGTCGCTGAACGTCGCCGACAGGGATCCGGCGCAGAACACGGCCAGCCCGCAGGCCAGTGCGCTCTTGCGACCGAAGCGGTCGCCGATGCTGCCGCACGTGAGCAGCAGCCCGGCGAACACGAGCGTGTACCCGTCGACGATCCACTGCAGCTCGCTGGTAGAGGCCTGCAGGTCCGTGGCGAGGGCGGGCAGGGCCACGTTGAGGATCGTGTTGTCGAGGGCGATCACGAGCAGGCTGAGGCACAGGACGGCCAGGGCCCACCATCGTCGAGCGTGGATCATCCGTCATGCCCCCGTGCGCGCGTTGCCTCGGCTCTCGGGGCACCCTACTGAGTCTCAGCTCATCCAGTCGCTGACTGCGGCCGCGACACGATCGGCGAAGGCCTGGCGGCCGAACCCGGACGGGTGGACGCCATCGGTGAGCACCCCGTCCTCCGACGCCAGCGACGCCCAGTCGACCACGGTGGCGTTGCCGCGGGCGGCCAGCGCGAAGCGCAACACGTCGTCGAACGCTGCCGACTCCGTCTGGTAGCGGTCGAGGTAGCAGTCGACCCACACGAGCGGCGCGCCGGCCGGCAACGCCGCCAGCAGCTGCTCGATCGCCCCGGCGTACTCCTCGGTCTGGTAGTTGGCGACGTCGTTGGTCCCGAGCGCGATCACCCACAGGTCGGGCTCGTCGCCCGTGGCGAGCACGGCGGCGACACCGTCGAGGCCCGAGCTGATGCCATCGCCCTCGACCATCCGCCGCCCGCTCTCGGCGTCGATGTCCACGTCGTCGAGGCCCAGCTCGGCCAGCGATGCCGCCAACTCCTCCTCCGCGCCAACCGTGATCGAGTCGCCGACCACGGCGAGAAAGTCGATCGTGATCGCCGGAGCACCGGCGGACGGCGATGGTGCCCCATCGACGCTGGCGGGCACCGGGACCACGGAACCGGACCCGAACGGCGGGGTCGAGGACTCGGCGTGGTCCGCCGAGCACGCCGACACTGCCAGCACGCTGGCCAGGCCGACCGCAGCGATCGCGCGGTGGAGCCAAAGGGTGCGGCGCCTCATGGCCGGACAGTCTGGCCGGCTGGCTGTCAGCCCGCCCGTCGGGCCGCCCGGCGTCACACCGCGTGCTGCAGCCGGGCGGCCACCGCCCGGTGGTTCCTCAGCTGCTCCTCGACCGCCGGGTGGACGAGCATGCCGTCGCGCACGACAGCGCGGCCAGCGACGATCGTGTCCCGTGCGCTGACGGGACCGCAGCGAAGCCAGGCCTCGATCGGATCGGCGATCGCGCCGGCGAACGCCGGTCCGGTCAGCGACCACACGGCGACATCGCCCACCGCGCCCGGCACGAGCACGCCGAGCTCACCGGACCGCCCGAGGCACGCCGCGCCGCCGAGCGTCGCCATCTCGAGCGCCATCCGCGCCGTCCCGGACGCGGGGCCGTCACGAAGCTTGGCGAGCAGCATCGCCTGGCGCGCCTCCATCCACAACGACGCCGCGTCGGCCGACGACGAGCCGTCGACGCCCAACCCGACGTTGGCGCCGGCCGCCCGAAGGGCGACGATCGGCGCGATCCCCGAGGCCAGGATCAGGTTGCTCGACGGGCAGTGGGCGACGCCGACGCCCGCCGCGCCGAGCCGCTGCACGTCGCCGGGATCCGGCGTGACGCAGTGCGCCAACCACACCCGGTCGGTGAGCCAGCCGGTGCGGTCGAGGTAGTCGACCGGCCGGCAGCCGAACGTGGCCAGCGAGTAGGCGTCGTCCTCGGCGCTCTCGGCGGCGTGGGTGTGCAGCCGCACGTCGAGCCGCGCCGCCAGCTCGACTGAGCTGACCATCAGCCGCTCGGTGACCGTGAACGGCGAGCACGGCGCGAGCGCGACGCGGGTCATCGCACCGTGGCTCGGGTCGTGGTGGCGGCGCACGGCCTCCTCGCTGGCGGCGAGGATCTCGTCGTCGTCGGCGACGACGTCGTCGGGCGGCAGCCCACCGTCCTTCTGCGACAGCGACATCGAGCCGCGCGTGGGATGGAAGCGCATGCCGAGGTCGGCGGCGGCCGCGATCTCGGCGGCGAGGAGATCGCCGACCCCACGGGGATGGATGTAGAGGTGATCCGTCGAGGTCGTGCAGCCCGACAGTGCCAGCTCGGCGAGCCCGACCCACGCCGACACGTGCGCCGCCTCCTCGTCCAACCCTCGCCACAGCGGGTACAGCGCCTGCAGCCAGGCGAACAGCGGCTTGCCGGTCATCGCCGGGTGGGCGCGCGTGAGGTTCTGGAACAGGTGGTGGTGGCTGTTGACGAGGCCCGGTGTGACCAAGCAGTCGGTGGCCTCGATCGTCGTCGTCGCCGGCGGCGGTGGGCCGGTCCCGACCGCGGAGACGAACCCGGCGGTGATGGCGACCCAGCCGCCGTCGAGCTCGCGCCGCTTGCCGTCCATCGTGGCGACGCACCGGGCGCCGGTGACGACGAGATCGGCTGGCTCGCTCATTGGCGCACCCTCGCTCACGGCCGGCGGGCAGGGTGGAACGCCGCCAGGCTGGCGACGATCGCGTCGAGGTCGTCGACGGTCGTCAGCGGGTTGACGATGCACCACCGGAGCACGGTCTCGCCGGCCCACGCCGTCGGCGTGACGAACGACTGCTGCGATGCCAGCTGCTCGTCGCTCCACGCCTGATACGT
>JBIOUO010000241.1:0-11260 GCA_044867195.1 Ilumatobacteraceae bacterium
GCGGGTTCCTCGGCGCCGACAACGCCTCGCTGTTCGAGCAGCACTTCGCCGAGCGCGACATGGACGACCACTTCGTGCGCCTGCCCGGGCGGACCCGGACGGGCGTCAAGGTGATCGACACTGCCGCAGGTGAGACGACCGACATCAACTTCCCCGGGCTCGCCCCGAACGCCGCGGCCACCTCGGCGCTCGTCGAGCGGGTCGGCGCCGACGCGGCCGGCGTCCGTTGGGTCGCCCTGTGCGGCAGCCTGCCGCCGGGCGTCGAGCCCGACCTGTACCGCCGGCTCGTCGAGGTCGCCAACGCGGCCGGCGCCTCCGTCGCCCTCGACACCAGCGGCCCGCCGCTGATGGCCGCCCTCGACGCGCCGCCCACGCTCGTCAAGCCGAACCGAGCCGAGCTGGAGGCGGTCGTCGGGCGGGTGCTCGACACCGACGAGGCGCTGCTCGCCACCGCCGACGAGTTGCGCGCCACCGGCATCGCCACGGTCATCGTCTCGCTCGGCGCCGACGGCGCGCTGTTCGTCACACCGGACGGCGCTGTGCTCGCCCACCCACCGGATGTCACCGTCGTCAGCACCGTCGGCGCGGGCGACTCGATGGTCGCCGGCACGATCGCCGCCGAGCTGCGCGGCCTCGGGCTCGCCGAGACCGCCGCCCTGGCGACGGCCTGTTCAGTCGTCGCCATCTCCCAGATCGGCTCCGACCTCGATCCTGCCAGGGTCGAGGCGGTCGCCGCAGACGTGAAGATCGAGAAGCTCCGGTGATGCCGGAGCCGGACGAGGAGGACATGACGTGCGCTTCGTGGCTGTGACCGCCTGCCCCACGGGGATCGCCCACACCCATCTCGCCGCCGAGGCGCTGACCCGCCAGGCCAACCTGATGGGCCACCACGTCGACGTCGAGCGCCAGGGCGCCGACGGCACGACGGAGGCCCTCGACCCTGCGGCGATCGCCGCCGCCGACGGCGTGATCATCGCCGCCGACATCTACATCGACCCGGCGCGCTTCGGCGCCAAGCCGATGCACGCGGTGTCCACGGCAGAGGCGATCCGCCACACGGCGCGGGTCATCTCCGACACCGTCGCCGCGATCGCCGCCGCCGCGGGCGACGTCGCCGAGGAGGTGGAGGCCGAGGAGGCCGGCATCGTGCCCGAGACGCCGCCGCTGCCGATCGCCCCGTCGGTCGCTGGGGTCGCCAAGCGGCTGGTCGGGATCACGTCGTGCCCGACCGGCATCGCCCACACGTTCATGGCTGCCGAGGGCCTGCGCCGCGCCGCCGAGGAGCTCGGGCACGCGATGAAGGTCGAGACCCAGGGCTCGGTCGGCGCGAAGAACGTCCTCACCGCCGACGAGATCGCGGCGGCCGACGCGGTCGTCATCGCCGCCGACACCAAGGTCGACCTCTCCCGCTTCGCCGACAAGCGGATCTACCAGACCGGCACGAAGGAAGCGCTCAAGCATGGCGATGTGGTCATCGAGAAGGCGCTCGCCTCGACCCACATCCTGTCGCCGGCGGAGGCCGGCGTCGCCGGCGGCGAGGAGGTCAGCGCCGCGGCGACCGGTCCGCAGGCGCCGGGCGCCGGTACCGGATGGCGGGCGATCGGCAAGGGCGTCTACCAGAACGTGATGACGGGCGTGTCGTACATGCTGCCGTTCGTCGTCGCCGGCGGGCTGATGATCGCCATCTCGTTCGCCCTGCAAGGAAACAACATCGGGCAAGAGCTCGATCCCGAATCGTTCGCCGGCCGGATCAACGGCATCGGCTCGGCCGCGTTCGCGCTGTTCCTGCCGGTGCTCGCCGGGTTCATCGCCTACTCGATCGCCGACCGGCCCGGGCTGGCGCCAGGCTTCGTGGGCGGCTACCTCGCCAGCCAGGTGGGCGCCGGGTTCCTCGGGGCACTGCTGGGCGGCTTCTTCGCCGGCTACCTCACGAAGTACCTCGCCGAGTACATCAAGCTGCCGCAGTCGATGCAGGGACTCAAGCCGGTGCTCGTGCTGCCCGTGCTCGGCGTCCTCGGCACCGGGCTGGCGATGTACTACATCATCGGCGAGCCGATCTCGTGGGTCATCACGGAACTGACCGACTGGCTGGAGGGCCTGCAGGGCACCAACGCCGCGCTGCTCGGGCTGCTGCTCGGAGGGATGATGGCCACGGACATGGGCGGTCCGCTGAACAAGGTCGCCTACACGACGGCCGTCGGGCTGGCCACCAGCGGCATCGGCGGCCCGATGGCCGCGGTGATGGTGGCCGGGATGACACCGCCACTCGGGCTGGCGCTGGCGACGACGCTGTTCCCGAACCGCTGGCTGCCCGACGAGCAAGAGGCCGGCAAGCCGGCCTACGTCCTCGGACTGTCGTTCATCACCGAGGGGGCGATCCCCTTCGCCGCACGAGATCCGCTGCGCGTGATCCCGGCGGCGATCGCCGGATCCGCTATCGCCGCCGCGATCTCACTCGGCTTCGGTGTCTCGACGCTCGTGCCCCACGGCGGGATCTTCGTGTTCTTCGTGCCCAACGCGATGGAGAAGCCACTGGTGTGGATCATGGCCATGGCGGTGGGCATGGTGATCACGACCGCCGTGCTGTTCGTCCTCAAGCCCCCGATCGAGCAGCCAGCCGGCGCGCCGTCGCTCGCCGCCGCGGCTGCCTGATCGAGCATCTCCACCGGAACATCACAGCGCCTCCAAGCCTGAACGCGCCGCGATCTCGCATCGTGGCCCGATGGCTCGACGCATTCGCATCACATTCGACAAGGTCCGTGTCTACAAGTCCGAGGACTACAGCGGCGACTTCCTCGGCATCGGCGGCGAACCCGGCGACAGCGCCGAGTGGACGCTGTGGTTCCAGGTCAAGGTCGGCGGCCAGCAGCGCGACGTCGTCGATTGGGTGCTCGACGGCGTCAAGGACGGCTCGGTCCACGACGTCGACAAGGAGATCGACACGGTGCTCGACGGCCCACTCCAGATCCACGTCGACGGGCAAGAGCGCGACGACGTGTTCAAGTGGGACGAGCTCCCGCGCATCGACAGGGAGTACGCGCCGGAGCCGGGCTGGGACGAACCGGCCGGCGCGACCTACAAGCGCCGCACCAAGTCCAACGACTACGAGTACCAGGTCTACTTCACGATCCGCTACCTCGACCCGCCGCCGGTCGCCCAGATCGCCCCCGGGCACGGCACGTTGCGTGCCGCGCGGTACGCCGGGCTGTGGGACGGCGGCCAGGAGCGCCTCGAGTGGTTCCTCGACCTCACCGTCGACCAGCTCAACGACCGCGCCTCGTGGCTGTGGGGGAAGGGCGGCCGCCTACGCCAGCTGCAGCCGGTGATGCGCGGCAGCGAGGTGCGGTACAACTCGCTGTGGGACTACAGCGGCATCCGCCAGCTGTGGAACGTCGACTGCGACGAGGCCCACTTCCGCAAGACCACCGACGAGAACTGGAGCTGGGCGCGCCCGCGCTCCGTGATCCCGTTCGTGCGCAACGGACAGGTGCGCTACGCGGTGCTGTGGAACGCCGGCCAGCACAGCCAGCTGTGGCACCCCAACGTCGACGAGGCCGGCTTCCTGTCGCTGACCGGCGACACCTGGGCGTGGGCCCGTCCGCACCAGGTGTACGCGTTCGTCGTCGGCGGGCAGGTGCGCTACAGCTGTTTGTGGAACGCCGGCCAGCACGGCCAGCGGTGGCACCACAACTGCGGGGCGGACCAGGCGCGGGCGATCGGCGGCGAGGTGTGGTCGTGGGCGCGGGCGCACCAGATCCAGCCGTTCTACGTCGGCAAGGAGCTGCGCTACAGCATCCTGTGGAATGCCGGCCAGCAGCGCCAGCTCTGGAACGTCGACTGCGACGAGGCACAGGTCCGCCGCAACATGGCCGACACGTCCGGCTGGGGACGAGCCGCCCAGGTGTACGAAGCGAGCTGACCCTGCGCCCATCGCGGCGCGCGTAACCTCGCCGCCGTGATTGTCGACGATCTGGAGCGGGTCACCGCCGAGCAGTTCGCCGCGGCGACGGGGTGGGACCCGAAGCCGCAGGGGTTGTGCCAGGGCGAGATCTGCGTCCCGGCGCCGGGCGTGCTGCGCGACGACCAGTCGATCGACGTGCTCGCCGCCGCGGCGCGGCTCGGGATGCCGGTGGTGCGCGACGACGAGCACGGCGTCATCGCCCTCGGCCCGGGCTCGACCAGCGGTCACACGCTGAGCACGGCAGCGGCTCCGGATCCCGAGCTGATCGACCGCCAGGGCGCGCCGTTCCTCCTGTCGTCGCTCCACGGGCGCAAAGTGCTGCTCGTCGCCTGGGCCAGCTATTGAGGCTGCCGCACCAGCCTGCCCGGGTGGCAGGCACTGCACGCCGAGCTCGAGCCGCGCGGGCTGACGGTGGTCACCGTCGCCCTGGACATCGAGCCGCGCCATACCTACAAGTGGATCGACGCCGCCTCGCCAACGCACCCCAGCCTGATCGACACCCGCCACATCACAGGTGAGCTGTTCGGGTTCGTCAACATCCCGATGGCGGTGTGGATCGACGAGTCCGGCACGATCGTCCGCAACGCCGAGTCGGCATACATCGTGCGCAGCGCGCTGCGTGACGTCGAGGTCCCCGACGGCCTGCCGGACCGGATGCGCCAGATGATGGTCGAGGTCAAGGCGATCCCCGACGACTCGGAGCGCTACCGGGAGGCGATCGTCGACTGGGTCGAGCGCGGCGCCGAGTCACCGTTCGCGCTGTCGCCGGACGAGGTGATCGCTCGTTCCCGGCCGCGTGGCCGGGAGGAGGCCGAGGCGGCGGCGTGCTTCGAGCTCGGCCAGCACCTGCGGGCGACCGTCGGCCCAGACGCCGCCGTGCCGTGGTGGCGCCGCGCGCACGAGCTCGACGCGGGGAACTGGACCTACAAGCGCCAGGCCTGGACGCTCGTCACGACCGCCCCGGACGCCGCCGAGAACGACCTCATCCAGGGCCCGAACAACGTCTACGCCGGCAACTGGCTCGACGACGTCGTCGCGTCCGGCGGCGGCGAGCACTACGGCACCCGCCCCCAGCTGTAGACCGACCAGTCTCGTCCGTCCCCCAATCTGGGCGGGAATCGTCTCAATCGAGGATCTGGGCGGGATCCGTCTCGGAAACCGAGACGATTCCCGCCCAGATGCAGGGACGGAGGACGGCAGGCCCCCGGCAAGCCCGCGTCAAGCTCCCGGCATGCCCCCGTCAAGCCCGCACGTGGGCGAGGCGGTCCGCCGCCGGTGCCAGCGCCTGCAGCTCGGGCATCACCTCGGCGGCGAACAGGCGCATGCTGCGCTCGGCGACGTCGGGCGGCATCCCGCCGTAGCGGAACACGGCGACGTAGCTGTCGGCGCCGACGAGGTCGCAGAACGCCTTCGTCTTCTCGTACACCTGCTCCGGCGTGCCGAAGGGCTGGAGGCCGATGTAGAACTCGGTCATCTTCTCCTGCCCGCCGGGCTCGTGCAGGCGGTCGTACATCAGGCCGTGGAACTCGTACCCGGGCGTGGACTTGAGGTGCGGCTTGTCGAACTCGTAGTGGCTGATGACCGAGTCCCAGTAGCCCGACAACCACCGGCGGGCCTGCTCCTCGGCACGGTCGGCGTTGTCGTCGACGAACGTCCACCCGGCCACGATCGGCGCCGGCGGCTCCTCGCCGATCGCCTCGCGGTACGTGTTGCGGTAGACCTCGGTCTCCTCCTTCACCATCCGCCACGGTTTCTGCGGTACGACCAGCACGCCGGTGCCCAGGCGGGCCATGATCTCGGCCGACTCCGGCGAGACGGTGGCCGAGTAGGTCCGGCCCTTGAACGTCGCCAGCGGCGCCGGGTGCAGCTCGATCCGCGGCTGGTCGACGTACGTGCCGTGGTACTCCATCACTCCCGTCTCGAGGGCGCCGAGGATCGCCTCGGCCGCCTCCTTGAACTGCTGGCGGGCCACGCCCATCTCGACGCGGAACCCGTCGAACTCGACCTTGCCCGTGCCCCGGCCGAGGCCGAGGATCAGCCGCCCGTTGGACATGTGGTCGAGCATGATGATCTGCTCCGCCGCCCGCACCGGGTCGTGCCACGGCAGCACGAGCACCATCGAGCCCAGCTTCACGGTCTTCGTGCGCCCCGCCATGTAGGTCAGGAACTGCAGCACGTCGGGGCACATCGTGTAGTCGGTGAAGTGGTGCTCGACGCTCCAGATCGACTCGAAGCCGAGCGGCTCGGCGAGGTCGGCGAGGCGCAGGTCGGCGTCCCACACGTCGTGGTCCGACAATGTCCCGCCGAAGCCCTGGAAGATGGCCGACATGCCAACGTGCATCTGTGCGCCTCCACTGGTCGTACGCCGCCATCGACGGTAGACGCCGGCGCCCGCCCGAACCGAGGCGAACCGGCCCCGACCGCACCCACCGCAGCTGCGCATAGTATGGTATGTGCATGCCGTTTACCGAGCGGACGCAGGTCCTGCTGTCGCCTGAGCAGCACCGTCGCGTGGTCCGGCTGGCAGCCGGCGCGTCGACGTCCGTCGGCGCGGTGATCCGGGCCGCGATCGACGCCTATGAGCCCGCGGTCTCCTCCGACCGGCGACGGCGCGCACTGGAGGAGCTGTTCGCCCTCGACGCTCCTGTCGGCGAGTGGGACGAGATGGAACGGGAGATCGAAGCCGGCTACACGTCGTGACCGTGTTCATCGACACCTCGGTGGTGATGTACGCCGCGGGGGCCGAGCACGTCCACCGTGACGCCTGCCGGGACGTCATGGCCGCGGTGGCCGACCGGACGCTCGACGCGGTGACGTCTGTCGAGGTGGTGCAGGAAATCCTGCACCGGTTCGCCCGCGGACGTCGAGCGATCGGCGCTCGCATGGCACGCAGTGCTCTCGACGTGTTCGGTGACGTCCTGCCGATCGATCGGCGGACCGTCGTCGAGGCCGTCGCCCGCCACGAGCGTCACCCGCTGCTCTCAGCCCGCGACGCCCTGCACGTCGCGACGTGCGTCGTCAACGGCATCGACGAGATCGTGTCCTTCGACACCGGGTTCGATGTCGTCCGCGACGTTCGTCGCCTCTCGCCAGACGCCATCGCCGGTTGACCGCCCGGCATCGCTCGTCGTCCGGTAGGGGTCGAACAGCGCGGCGCCGCAGCCGCTGCACGTGCCGGCAGTCGCGGGCGTGACGCCATCGCAGCTCTGGCAGAAGATCACGCGCTGGCGCGGGACGGCGCATTCCCACAGCCCGGCGAAGTGGCTGTACTGCCAGCGGTGCTCGAACAGCTCGCGCATCGCGGCTTGGTGCTCGTCGCTGGAGAAGAAGGCGTGGGCGTCGGCAGGCGTGCGCCAGAACGCGAACAGCGTGTAGTGCGGGCCGTCGGCGAAGTTGTAGCGCCTGATGAACCCCGGTGCGGCGGCCAGCTTCTCCATCAGCCCGGCCGTCGTCCGCCAGAACGCGGCCGCTCGGTCCTGATCGACGAACGTCGCTTGCAGGATCAGAATGGCACCAGCCGCTTCGGGGCCGAGGTGCCGGTCGGGACCCTGCTGACTGGCCACGATCGTCGGCGACACCTGGACACCCTCGATGGCGACCATTCGCGCGATGGCGTCCATCGGCGGCGGCTGAGTGAGCAGCTCGACCATGGCGACCTCCCAAGGGCAGTCGTCCGACACTATGTCGGATCAATATGCGAACTGTAGGATGAAGTCGTGGCCGAGGTCAAGGGCAAACGTCGTTACGCCTCGGCCGTGCGCGATGAGCAGGCCGCCCGCACCCGTGCCCGCATC
This sequence comes from Ilumatobacteraceae bacterium, assembly GCA_044867195.1. Lineage (GTDB taxonomy): Bacteria > Actinomycetota > Acidimicrobiia > Acidimicrobiales > Ilumatobacteraceae > JALZMG01. The sequence continues at coordinate 7,756 of JBIOUO010000241.1, forward strand.
CTCGACGCCGCGGCCGAGCTCTTCGTCGACCGCGGCTACGCCCGCACGACTGTGCAGGACCTCGCCGACCGCGCCGGCGTCGCCCGGGACACCGTCCACGCCATCTTCGGCGGCAAGGCGCGGATCCTCACCGCCCTCATCGACACCCGGCTCGTGCCCGACGGCGCCGTCGCCAACGTGACCGAGACGCCCGCCGCCCAGGCGATCAAGCACGAGATGGACCCGCGCGAGCAGCTCGGGCTGTTCGCGACATGGATCGCGGGGATGTCGACGCGGCTCCGCCCGGTCTTCGAGATCCTGCGCACGGCGTCGGCGGTCGAGCCGGAGATGGCGACGCTCTTCGCAGAGATGGACCGCTTCCGCCTGAAGAACATGCGCACCTACGCCCGGTGGTTCGCCGCCCGCGGGCCGCTGCGCGTCAGCACGAAGCGCGCCGCGGAGGTCATCTGGGCCGTCACCAGCCCCGACGTGGCGCGCATGCTGTGCGACGAGCTCGGCTGGTCAGAGGCCGAGCACGCCAACTGGCTCGCCGACACACTGACACGGAGCCTGCTGCCCGACGCATGACGTGCCACGCCGACGCTTCGCTGTGACTGCGATGCCGCTCCCGGTCACGAGCAGCCGGAGGTCGAGCCGCAGCTCGGGCAGGCGTGGCACGACCCGGCGCGGATCATGGTCACGCCGCACTGCATGCACATCGGCGCGTCGTGGGTGCGGATCACGCCGGCGGCCGGGGTGTTGTCGACCGGTGTCCGGGTCGCCATCCCGAGCTCCATCTGCTCGGCGAGCTCGCCGGCCGAGGGCACCGACTTGGGGTCGGGCACCATCTCGCTACCCGTCGACGTCTCGACGACGGTCTCCTCGACGCCGGGCAGCGTCGGCTGCATCCGCTCGTCGATCGTGAAGATGCTCAGCTCGGCGCGCTCCTCGACGCTCAAGTACTCGATGGCCAGGCGCCGGAACAGGTAGTCCATGATCGACGTGGCGAAGCGGATGTCGGGATCGTCGGTCATCCCCGCCGGCTCGAAGCGCATGTTCGTGAATGCCTCGACGAACGCCCGCAGCGGCACGCCGTACTGCAGGCCGTAGGAGATCGACTTGGCGAAGGCGTCCATGATCCCCGACAGCGTCGAGCCTTGCTTGGACACGGTGAGGAAGATCTCGCCGGGCCGGCCGTCGTCGTACTCGCCGATCGTGGCGAAGCCCTTGCAGTCGGCGACGCGGAACTCGAACGTGCGCCCGCGCCGGCTGCGCGCCAGCTTCTGGCGCAGCGGGCGGTGGACGACCTTCTCGACCACCTTCTCGACGACCTTCTCGACGATCGTCGTCGCCGTCGCAGCCTGATCGTCCTTCTTCGCCGTCGACAGCGGCTGGCCGACCTTGCAGTTGTCGCGGTAGATGGCGACCGCCTTCAGCCCGAGCTCCCACGCCAGCTGGTGCAGCCCCTCGACGTCGCCGACCGTGGCCTCCTCGGGCATGTTGACCGTGTTGTGGTTGACGATGCCGTTGCCGACGAACGCCTGGTTCGACGGGACCGAGACGTCGTACACCGCGCGCTCGCCGGCATCCTCGACGGAGGTGACGAACGACAGGTGCAGCTCGTCGTCGATGACCTGGCGCACCCACGGCGGCACGTTCGCCCCGGCGGCGATGGCCCGCTCGACCGTGCGCCGAGTGACGTGGCGCGTCCGGTCGTCGAGGAGGAAGCCGAAGTCCGCACGGACGCGATCCGTCGAACCGCGGCCTGGCTCGCCGATCGGCAGCGTCGCGTGCAGCGCGCTCGGCGGCAGGGGGATGAGGTCGCCCGTGTCGCCCTGCATCGGCGGCAGGGCGAGCAGGCGCCGGGCCCGCGTCCACTTGTCGGGTTCGAGGAACGGCACCAGCTCGCACATCCGCTTGGCATGGCGGCAGGTGGCGTAGACCTCGTCGTGGGTCGTGCCGTCCTCCGTGTCGCGCTTCGACACCCGACCGTGGACGACCCCGAGGTTCGTCATCACAGCCTGCAGGTCGTCGAGAATCCGCGGTGAGTCGAGGGAGATCGCCCACTTCGGGGCGGTGGAGATGGCGACGTACGCATCGAGGGCGAGGCCGTCGAGGAAGGCGAGGACCATGTGCCGCGGCGACCGCAGCACGGCGTCGGGGATCCGCTTCGCCGGCGCCTCAGCGCCAGCATCGACGTGCTCGAGGAACTCGACGATCGACTTCGATGCCGCCAGGACCTCCGGGCCGCGAACGCCGTCGTCGACGACCTCGGCGCGGACCTCGAACACGGTCTTCCAGGCGTCCACGACCCGGTCGCGGACGGCTGGCACCGAGGTGGTGATCCGCACGGTCCAGTCCGACCGCGACATGCGACCTTCGGCCGCGTAGGCGCCGAGCAGGAACGCCAGCTGCTCGGTCATCTCGCTGGGAATCGTCGCCTGTTGGGGACCGTACGGCTCGCTGGGCCGGAGGTCGTCGAACCGGGCGGGCACCATCGACCACAGCTCGCCGCCGTACCTCGTCGCCACCAGCTCACCCGGCTCGAGCTCGTCGATGCGGCGCCAGTCGAGCCCCGACTCGGACGCCACGAGCACCCGGTGATTGCCGGTGCCGGTCACGGTGTGACCGCTGCGCAGCGTCACTCGCCGAACGGCGCGGTGGCCGCCGTAGTAGAACGCCGCGGTCTTCGCCGGACCATCGAGCGAGTCGACCTCGATGACCTCGTCGCGGAACGTGTCGGGTGCTTCACCATGGTGCAGCGAAGCGATGCGCAGCATCCCATCGGCTGTCGGCAGCAGCGTGTCGCCGGCGACGCACTTGCTGATGGCGCCGCTGAGGAACGGCTGCACGGCGCCCATCATCCGCACGTGGCCCTCGTAGTGGATGGTGTTGTCGCCCATCGAGCAGGCGAACACGGCGAGGTGGTCGCGCTCGATGTCCGGGGCGCCGAGGATGGTCTTCTCGGCGTCGATGTAGGCGACGATGTCGTCGATCTGGCGGGCGTTGTAGCCGAGCCGCCGCAGCGCCCGAGGGATGGTCTGATTGACGATCGACATCGTCCCGCCGCCGACCAGCTTCTTCATCTTGACCAGCCCGAGATCTGGTTCGATGCCGGTCGTGTCGCAATCCATCATCAGCCCGATCGTGTTGTGACTGACGAACCCGTTGGCCACGTATGTCACGTTGTCCGGCACCGAGATGTCGTAGGTCAGCTCCTCGTCGCCCAGCTCGGCCGACGCGACGCGGTCGAAGTAGAAGCCGATGCGGTCATCGCCAGCGGACTGGGCGACGTCGCTGACGTCGACGCCAGCGCCCTGGCGCGCCGAGAGGAAGCCGATCTCGTCGAGCCAACGGGCGTTGGCGGCACGGTCGAGCAGTCGCAGCACGGCGAGCGAGGAGCCACGGCCGCTGACCGCCGCCGACCGCGTCGTCACGAAGCCGAGGGCGAGCAGCAGCGACTGCACCTCGTCGGCGAACCCGTCGCTCGCCGTCGTCCACGCGGGGTAGCCGGAGGTCACGGTGC
>JBIOUO010000242.1:0-7093 GCA_044867195.1 Ilumatobacteraceae bacterium
CGGTCGCCGAGCTGGCAACGCTCGGTGTGCCGATCGTCGTCGACCTCGGCAGCGGCCTTGTCGACGCGACCTGCCCGTGGTGGCCGGGACCGCACCCTCCGTCGTGGCTGGCCGGCGAGCCGGCGGCCCGCCAGACGCTCGCCGCCGGCGCCGCGCTCGTCACGTTCAGCGGCGACAAGCTGCTCGGCGGCCCGCAGGCGGGCATCATCGCCGGCCGCGCCGACCTCGTCGCCCGCTGCGCCCGCCACCCGCTGGCACGTGCCCTGCGGCCGGGCGGTCTGGTGCTCACCGCGGTGCAGGATCTCGCACTCGCCTACCTCCGCCGTGACGTGGTCGACGTCGTGCCGTTCTGGCGCCTGGCAGCGATGCCACTCGGCGAGCTCGAGCGCCGGGCGACCGAGATCGCAGGCGCGACGGCCACGACCGGCGCCACCGCCGTCCCGACCGATGCCGTGCCTGGCGCCGGCTCCGCCCCTGGCGCGGTGATCCCGTCGTGGGGCGTCCGCGTGCCCGGCGACCACCTCGCTGTGCTGCGGGCACACGACCCCCCGGTCATCGCCAGGGCCGGCGACGGGGTGACGGTGCTCGACCTGCGCGCCGTCGAGCGGTCCGACGACGCGGTGCTCGTGAAGGCGATCGTGGCGTGCGCGTGATCGCCACGGCGGGACACGTCGACCACGGCAAGTCGTCGCTCGTGCTGGCGCTCACCGGCACCGACCCCGACCGCTTCGCCGAGGAGAAGCGCCGTGGCCTGACGATCGACCTCGGCTTCGCCCACACCGTCGTCGACGGCGAGGCGGTCAGCTTCGTCGATGTTCCCGGCCACGTCCGCTTCCTGCGCAACATGCTGGCAGGCGTCGGCGGCGTCGACGCCTGCCTGTTCGTCGTCGCCGCTACGGAAGGTTGGAAGCCGCAGAGCGAGGAGCACCTGCGGATCCTGGAGCTGGTCGGCGTGCGTCACGGCGTCGTCGCCCTGACCAAGGTCGACCTGCTCGACGACCGCGAGCTGGTCGCGCTGGCCGCGCTCGAAGTCACCGAGCGGGTCGCCGGGACGTTCCTCGCCGCCGCGCCGGTCGTTCCCGTCGCCGCACCGTCGGGCCGCGGGCTCGACGCGCTCACCCGCGCCTTGGGCGCGCTCGCGCGGGCCACGCCGGCCGCGCCCGACCGCGGTCGAGCCCGATTGTGGATCGATCGGGCGTTCGCGGCGCGTGGCAGCGGCACGGTCGTGACGGGCACGTTGACCGACGGCGCGATCGCCGTCGGCGACCGCCTCTCCGTCGAGCCCGGAACGCGGCCGGTACGCGTGCGCGGGATCCAGACGCTCGGCCGCGAGGTGGCGGCGATCGGCCCCGGCCATCGCGCCGCGCTGAACCTGGCAGGCGTCGACCACGGCGACGTGGCGCGCGGCGACGTGGTGATCGCGCCCGGTCGCTGGCACTGCTCGAGCTGCGCCGACGCCACGCTCGGCGTGCTGGCCAGCCTCGACCATCCCGTTTCGCGGCGCGGCGCCTACCTTGCCTATATCGGATCCGGCGAGCACGCGGTCCGCGTGCGCGTACTCGGTCCTGACCGGATCGCGCCGGGCGCCACGTCACCAGTCCGCTTGCACCTCGCCACCGCGCTGCCGCTGCTGCCGGGCGACCGCTACGTGCTCCGGGAGACCGGTCGCGACGAGACCGTCGGCGGCGGCGAGATCCTCGATGTCGCGCCGGTCCTGCCGGCGTCGCGGGCTCGGCCCGACCGGCGGGTCGAGCGGGTGATCGCCGAGCGAGGCTGGGTCGAGCCGGGCGAGCTGGACCTGCTGACCGGCGAGCGCCGGGCCCCGACTGTCGGCCGCTGGGTCGTCGATCCGGGTGTCGCGGCCGAAGTGGCCGCCGCGCTGCGCGCGCGGATCGAGGCGGCCGCCGGCACCGGGCTGGCGCTGGCGTCGCTCGACGAGCGCGAGCGGGCGCTGCTGGCGACGCTCGACGACGTCGCGTCCGACGGTGTCACGGCACGCCGGCGGGCGGCACCAGATCTACTGGCCGATGATCCGGCGGTCGGGACCCTCGCCACCGGCGGCCTCGCCCCACCACCTCCAACCGCCCTCGAGCCCGCCGCGCGGCGCGAGCTGGCGCGCAGAGGCGTGCTCGTCGAGCGCGACGGACTGTGGTGGCACGCCAGCGCGATCGACACCGCCGCCGAGCTGGCGGCGACCCTGCTGGCGGCCCGGCCGGAAGGCTTCACGGTCAGCGAGTTCCGAGCAGCAGCCGGGATCACCCGAAAGCACGCCGTTCCGCTGCTCGCCGAGCTCGATCACCGCGGGATCACCCGCCGCCGCGACGACCGCCGCATCGCCGGCGCCCGGCTCCCCGCGCCCGCACCCGGGGTGTCAGGCGGAGGCGCGTAGGAGGCGCCGCTCGTCCTGGTTGAGGCCGCCCCAGATGCCGTAGCGCTCGTCCACGTGGATGGCGTACTCGAGGCACTGGATGCGCACGGGGCAGCCGGCGCAGATCGACTTCGCCCGCCGCTCTCGGGCCAGCCTCTCGTGCTTGCGCTCGGCATGCATGGGGGGATAGAAGTCGGTGGCCTCCCCGGTGCGGCAGGCCCCGGACTCTTGCCACGTCAAGCTGACGCCCTTCACGGCGGTCACGGTACGAAGCGGCCGGCGGCGGTTCAATGGGTCGAGCACCCTGTTCACACAGGGTTTACGGGGCCGAAACTCGGGTCACCCGTCCCCCGCGCGCCGCCTCTCGCGGTGATCCCGCGCCGCCCCCTCGAGCGGTTCGACCTCCAGGGTCACGCCGTCGATGCCGACCACGCGCACCTGCTCACCTGCCGCGACGGGCGTCGCCCGATTCGTCCGCGCTCGCCAGCGGGCCGACCCGACGCTGACCACGCCATCGGGGTCGACCGCCTCGACGACGGATCCGAGCTCGCCGATCATCCACTCCCGGCCGATCGTCGGGGTGGCGAACCGGGTGCGGACCATCGACGGCATGCCGACGACGAACACCAGCACCGTGCCACCGATGCCGGCGAGCAGCGTGATCCACGACGGGCGCAGCGTCACGCCGGGCAGCGGCTCGAACAGCAGCAGGCTGCCGAGCGCGGTGAGCACGATCCCGGCGCCCGTCCAGAAGCGCGGCACGCCGACCTGAACGTCGACCGCGAACGCCAGCATCGCGGCCAGGATGATCGCCACGGCCCAGCCTCTAGCGGGCAAGGTGGCCAGTCCAGTGGATGCCAGCACGACGCATCCGGCGCCGACGACGCCGGCGATGCCGATGCCGGCGGTGAAGAACTCGAAGATCAGCAGCGCCAGGCCGATCAGGAACAGCAGGTACGCCACGGCGGGGCTGTTCACGGTGTGGAACAGCTGGTCGACCAGGCCGAGCTTGGCGAAGCGAACCGTGGCGGTCGTGTCCCGGCGCACGGTCCCGTCGTCGAGCACCCGCTCGTCGGAAGTCTCGAGCGTCACGCCGTCGTGGGTGTAGCCGTCCAGCGCGTCGACCATGTTGACGATCGTCGGGATCCCCTCGTCCGAGATGCGCTGCTCGAACACGCCCAGCCGGCGGGCCTCGCTCAACCCGAGCGAGCCGGCGCGCAGTGGACCGGCGGCCTCGCCGAAATCGACCGCGGTGCCGTTCGGGCGCAGGGCAACGCCGGTGTGGCCGACCCGGGCGCCGGGCGCCATGCCGGTGACGTCGGCGACCGCGAGCAGCTGGGCGGGTGTGCCGTACAGCCGAGCGCCAGACGGGCCGACCCAGATGGCGATCGCGATCGGGGCGGCCTCGATGCGCTCCATCAGAGCCTCGATCTCGTCGCGGCCGACGACAGCGCCACGCGTGTTGACCTGCAGGATCAGGGCCTGCGCGCGATCGGCGACGGAGCGGGCGATCGCCTCGTCGATGGCGTCGACGACGATCGGGTCGAACAGCCCGCTGACCTGGAGCACGTCGACCGGTCCCGGCTCGTCGCCCGACCTCTGGGCGCCGGCGTGCCCGCCAGCCGGACCGAGCGCGGCGAAGCAGACAGCGGCCGTCAGCAGGGCGATCGCTAGTCTGCGCAAGGGTGCCTCCGGAGCTCGTCGATCCTGTGCCGCAGCTGACCTCCGCTCGCGTCACCATCGTGGCGGGCAAAGGGGGGGTCGGCAAGACCACGGTAACGGCGGTCCTGGTGCGTGCGGCCGCCGCGGCCGGCCTGCGCGTGCTGGCGGTCGAGCTCGACGGCAAACCGGTCCTGGCCGAGCTCTGCGGCGACGTGCCGTGCGAGGCGATCTCCGGCTCCGCCGCCCTGGAGGCGTACCTGCGCGACCACGGCTTCGGCCGTGTCGCCCGGCGGTTGACGACGTCGGGAGTGATCGACGTCGTGGCCACGGCCGCCCCGGGCATCGACGACATCGTGGTGCTCGGCAAGATCAAGCAGCTCGAGCGCAGCGGGGACTGGGACGTGATCGTCGTCGACGGCCCGGCGGCCGGCCACGCGATCACGTTCCTGACGTCGGCGTCCGGGCTGCTCGACGCCGTTCGCGGTGGCCCCGTACGCGTCCAGGCCCAGGATGTCGTCGACCTGCTCGGCGACCCGCGTCGCTCGCAGGTCGTGCTCGTCACCGTGCCGGAGACGACGCCCGTCAACGAGGTCGTCGAGACCGCCTATGCGCTGGAGGACCGTGTCGGGGTGCGCCTCGGACCGGTCGTCGTCAACAACGTCGACGCGCTCGGCTCGGCGCCAGTGCCGGACCCGGCGCGGGTCAGGCTCGATGCCGCCGACGCCGCGTTGCTCGTCGAGGCGGCGACGTTCCGGCGGGCCAGGCTGGCGATGCAGGACGCCGAGGTCGCCAGGCTCGGTATCGAGCTGCCCCTGGCGCAGTGGCACCTTCCGCTCCTGCCGGTGGCCGGTCTCGACGCCAGCGACGTCGACCTGCTGGTGGGGTCGTTGCGGGCGCCAGCGTGAACGGCGCCCGCGGCGCCGCCCTCGACCGTGTGCTCGGTGACGCCGCGGTGGTCGTGTGCTGCGGGTCGGGCGGCGTCGGCAAGACGACGACGGCCGCGGTGATCGGGCTACAGGCGGCGCGAGCCGGGCGGCGCGCCGTCGTCGTCACGATCGACCCGGCTCGCCGCCTCGCCGACGCCCTCGGCCTGCCCGGTGGGCTGGCGCCCGAGCCGCAGCGCATCGCCCTCGAGGACGCGCCCGGCGAGCTGTGGGCGATGATGCTGGACACGGCCGCCGCGTTCGATGGGGTCGTCCGGCGCAACGCCGGAGACGAGGAGCAGGCCGAGCGGATCCTGGCCAACACGTTCTACCGCAACATCTCCAGCGCCCTCAGCGGCACCCAGGAGTACATGGCCGCCGAGACGCTGCATCAGCTGCATCGCGACACGCGCTTCGACCTCGTGGTGGTCGACACCCCGCCGAGCCGCAACGCGCTCGACTTCTTGGAGGCGCCGAGCGTGCTGGCCCGATTCCTCGACCACCGCCTGTTCCGACTGCTGATGCTGCCGGCGCGACGGGGGATGCGCGTCGTGAACGCGGCGACGCAGCCGCTGCTGCGGGCCATCGGGCGGGTGGTCGGCTCGGACGTGCTGGCCGACGCGGTGGCGTTCTTCCAGGCGTTCGCCGGCATGGAGCGCGGCTTTCGGCAGCGGGCTGAGGATGTCACCCGCTTGCTCCGCTCGGACTCCACGCGCTACGTCATCGTCGCCTCGCCGCACCGCGACACGGTGACGGAGGCGGTCTGGTTTGCCGGCAAGCTCGGCGAGCACGGGATCGCACGAGTCGCCGGGGTGGCCAATCGGGTCCACCCGGCGTTCGGCCCGGGCACCGCCGCCGCGGCTCGGGCCCGGGCGGCGGCGAGCAGCGACCCCAAGGTCACCGCGCTGTGGCGCAACCTCGCCGAGCTGCGCGACCTCGCCGAGGCGGCGCGGGCGGAGCTCGCCCCGTTCGCCGCGTTGCTCGACGGCGGCCCGCTGATCGAGGTCCCGCTGCTGGCAGGCGACGTCCACGACCTCGCCGGCCTCGACGAGGTCCGCGCCCACCTGTTCGACGAGCCTGCTCATTCGTGACGCGTCCGCTCGTACGAGCAGGGGCACGTACGTTACGAGACGACACGTGCGGTACGGTCGCCGCTCGTGCACGTGCTGCTGGCTACGGATGCGGACTGGCTCGTCGACGACGTGGTCGCCGCGATCGGCGGCCCGGACACCTCGTTCACCGTGTGCTCCGACGGCCGGCAGGTTGCCGGTGCCGTCGAGCAGCGAGTCGCCGCCGGCGAGGACGTCGATGTCGGCATCTTCGACTTGCAGATCGGGTCGATGGGAGGGATGGCGGTCACGATGTCGCTGCGCCTCGACGAGTCCAGTGGCCGGCTGCCACACGTGCCGGTGCTGATGCTGCTCGACCGCCTGGCCGACGTCCACCTCGCCAAGCGGTCGGGTGCCGACGGCTGGCTGGTCAAGCCGCTCGACCCGCTACGCCTGCGCCGCGCGGTACGCGCGATCCGCGCGGGTAGCGCCTACCGCGAGGGCCTCGTCGACGGCCGCCGCGGGGTCCAGCCGACCACCGCGCTGGCCTCGGGTGCCGCGCCCTACGAGGCCACCGCCGAGGAACCGGAGCTCGCCGCCGAAGCCGACGTGGTGCCCGCCCCGTCCCGCTGACGGCCCTCCCACCCGAGTGTTTGCTGCACCGGAGTGTTTGAACGGGGGAAGCCCCCTTGCAAACACTCCGGCACGTGGCCACGGCGGTTGATCGCAGGTGCGACGCTGTCCAGTTGCCCTACGGCCCCTCCCCGTCGGCGCCTGCGATCGTCCTGAGCCGGTACCGGACTCGTCGATCGCCGGATTGGAAGGTCGCCGTGATCTCCTCGATCTCCGCGTGAACTGCCGATCCAAGCGGGATGCCGTCGGCTGCCGCTCGCATCGCCTTCGGTACCCGCCCCTTGTACACGCGATCTGCGGTCTCGAGATACCGCGACATTGTTCCCATCCGCTGCCTGAGCGCCGCGAGTGTGGCAGCTGTTAGACCAGCCGAATGGGCCAACGCGTGGTCCTCGAGCGATTCGCCCGCCTGCACCACGTCAGGACTCAAGTCGATGACCGCCGAAGCCGCCTCCGCA
>JBIOUO010000243.1:0-17713 GCA_044867195.1 Ilumatobacteraceae bacterium
GACGGCGGTGTTGCGGTACAGCTCGGTGGCGGTGACCGGCCCGCGGCTGCTGCCGCTGCCCGGCGTGACGACGAAGCTCGACGTATCGAGCGTCGACCGGACGACGTTGAAGGCGAACACGTTGCCGGTCGATCGACTGTTGCCCAGCTCGGCGAAGGAGTCGTTCTCGACGGCGACGTTGTGGTGGATCGAGTTGTGCTGGCCCCCATAGATCTCGATCGCACTGCCGTCGCGTCCGTAGTCGTAGGAGAAGGCGTCGCTGCCGGAGATCCGGTTGTCGGCGACCTCTGTCTGATCGCCGTTGAGGAGGATCCCGAACGCCCCGGAATCGTCGTTCGTCGGGGACGCCGTCAGCACGGACATCCGGTTGTTGTCGACGAGATCGTTGTCGATGATGGCGTTGCCGACGGCGCCGGCCGCGACCTGGATCCCGGCAGCGTTCCCCGTGATCACGCTGCGCTCGACGCGGTTGGAATCACCGCTGATGCGGACCCCGGCCCACGAGCAGGCGCGGGGGTTGATCTCACGGACGACGACGTACGAGCCGGAGATGGTGACGCAGTCCGTGCTGCCCGTGACGACCGGCAACGCGCCCGTGCCGTACGCGCCCACGATGATCGGGCGCTGCTGCGTCCCGCTGGCACCCAGCGAGAGCGGGCCGGTCCACGTCGACCCCCTGGCGAGCAGCACCACATCGCCGGGTGCCAGGGTGGCGCCGGCCAGCTTGCCGAGCGTGCGCCAGGCGGTCGAGGGCGAGGTCCCGGCGTTGCTGTCGCTGCCGTGCCCCGCGTCCAGGTAGTAGGTCGTGGCGCCCGCCGGCGGTGCGGTGCCGTACTCGACGAGCAGGCGCGGCGGGTTGGCGCCCTCCCGGCTGTCGAACGCTTGGGCGTGGGTGTTGTCCGTCGTCACGGCGAAGCTCACCGGCCCGGGCTGGGTCACGATCGCCGTCACGTCGATCGTCACCCACGAGTTGGGGGACACGGCCCCCGACGAGGCGGCGACCGCCCCGGCCGACGGGGCGGTGTCCCACGTCACGCTCGCCTCGTCCCAGGTGGACGCGACCGGCCGGACGTCGAGCGCGGAGTCAGATCGGGTCACGTACACGTCGAGCGTCGCCCTGGTGACCGGCGCGCCGACGTTGGCGACGTCGAAGCGCAACAGGGCGTGCTCGAGCGGCGACCCGTCGACCCACAACCTTGGGGCCGTGCCAGCCGTCGATCTCGGCGCCGAGCTGTTGACGTAGGTGTCGGCCACCGCCACCAGCGTCGTGGTCGTCGCCGCGACGCTCGGCGCCGGAACGGCGGCGACCGCGGCTACGACCAGCGATCCGACGACCGCTGGAACGAACCTGCTTCGCGCCCGGATGGGACCTGCCACGTTGTGCCTCCCCGCTGCTGCCCGCAGCGCAGAGTATTACAGACGCGTGACAGGCGCGTGAAGGCGGGATGACGACCCGCCGCGGCGAGTCAGCTCGGATCGATGAGGTTGTGGAGGTAGAAGTTCGACATGTCGTCGCCGGCGATGATCAGCAGTCCCGTCGCCGCGGTCACGCTCTGCTTGGTCGAGGACACGTTGTTGATCTCCGTGTCGGTCTTGCTGGCGATGACCGGGGTGCCGGGCCCGGACGGGAAGGAGATGTTCGACATGCTCGAGCTCTTGTGGTACACGATGCCGCCGGCGCAGCACGGCGCGCTGGCGAAGACGTGCACCCGGCCGGCCTGCTCATCGAGGACGACGACGGGACGGGTGTGGTTGTACTCCGCCGTTCCCCAGACGTATGTCGACCATCCGCCTGCGGGCTGGCGAACGACCAGGTTGATCAGCGGCTCACCGGTCGCGTTGAGCGACGACTTCACGGCGCCGTAGACCCGTCCGCTGGAATCCGCCTTGAGGTTGATGTGGTTGTCGGCCGACTCCTGCCCCGGCACCCCGTAGGCCACCTCGATCGACCAGGAGCTGTCGGGTGCGCCGTTCAGATGGACGCCGAAGTACATCTTGTTGTCGACCTGGTTGCTCCACATCACGCCGATCGAGTTGCCGAACGCGATCACGCTCGATGCTTCGGTCGTCGTGGTCGACACCACTGCCTCCGGGCCGGGGACGGTGAACGGAGCGGTCCACGACCTGTCGGATGACAGCGAGTGGATGACATAGACCCTGCCGCCCGTCGCGTACGTGACCCAGAGGGTTCCGTCGGAAGCCTTGTCCATGACGACCATCTCGGCGCCGGTGCTGTTCAACACGACGGGGAAGTTGCTGTCGAGCGTGTAGACGCCGCCGCTGTAGCTGAACCGGCGCAGCTCGGCGCGCGCGCTGCTCGCCGTGCTGTACACCACTGAGACGGTGTACAGCTTGGCGCCGTCCCACAGCGCGTCGACGCGTGCGGTGTTGCGGGCGTCGATCAGCGTGCCGGTGTCGGTCCAGGTCTGGGTCGTCGTGTTGAGCCGGAAGATGTGGAAGTCACCGACCGCCGGCTGGAACATCGCCGCGAACCAGGCACCGCCCGCGTACCAGACCTTGCTCTGGCCCTCCTTCGCCGTCGGCGCGCTCGCCGATCCGAACGAGAAGTCCCGGTAGCCGGTGAGGTCGATGCTGTAGGTCTCGGTCACGACCGGGGACGTACGCCCGTCCGACGTGACGGCGTAGAAGTTGAGCGTGCTCGACCATTGGACGGGGACTGGAGCGGTATAGGTCGGGCTCGTCGTGTTCGGCGTGCTGCCGTCTGTCGTGTAGCGGATCGTCGCCGGCTCCGAGGCCGTGAGCGTGACGTTGACCGGACCTGGGTAGGTGCCGCCGGCGGGGGTCGCGGCCACAGTCGGCGGCGGCGGGCCGCCGAACGTGACGACCAGCTCGGGCCGGGTGACCGCGTTCTCACGTGCGTAGAAGTTGATCCCGTCGCTGGACATCGGCACGAGGGCGAGGTCGAACGTCCCATTGCCGGTGATGGCCGACGTGACGTTGTACTCCACCCAGGTCTGGCTGGCGATGGTTGCCACGTGGTCGAGGGCGTTGCCGATCGTGGCCGGCCGGTTGTTCCACGTCACCCCGGTCTCGGTCCAGCCGCTGCCAGCCGCAAACGCCGCCGGCCCGTTGTTCGTCGCGGTGAACGCGTAGAGCCGCAACTTGGCACTCCTGACGGGCGCGGTGATGCCGCTGAGGCTGAACCGGAGGTAGCTCTGCGATGCCGGACTGGTGTCCGCGGTGAGACTGGTGGCCGTCCCGTAGTTCGTCGCCGGCGTGGTGCTGTCGACCCACGCGTCGGCGAGGGGGTTGACGGTGAACGTCACCGCCGTCGACGCGGTGCGAACGCTGAAGGACCAGGTCTTGTCGCTGGCCAGCGGGTTGCCGGCGCGGTCGGTGGCGCCGCCCGCGCGGCCCACGACGGTGGCGGTGTAGGTCGCGCCCACGGTCAGGATGGTGGCGGGGACGAGCGTGACGGTCCGTGACGGGGCGTCATAGGTGACAGTCGCCGACACGGGGCTGCCGCTGCCCTGGGGGACCAGCCGGACGGTCGAGCCGCTGAGCGTCACCGGGTTCATGTCCTCGGAGAACACCGCGCTGACAGTGGCGGTGGGGTCGACTCCGGTCGCCCCGGCTGCGGGCGCGACGCTGGTCACCGTCGGCGCGGTCAGGTCGATGGTCCAGGTCGTGGCGGCTGGCGTCGGGTCGACGTTCCCGGCGAGGTCGATGGCGCGGACCTGGAACATGTGGGAGCCGGCGGTGAGCCCGCTGTAGGTCTTGGGCGACGAGCATGTGGTGAACGCGGCGCCGTCGAGCGCGCACGCGAACGTGGACCCGGGCTCGTCGGACGAGAACGTGAACGTCGCCGAGGCGAGGTTGGTCGGGTCAGCCGGCCCGCTGGCGATCGTCGTCGCCGGCGGCGTGAAGTCGGCGTTGATCGTGTACGCCTCGGTGACCACGGCGGATGTCGCGCCGGCGGAGTCGATGCCGATGAACTTGAGCGTCGTCGACTGGATCAGGTGGATCGGGCCGGCGTAGGTCGGGCTGCTCGGCGTCGGATTCGAGCCGTCGATCGTGTAGTGGATCGTCGCCGGCTTGGACGCGCTGAGCGTCACGTCGACGGGCGTGCTGAACGTCCCACCGGCGGGCGTGGCGCTGACCGTTGGCGCGACCCCCGGGGCCGACGTGACGACGAGCTGCGGCCGCAACGTCGCGTCAGTCCACTCCTTGGCGTAGAAGGACGCGGCGTCGCTGGAGCTCGTCGCCAACACGAGGGTGAACGTGCCGTTCCCGGAGATCAGTGGCGTCACGTCGAAGTCCGCCCACGCGTTGACCGGCAGGGCGCCCTTGTCGTCGACGCCGTTCAGGGACCTCGGGGGTCGGTTGTTCCAGGTGATGCCCGTCTCGGTCCAGGTGTTGTCCGCTGTGTACACAGCGGGACCGTTGCTCGTGTCGTTGAACACGAAGAGCCGCAGCGTGGCGGTCTGCACCGCGCTGGTCAACCCGCTGACGTCGAACCGCAGGTAGCTCTCGGTCTGCGGGCTCGAGTCGACGACGAGGCTCGTCGCGGTCCCGTAGTTGACGGTCGCATGGCCGGCTTCGACGCGGGCATCCGCGGCGGGCGCGAACGAGACCGTGGCGGGCAGCTGGATGGTGTACGCCTCGGTGACGATGCCCGAGTTGCGGCCGTCCGGTGTGACGGCGAAGAACTTCAACGTGGTCGACGCCGTGAGCGCCAGCGGCGCGGTGTAGACGGCGCTGCTCGCAGTCGGGTCCGAGCCGTCCGTCGTGTAACGGATCGTCGCCGGCTCGGACGCGGTCAGCGTCACGGACTGTGCGGTGGTGTACGTGCCACCAGGGGGTGTTGCCGCGACGGTCGGCGGAACGGGAGGTGGCGGAGTGCCGGTGAACGTCACGACCAACTGCGGGCGCAGGGCCGGATCCGTCACTTCCCGCGAGTTGAACCAAATCGCGTCCGATGAGGTCCGGCCGAGGTTGAAGCTGACCGTGCCGTCTCCGCTGACGAGCGGAGTCACGTCGAACTCGGCCCACGTGTTGACCGCCACGTTGCCGAGGTCGTCAGTGGCGGTGCCGATCTGCGCCGGCCGGTTGTTCCAGGTGAGACCGGCCTCCGTCCAATCGTTCCCGGTGAGGAAGACGGTCGGACCGTTGATCGTCGCGTTCGTGACGTACAGGCGCAGCTTGGCGCTCGTCACTGGCGCCGCGGTGCCGGTGACGTCGAACTTGAGGAACGACTCCTCGATCGGGCTGCTGTCGACGCGCAGCGGCGTCACCGACCCGAAGTTGGTGTTCGGGTTGGCCGCCTCGACACGCGCGTCGGCGACCGGCGCGAAGGTCACCGTCGTCGAAGATTCGGCGACTGTGGAGGACTCGGCGAGCGTGGAGGTCTCGGCCTGGGCCGTCGACGGGCTCGCGGCCGGTGAGGTGTTGCTCGCCGGCGCCTGGGTGTCGACGGTCCCCGTCGCGGCGGCGGCGCTGGGTTCGGGGTTGCCGGCAGCGTCCGCGGCGGCGGCGATGGTCGTCTCCGGTGCAGTCGTGTCGGCGGGGGCCGCGGTGGTGAACGACCAGATCTCGTCGACCGCCAGAGGGTTGCCGGCGAGGTCGCGCGCGCCGCTCGGACCTCCGAGCACGGTCGCGGTGTATGTCGTGGCGGTGCTCAGCGGCGAGTCGGGGTCGAGTGTGGCCCGGTTGTGCGCCGAGTCGTACGTGATCGCCGCCGGCAACGGTGTGGTGCTGCCGACCGTGGTCAGCGTGATCGACGTGGTGGTCAACGTGGCCGCGTCCATCGGCTCCGAGAAGTCGACGGACACGTTGGCGGCGGGGTCGACATCGATCGCGTCGCGAGCCGGCTGCACGGCGAGCACCACCGGCGGATCCGTCTCCGTCGACTGCGCGGCCACCGTGACCGACGGGAGGAGCGTCGCGAGCACGCCCGTCAGGACGGCTGGAAGCAACGTCGCGCGCAATGAGATCATGATCAGCTCCGGATCGCGGGAAGAAGGGGTCGAGAACGGGCGGAAGGGCCGGTCGGCTTGGGCCTCGCGCAAGACGCGGGGTCGTCGACCGGCGCGACGCGGAGGGTGCGGCAACGCCACCAGCGCAGCGAACCGCGCACACCGGCGCCGTCCGCGACGACCTCGACGAACGGGAACGCCGTCGGCTCGCCGGCCGCAGGATCGTCGCGCCGGAAGTAGGGCGACCACGTGCCGCAGTTGAGATAGCGGGCCGCGCCGTCGTCCAGCCCGAGGTCGGCAGCGACATGTGTGTGGCCGAACACGTAGACCGGGAAGGCCGACCCCCATCGCGCGCAGATGCGGTGCACGTCGGCGGCGGCCTCGACCATGTAGGCGTCGGGCAGATCGCTCGGCCGGCCGAGCACGCGGCGGCGCAGCACAGCGGTCAACCGCCGGGCGGCGACGATCGGGCGGAGCCGTGAGCGGCGTTCGAGCGTCGCCACCAGCGCGCCTGGGAGACCGATCGTCACGGCGTACGAGCTGACCGTGGCCCAGTAGGCCGGGTCGGCGGCTGCGAGCTCGCCGCGCCACGTGGCCAACGCGGCTGACAGGAACGCCAGCCGGCGACGGGTCCACCCAGCTGCCTGGCCCCCGGCGGGCGGGTGGGCGGCGGCGAGCGGGGGCGTGTGCATCTCGCCGAGACGGCGCCGTGAGTACGGGTCGAGGATGCGGGGGAATCGGTTCAGATCGTGATGCTGATTGCCGTGCTCGGCGTACAGCACGCCGGGGACGACGTAGAGCCACGGCCAGATCCGCAGTCGGTCGTCGGTCGGACCGACCCCGAGATGCCCCCGGAGGCGCCGCTCGACGGCCGGACGCACGAGGTCCATGTCGTGGTTCCCGGCGACCACCTCGACGACGACCCCCTGCTCGATGCAGCGTCGGAGGGCGCTGAACACCGCCTCGTTGGACGCGACGATGGCGTCCAGTCGCGCCAGGGCGCCGGCTTCCCCACGGCCCGACGATTCGAGCATCTCGAAGACGTCGCCGAGCAGCACCAAGCGCGACGCGGGGCCTGCCGTGCCGGCGAGGTCCTCGAGGAACTGCGCCAGTGCGCGGCCGGTGTCCCGGCTGCCGTCGACGGTGCCGAGATGGACGTCGCTGACGAACAGCCAACGCGGTGCCGACCGCGAGCCCGTGGGAACCGTCCCGGCGCTCATGTCAGCAGCTCCACCATCCGCGGGACGAGCATCACCACGGCGACGACCGCGATGATCTCGACGACGCCGAACAGTCGCTTCGGGACGGTGTCGAGACGTACCACTGCCAGCTCCCGGACGAGCAGCGCCGCCACGCCGAGCATCAACATGACCAGCCCGACTGTCGTCATCGTGCAGCTCCCCTCGCGTGGACCGCCACGGCACCGGCCGTCACGGCCATCAGCACGCCGGCGCACGCCGGCCACGACCAGATGGCGAGATAGTTGAGCGCCAGTGATGCCAGCGCGGTGATCGCCAGGCTCGCGGCCACGGCCGAGACGGCGACGACGACGCGGTCGCCGAGGGCCATCGGACGCAGGAGTGCGTAACCCGGCACTACGGCTGTCAGCAACACGGCGACGATCACTCGCATCGGTCCCGCCGCGACGGCGAGGATCGGCAGCGCCTCGGCGGCGAAACCAAGCAACAGCACCGACACAGGATCGAGATGCCAGCGGCTCACGAGCGCCCTCCTACGGAGTAGAGCCGGGCGTCAGCGTTCTCGTAGACGAGCTCGACGCCAGGAGTCGACAGGAGTGATGCCTCGATCGACACCAGGTCCTCGGGGGCCATCAGGCCTTGCATGCGCAAGGCGTTCTCGCCGGAACGCAGCACGAGCACCATGCCGCCACGTCCCCCTGCGGCGATCCGGTCCAGCACCGCGTCGGCGCAGGAGCCGGCGCTCGGAGCAGCGCGGCAGACCTCTTGGAACGTGGTGTAGCGGAAGTCCGTGTAGTGCTCGTTGCGCCACGGAGTCGGGTGGGCGGCCGAGATGAGCACGGCGTCGGCGGGAGCCGATCGGTACATCTCGGCGACCGCGTCGACCTCGCCCTGGGTGAACATGTCGAACCGGGCGTTGCCGTACTTGGCGAGCACGTTGGCCGCTCCCCACACCGTGAAGATCACGGCGAGGAGCGCGGCGACGAGCAACCCGACCGGCCGCCGGCCGCGGCTCGCGCGGTTCGACTCGGGGCCGAGCGGGAGCGCGTCGGAGATCAGCACGGACGTGAACGGCAGCGCGAACAGCGTGGCGCGCATGAGCATCTCGCCGCCGTAGGCGTTGGCGGGAACGAGCAGGAACGGCACGACGCAGAGGACTGCGGGAAGCATGCCGACCGACTGGAACGCCGGGGCTGATCGCAGCGCGCGGCGACGACGCAGGAGACCGATGCCGGCGAGCACGAACATCGCCACGAACAGCAGCATCCGCTCGTGCACGACGAACGCGTGGCCGGCGCTCCCGCCCAACCTCTCGCCCACGTTGGCCGCCGCAGATTCCTGCAGCGTGGCGAACGAGAGCACGGGGTGTCCGGCGAGGAACGAGCTCGCTCCGGTGGCCAGCCACGCCACTAGCAGCAGTCCGAGCGCGATCGGCAGGCGGCACGTCCACGAGCGACCGGCGACCACGACGGCCGACAGCGACAGCACGAGGACGATTGGGGTGAGTTGGTGGCTGACGATGATCGCTGCACCGAGCAGAACGGCGACGAGGACGAGACCGGGTCGTTGCGCCGACGTCGACGGGCCGGCGGGCCGCCGCGCGTGCCACCAACCGGCGACGGCTGTCCGCGTCGTCCCGATCCCGCTCCACCGCGCCCCGAGACGTCCGGGGACGTCCGCCCGCAGCCCCCACAGCACGAGACCGATGATCACGAGATAGAGGAAGAAGGCGAACGCCTGCGGTGAGAAGTAGTCCTGGTCGATCCAGTTCCCGAGGCAGAGCACCCAGAGGCCGAGCCAGAACCGGCGGCGATCGCGGGTGAGCACCTTCAACGACACGCTCGCCGCGGCGAGCCACAGCGCGTTGATCCACAACGGCGCCCAGCGGGCCACGCCGACCAATGACTGGAGGCCGGCCATCCGGCTGATCGCGGCACAGAGCGAGAAGAACCCGGACCAGTTGAAGTAGGCGTCGACCTGGCCGTTGATCTGACCGCCGCGGGCGAGGAAGTCGATGATCCCGAGATGCCGCCACGATGCTTCCAGGCGAGGGAACGGGGAGGCGACGGCGGCCACGCCGAACAGCGTGACGACGAGTGCACCGAGGAGGATCGACATCGTCCGTGCTGAGGTCTTGCCGCGCGCGAGGGCGAAGGCGAAGGCGACGTTGAGGCCAGCGAAGGCGATCCAGTAGGCCGCCGGCAGCGCGCTGGCCAGACCGACGTCGCCGACGGCGGCGATGTCGATGCGGCTGGCCGACCACACTGCGATCGCTGCGGCGAGGATGGCGACGACCTCGAGGCCGCGAGACGCGACGACCGACGCGGTCGCCGGCCGGTGGGTGGGTGCGGCCGCGCCCGTAGGCGGGGCGATCTGTGCCGTTGTCATGCCAGTTCCCATCAGTCCGTGACTCCGGCGAGCACGAGCGGCGAGCGCTCGCGGATCATGTCGAGCAGTCGCGCACCACACCACACGGCGCCGACTGTGAAGACGGCGACCCACGCCACTGCCATCGCGGTCGTGCCGCGGTCGGCGGCCGCAACCGTCGCCGTGCAGGCCGCGGCCCCGAGGATCAGGCCGGTGATGGTGGCCTCGCGCAGCCGCTGCTGAGCCCGGCACACCGAGTTGTAGGCCTGGATCACGGCGTACGGCACCAGGCCGACCGCGAGCACGCGCAACGCGCCGGCGGACGACTCGGCGTACTGGCGACCGAGCAGCGAGAGCAACGGTTCGGCACCGATCACGAGGACGGCGGCGATGGCGCCGCCGAGCAGCAGTGACCACCCCAACGCCGCGGTCGTGGTCTCGCGGATCCGGTCGGGCCGGCGGACGATGTCGGAGAACTGGGCCAGCCCGACCGACACCGGCGCGGTGTAGGCGACCCATGCCATCATCCAGGCCGGGTACCAGACGGCCGTCACGGTCGGTGACGCGAATTGAGCGGTGAGGACGGGGACCAGCAGCGCCGGCGCCCGCTCGGTCAGCGTCAACGCGTGATTGGGCAAGCCGAGCCGCAGCAACTCGCGGGCCGGCTGGGGGACGAACCGTGGACGGACCCAGTGCCCGAGCCAGCGTCGCATCTGGTACCACCCGACAAGCGACGACACCGTGGCGTCGATGGCCCAGCAGGCGAAGACGGCGCCGGCCGCCAGCGAGACCGACCGGACACCGGCGACGAGGAGCACGGCCACGGACAGGGTTCCGCTCACGAGATAGCGAGGCAGCACCTGGTCGCCGCGGGCCAGCGCCACTGAAACCTGGTCGAAGCAGATGATCACCGTGCCGAAGACGGCGGCGAGCACGAACAAGGCGAGGAACAACCCGTCTGAGGCGACGACGTGCAGGCTGTCGGAGAAGCTGCTGATCGCCACCAGAGACACGACGGCGGCGGCGGCCGACGCGGTCGCGACAACGGCCAACGCCGACCCGACGATCTCGGAGACCGGAGCGCGATCGCGGCCGAGCATCACGATCGCCGCCGCACCCGAGCCGAGCAGCCCGAACTGGGTGCACAGCATCACCGCTGAGACCACGGCCGCGGCGACACCCACCTCGTGGACGGAGGCGGTGCGCGCGGCCACGAGCCAGAAGAGGTATCCGGTCCCCATCTGCACGGCCTTGCCGGCCACGAGACCAGTCGAGTTGCGCGCGAGCGACCGCCGCGCGGGCAGCTGCACGACGCCGGGCGTCATGGCACGATCAACGACCATCGCGGAGTCCTCGGGCCATGCCGACGTAGTTCCAGATGGCGAACGCGGAGAAGTAGCGGATCCACTGCGGCTGCCTGGACGCGAGGGCCTTCACCGACCCGCGCGCTGCGGCCGCGGCCGGCAGCAGCGTGAGGGCGGCTCCTCGCCACCGCCGCGTGCGCACCATCCGGCCCAGCCCGGCGCCGTCCATCAAGAACTGGTCCTTGGCGAACGCGAAGTCGTCGCCGGCGAAGCGGTGCTCGACGGTGGTGCGCTCCGACACACCGATGTGCAGACCCTCGTCCCGCAGCCGCCACCGCAGGTCGATGTCCTCGCCCGACACGAACCGGCTGTCGAACCCGGCCGCGAGGAGGTCGTCACGGCGGAACACGGTTGCCACGAGCCCGAACCAGCGACGGCTGAGGCCTGTGCGATGGTGATGGGCCAGGGCTCGTCCCCAGTAGTCGGGACCGCCGACGCTCTCGAGTCCCGCTTGCAGGGCGTAGTAGCCGCCGGCGACGAACTCCTCGAGCAGGGCCTCGACGGCGCCAGGGGGCCACACCACGTCGGCATCGACGAGCACGACCCACGGCGTCCGGGCCCGCTCGACGCCGAGAAGGCGCGCCGCCGGGAGCCCCTTGCCCTCGTCACTCAGGACGACGGCCCCGAACCGTTCGGCCACCTCGACCGTGGCGTCGCTCGAGAGGCCGTCGACCACGATCGTCTCGCCGACTCCACTGTCGCTCAGCGAGGTCAGGCATTCGGGGAGGAGCGCGGCCGCGTTGCGGGCCGGGACGACGGCGGTGACCTGCGACGCGGCGAGCCGTGCCAGTCTCATTCCCCCGCTCCGGCGGCCTCGTCCGACGCGCCGATGTCCTGCACGAGCATGTCGAGGTGACCGACGATGTCGTCGGACGCGTGGTCGGCGGACAGCACGCGCGGAACGCGCAGGACATAGCACGGGACGCCATCCAGCCCGCGGGTGATGACGTCAGCCTTGTCGGCGAAGAACTCTCGCTGCGGCAGCACCGACGCCGCCCCCAAGGACGTGACGAGGCGCTGGGAGAAGGCGGCCATCTCGATGTGGAAGTTGCCGATCATGCGATCGACCATCCACGACCTCGTGCGCTCCTGCAGTCGCGTGCGGGCGCCCTCGTAGCGCTCGACGAACACCGCCATCGCCAACGGTGCCGACTCGACGATCTCGCAGCCCGGCAGTGCCCGCGACGCGGTCACCATGCGATGCTCCGGCGACCAGCGCCGCAGCGCGTCGGCGAGGCGCGGGTACCGCACCACGGCCGGGTGCACGATGGTGGTGATGCGGCCGACGGGTCGTGAGAGCGCCCGCGGGACGAGCGGCTTGCGTGCCCCTTCGAACAGGTGCGGGTAGATCGGCCGGTGGTGGGGTTTGATGAACATCGGCTTGGAGAAGCCGAGCTGGTCACCGTCGGCGGACAGGAAGGCCCAGTCGTCGCCCATGAACCCGAACCCCTTGCGGCGCATCAGCTTGGCGATGGTGCTCGTCTTGCCGGTCCCACCTGCGGCCGGGAGCGCGATCCCGACGCCCTTGAACGAGACGGTGGCGGCGTGGAACATCGCCACGTCGCGCTCGACCAGGGCCCGGTCGAGGATCGGGACCAGCGCGGTGAGCAGCTCGCCGGGCCCGTGGATGCGGTACTGGTGGCGATCGCGGATCACCTGCACGCCCTGGTCGTGGAACACGACGCCGGTCTCGTTGTAGGAGAGCTCGTCCTCGAGGTTGCCAGCGTCGGGCAACGGCTCCAGCGCCGGGCTGACAGCGATGTCGGCCGGGGCGGGCTCGTCACGGAGGAAGCACGCGAGCATCGTGCGCAGCTGGGCAGCAGCGGGGGAGTCGGCGGCAACCCGGATACCCAGGCGACCGTGGAGGTCGAAGTGGAGCCAGTCGTCGCTGTGCTCCTCGACAGTGTTGTTCAACGTCATGGACGTCAGTCCCTTCTCGAATGGTCAGTGGATCGGACACGGGGTCGTGCGGACAGTTGCGCCGAGAGCGCCGACCGGAGCCGGCCGACCGCGTAGCCGCTCCCAGTCATCGCGACGCCGGCCAGGGAGGCGGCGACGCGGCGGACACCGGCGTGATCGCGATCCTGCGTCACGGCGCGGATGTCGCGGACCACGCCGCGCGGGATGGTCCGCGTCACGTAGTGGTTCTCGGAGTGCAGTGCCCGGCGCGGTCCCGCCAGCCGGGCAACCTCGGCCTTGGAGAGGCCTTCCGACCAGCAGCGCTGGCGGAAGTACCGCCACCGGGCTCGTTCGGGCGGGACGAGGTGATGCACGACCGCCTGCGGCTCGTGCAGGATCACCGCCTCGGGATGCCGGCGGCACAACCGGATCGCGACTTCGGTCTCTTCACATCCGAGGGGTCGGGTGCCGACGCGGCCGACCGTCGTGGCGAAACCGTTGGCCGCTGCGAGCGGTTGGCGACGGAACGACATGTTGGCCCCGATCGGGTTGCGGACTGCCGCCAGCCGGACGGGTAGACCCTCGTACGAGCAGCCGACGACCCAACCGAACTCGGCGGGGAACCACGAGGGCGGCGGGGCCGACCAGTTGGGCATGACGAGCCCGCCAACGCCGATCACATTGGGCTGCGCGTAGGGCGCGAGGAGGTGCACCAGCCAGTCCTCGTCGGCCACCGCGTCGTCGTCGAGGAAGGCGACGACCTCGCCACGTGCGGTCTCGACCCCGGTGTTGCGTGCCCCCGACAGCCCTCGGCTGTACCGGTTCGTCAGCACCTTGTCGACCGGGAGCTCGGTGGCCACCCGCTCGTACAGCTCGTCGTGGTGGTCGACGACGACGATCACCTCGCGGGCCGCGAGGCACTGCCGCCGCACCGAGTGGACGGCCAGGCACAGCTCGTTCCAGCGCGCCGGCGTGTAGGTGCAGATCACCACGGAAGCGTCCGCGGAGATCACGCCGAACCCAGCCGTTCCAGCTCGCCGACGTGGGCGATCGTGCCGCCGGCCGCGGCGAAGGCGAGCAGCCCGCGGCGGTCC
Organism: Ilumatobacteraceae bacterium; assembly: GCA_044867195.1. GTDB lineage: Bacteria > Actinomycetota > Acidimicrobiia > Acidimicrobiales > Ilumatobacteraceae > JALZMG01. The sequence goes on from JBIOUO010000243.1 coordinate 13,860, forward strand.
ATGCTGTCGACGACGCGCCGGCGACGTGGGGTGAGGCGCTCGCGGAGCAGCGTGCGCAGGATCCGCACGCCGTCACTGACCGGGTGCAGGTTCGAGGAACCCCACTGGCGGGCGAGCTCCACGCTCGGGACCTCGGCGATACGCAGTCCGGCCTGCACGGCGTGGATGCAGATCTCGGTCTCGATCTCGAATCCCGGACTGGTGAGATTGAGGTCGTCGAGACGGTCCCGGCGAAAGGCGAGATAGCCATAGCAGAGATCGGTGAAGGGCACGCCCCACAACAGGTTCACCGACCGCACGAGGGTTCGGTTACCAACGGAGCGGACCCTGGTGAAGTCGAGCGATCCGCCGCCGGGCAGGAACCGGGAGCCCTTGACGAACTCATACCCGTCGGCGAGGGCGCTGACGTAGTAGTCGACCTCGCCAGGGTCCATGCTGCCGTCGGCATCGAGCACCACGACGAAGTCACCGGTTGCCCGCTCGAACCCAGTGCGCATGGCGGCGCCCTTGCCGCAGCCGCGCTGGGCGACGACCACGACATCAGGTCGCGCCTCACGGGCGATCTCGATCGTGCGGTCCCGTGAGAATCCGTCGACCACGACGACCTCGTCGACGCTCGGCGGCATGCCGCGCAGGACCCAGCCGATGTTGCGCTCCTCGTTCCGGGCCGGCACGACGACACTCACCGTGGCTGGGCGCTGATGGAGCTCGGCCACCCTGCTGGGTGCTGGCTCGAGTGGCGATGGCACTCGTACAACCGTCATCGTCGAAGTCATGGGCGCGCTCCCGCTGTCAGTTGGTCTTGCCCGGCCGATTCACATCCCAGGGTCCGTCCCCCGGTCAACGCCTTCCGGCGCTGGACGGACAATCTGCAGTCGGAACCTGGCGGTGAGCTGTCGCCAACCTGAAGATCCGCTGTTGCTCTCAGCGTGGGCGTGAGCTGGTGGTGCGGGTCAGGGCGCGATCGAACACGTTCATCTGACGACTTCCGCCCTCATCGGCGTGTGCTTGCTTCAGCCCGCTGTGCGCCGAAGCAGTGGATGCGATCTTCCGCTCGCCGGCACGGACGAAGGCTGCCGCTCGTGAGCCGAGCTCGTGTCCGCCTGTCGCATCACGTAGCCGAACCCGCGCACAGTCTGGATCAGGCGCGGTCCGGCCCCCTCCAGCTTGCGACGCAGGGACGAGATGTGGACCTCGACGACGTTGATGTCGTACTCGTCGAAGCCCCAAACCCGGTCCAGGAGCTTCTGCTTGGACAGGACGATGCCGACGTTCGTGGCGAGATACAGCAGCAGGTTGTACTCGGTCGGCGTCAGCCGCAACTCGACGCCGTTGCGGCGAACGATGTGCGCGTCCCTGTCGATGGTCACGTCGAGCGCGGCGAGGACGCGGGGGCACTGACGATGCTCCATCAAGCAGTCGACGCGGGCGACCAGCTCGTCGACGTGAATCGGCTCGATGAAGACGCTGTCGGCGCCCGCCCGCTGTGCCTCCACCCGCTGGCTCGGTGGCGCGTCGGCGCTCACCAGGAGGATCAGCGGGATGCGCGTGCCGTGGCGGAGAAGCTGCACCCGCTCAGCCGGCGTTCCGTCCAGCCGGGCGACGATCACGTCCGGTTCGAACGTCTCGATCACGGGGCCGAGATCGCCATCCGCCGTCCCCGCCACCGCTGCATACCCCGCCTCGCTGAGACCCCGGCACACCATCTTGCGAACGAGCGCATCGTCGTCGACGACGAATGCCCGCCTAGGTTGCCCCATCGGCCGTCCTGCCTCGTGGGCCCCCGGCAGGGGCGGGCCGTGGAAACTGGCCGTGGACACGTGCTCGGTGCCCCATCTCAAACTCCTTCGTGCACAAGGGGCCGAGCGGTGCCCGTGGCTGTCTGTTGTGGTGACCTATGTTATCAGAAGCATAGGCTTCTAGAGTCTACTCCGATGGAAGTGGCGACGACGGTGAGGGGCAGGGTGCTCGTCGGTCCCGACGGGCTGGCCCGACCGGTGCCCCGGTCGGCGCGAGTGACCGTGACCGGGAAGGACCCGTACGATCTCGACATCCGATTGAGCTGGGACGACGACGAGCAACGCCTCGTCCCCGAGGACGTCCGGATCTCGCGACGCGCTGACGGCATCCCCGTCCGCGTGGCCGAGATCGCCCGGATGCGACTCGGTGAGACGATCGCCGCCTCCCTCGCCAGCGAGGTGCTCGACGCTCGGGGGTGGGCCGGCGTCATCGAGGACCATCCCGACGAAGACCCTGCTGCTGTCGACGCGCTCATCTATGCGCTCGCCCACGCGCTCGGCACGCACAACCCGACGCAGACGGTGGGCGTGGCTCGCGGCTTGCAGCCGGGCTCGGCGATCAAGCGGGTCATGCGGGCCCGCGAGCGCGGGTACCTCGGCGAAGCGAGGAAGGGCCGCTCGGGAGGCCTATCCGCCATCACGTCGGCGTGAGCGTGGCGAGCGAGCAGAGCCACGAGCATCCTCACGATGTTGGGCGCGGCGCCTCCGTCGCCCGTGCCAGCCAGTCGCGCGTCGCACGCGGGGAACGCAGGCGTGCGATCGCGAGATGGCGATTCGCCGGCTCGGCGAACAAGCGTGGATACTCGCGACGCTGTCCACGATGCGACCTGAGCGCCGTGAGAACGCCTCGCGCGGCTGCGAGGATCTGCTTGGGCAGGCCGCTGCGCCGACCGGACTGGGCGGCCTGCGCGCTGAGCGTCGACGTGCGGGTGCGCGCCCGCTTGGCGAGCCGCCAAACGCTCACGTAGAGCGGGTAGTCGAGCCAGACGATCGTGTCCGCCCGCGGCCAGACGAGGTCCCGCACCGCCCGCTTGTTGCCATCCGTGACCCAACGGTCCGTGGCGATCGCCTCGCTCGTCCGCTCGCGCAACACGGGCAGCGGGGCGGTGCTGAAGTCCGGGCCGAAGTAGAGCGAGTCGAGCTCGATATGAGGCACACCGAGTCCAGCGGCGAGCGTCCGTGCGAGTGTGGTCTTCCCCGATCCGGTCCGCCCGAGGATCAGGATCCGTTCGCAGCCGGTCAGCGTGTGCAGCGGGTCGCGCCACGGCCGGTCCGGCGTGAGCTGGGCGGGAGCCGCGCCGACTGAGCCGATTGCCTCCTGGTGCCGAGAAGCGAGCAGGGCGACGCGTCCTTCAGTCTGATCTGCTGCTCGGTCGTCCGTCATGGCTCTCCTCGATCTGAGCTGGAGCACGGTGGGCTGGGAGGCGCAGACGCTAGCCACCGCATTTGCTCCGCCGCCACGGGGGGCGGCTCCCACACGGGTATGGCGCGGAAGTCACGGGGTTTGCCGGATCCGCAGATGGGTATCTGGGCGGGAATAGTCTCGGATTCCGGGACGATTCCCGCCCAGATACGAATCGCGCCCACCTGCTCGAGCCCGTGGAGAGATGCTCAGAAAGCGAGCGGCGGCAGCTCGAGCGTGATCCCGACGTTCAGGATGCTCGGGTCGCTCACCTGGTCGCGGTTGTGGTCGAACACGAGGCCGACCAGGGAAACCGTCGCCTCGACGTCGGAGGTTCCGTACGACGCCTGCACGATGTCCCACAGGCAGTCGCCGGGCTCGACCGTCCACACCCGAGGACTCCAGTCGGGCGCAGGCGCTGTCGCGTCGACCGGCGCAGCACCGGAGGCCGGCGCGGCAGCGTCGGCAGGCACGGCCGCGATAGCCACCACAGCATCGCCGGCCGGCACCGCCACCGCCGCCGGCACCGCATCAACGGCGGGCGCAGCGGGGGTCAGGGCCGCAACGGGAACGTCGGGGGCTGGCACTGCGGCGGGTGCGACCGGCACGGGGACGTCGCAGTCGACCCCGCCGGCGTGCTGGATCCGGGCAGC
>JBIOUO010000244.1:0-3635 GCA_044867195.1 Ilumatobacteraceae bacterium
GGCGAGATGCCGTCACCCGCAGCGGTACGGGCGCTCGAGCAGTACCTGATCCTGACGATCGACCACGGCTTCAACGCATCCACGTTCACCGCGCGCGTCGTGGCGTCCACCGGAGCCGATCTCGCCGACGTCGTCGGTGCCGCGCTCGGCGCGCTGTCCGGCCCGCTGCACGGCGGGGCACCCGGTCGGGCGCTCGACGCCCTCGACGCCATCGGCGACCCCGACCGGACTGAGGCGTGGGTGACCGCCGAGGTGGCCGCCGGACGGCGGATCATGGGCTTCGGCCACGCCGTCTACCGGACCCGTGATCCTCGGTCAGCGCTGCTGCGCGAGGTGGCGACCGGGATCGGCGGCGAGCTCGTCGACCAAGCCGTTGACGTCGAAGCCCGCGTGCTGTCCACGCTGCAACGGCTCAAGCCGGACCGCCCGCTGCCGAGCAACGTCGAGTTCTTCGCCGGCGTCGTGATGGCGTCGGCCGGCCTCCCGCGAGCGCTGTTCACGCCGACGTTCGCCGTCAGCCGCACGGTCGGCTGGGTGACCCACGCCGTCGAGCAGGCGGCGATCGGCAAGCTGATCCGCCCCAGCGCGCGGTACATCCCGTCCTGACCATTGGAGGGTTTCGCCCGTTGGAGTGTTTCCGGGATGGGGGACCCCCGGCAAACACTCCAATGGCGGAAACACTCCAACGGGAGCTACGCCAGTGGCGCGGGGAGGGTCGGTGACACGCTCACGAAGGCCAGCTCCTGGACGGCGCGGGTCATCGCCACGTAGAGCAGGCGGGCGCCGCGTGGCGTGCCGTCGAGGATGACGTCGGGCTCGACGACCACGACACCGTCGAACTCCAGGCCCTTCACCTGCTCGGGCCCGAACAGCGGGACCTCGCCGTGGTGCAACTGGTGGAGGTGGTCGACGGCGTGCAGGCCGGCCGGTTCCAGCGCCGCGGCGATCGCGGCGTGCCGCTCGACCGGGGCGACGACGCCGGTCAGGCGGTGGCGGTGCTTGAGCCGGGCGGCGACGTCGGCGACGGTGGCCGCCAGTCCGGCGGTGTCCGTCGTCGTCCATGACGGCTCGTGCCCCTCGACGCGCACACTGCGGCTGGCGCTGGCGTCGACGCCTGTCAGCGGCAGCAGCCGGTTGGCCAGGGCGAGGATCGGCTCCGGGACGCGGTAGCCGATCGTCAGCTCGGCGACGTCGCCAACCTGCAAGTCAGCGCCGGGGGTGAGGTACCGGAACACGTCCGCCCAGCGCTCCTGGCCGGCGGGCGTCGTCGACTGGGCGACGTCGCCGACCAGCGTCATCGAGCGAGACGGACTGCGGCGGCCGATGACGCGCAGGGCGACGGCGGAGTGGTCCTGGGCCTCGTCCACGACCACGTGCCCGTACACCAAGGGCGGACCGTTGAGGATGCAATTGGCTTCGTCGACGAGCAGCTGGTCGGCCGCCGTCCACGCCCGGCGCCGGCCGCGGGGTCCGGGCAGCAGCCGGTCGACGAGCTTGATCGGCTGCTGCGTCGGCCATGCCGCATCGAGCGCCTTGCGCAGCGGGCCGGCGTCGGCCCAGGCCTCGTCGCCGCCGGTTCGCCGGCGCAGCTCTTGCTGGGCAATGGCCCGCAGCCGCTGGCGGCGCTGGTTGAACGGCACGACGCCGGCCATCGCCCTATCGAGCCACTCGGCGATCTCGTCGCGAGTGAAGCGCACCCGCCGTATGCCGGTCGGCAGCACCACGTCGTCGGTGGGCGGGGTGACGGCGATCATCGCCGCCAGCTCGAGCTCGTCGAGCATCGCCGCATCACCCTTGACCCGTGCCGCCTTGGGGTCGTCGAGCCCAGTGATCTCGACCTTCGGGACGCAGAGGTCGAGCACGGTCGTCTGGCGCACGCTGCGCTCACCGAGCGACGGCAGGACGTTGTCGATGTAGTCGAGGAACGCTCGGTTGGGTCCGATCACCAGCACACCCTCACGGGCGAGGCGGCGGCGGTGCTCGAACAGCAGGTAGGCGGCCCGGTGCAGAGCGACGGCGGTCTTGCCCGTCCCAGGCCCACCCTGGACGACGAGCACCTGCTCGAGCGGGGCACGGATCACGAGGTCCTGCTCGGCCTGGATCGTGGCCACGATCTCGCGCATCGCGCCGGTGCGCTCGGCCCCGATCTCGGCGAGGACGGGATCGGGGATGCCACTGGCGACGTCGGCCGCGTCGGGGTGGTCGAGGTGCTCGTCGAGGTAGGCGCTGATCTCACCCTCGTCCATCGTGAAGCGCCGGCGCAGGTCGACGCCCAAGGCGTCGGCAGCCGTGGCGCGGTAGAACGGGGCGGCGATCGGCGCCCGCCAGTCGATGACCACCGGATCGTGAGCGTCGTCTTCGATGTGTCGCCGCCCGATGTACCACCGCTCGTGCCGGCCGCCGGGACCATCGTGGGTGTCGATGCGCCCGAAGAAGTCGCCGGCGCCCGGAGAACGGAGGTCCTCCAGCGCCTCCTCGACGGTGACCTCGACGTACTCAGCCGTGAACTCGTCGGCCGCGCTGTGCGGGTCAACCGCCTCCAGCCGCCCGATCATCCGGTCCCTGGACGCGCGGGCGAACGCCAGCCGCTCGCGCTCGCGCGCCAGCTCCGGGAACGCCTCCACACTCGACACAGGGGGATGGGACGCTAGTCGCCGCACCCAACGGAGGCCAGATGAATTCGGCCGCCGTGGCCGCCGCGTTCCGCGTCCAGCCGGGAGGGAAACAGGTGCAACGCTTCGGGGCGGCTCTACGACTGGAGTGATGTGAGGGAGGTGTCGAGCGCGCCACAAGCTCTCGAGGCGGTCTACCGGTCGTCCAGGCTGGCGCTGACCCGGCTTGCGTATCTCCTGGTCGGTGACCGTGACGAGGCCGAGGACATCGTCCAAACGGTCTTCACCACTGCCGCCGCCCGATGGGAGACGATCCACGACCCGCCGGCATACCTCCGCCGAGCGGTTGTCAACCGGGTCCACGACGTCCACCGCCGGTCGTTCCGGGCCGACCCGACGAGACCCGCCGAGACATTCATCGACCAGCCCGAGCTCGATGACGTCTGGACCTACGTCCAAGGCTTGCCGACCGTCCAGCGCGCGGTGGTCGTGTTGCGCTTCTACGAGGACCTCGGCCTCGACGACATCGCCACCTTGTTGGGCCGTCCGGCGAGCACGATCCGATCGGATCTCCGGCGAGCGTTGACGAAGTTGAAGGGGTCACTGACGTGAACGACGGGGACGACCTCGACGCGCTGGAGCGGGAGCTCGGCCCGTCGCTGCGTGTGGCCTTGCGGCGAATCGCGGCCGAGATCACCAGCGACAGGCCGACAGCGTCGGGAGCGACCGACCACCATCGGCCCGCGCAGACGGTGTTGGACGGAGTGGTCACAGTCGACCTCGAGCGGTCGTCGCCGGCCAGCCCTACGCGCCAACGCGGACGGCCATGGCTCGGCGCCGCGGCCGCTGTCTCCGCCGCCGCAGCTGTCGTCCTAGCCATCGCCGCGGTCGTGCTACCACGGCTCGACAACGACAAGCCGGCCGACGAGGCGGCACAGGCGGTCGCCGAGTCGTTCATGGCCGGGTGGGTCGGCGGCGACGGCGATGCCGTCGCGGCATTGCTCGCCCCCGACGCGTTCTTCG
>JBIOUO010000245.1:0-2531 GCA_044867195.1 Ilumatobacteraceae bacterium
GCGCGGGACAAGTCGCCGAGAGCTACCCGATCACACGTCTCCGGGACCGCAGCGGCCAGCTGAGCGGCCAATGCGACGATCCTGGCAGCCGTGTCCATCGTCAGAGAGCCTATCAGACGCCAGTTCGACGGTCAAGAGCTATCCGCGCGCATGTTCGTAGCTCGCAAGCCACGGGCGACCACGGCGACCATCTCTTCAAGCTCGTCGTCGTCGGGGTGCTCGCCGAAGGCCAGCGCGGTGGCGATCAGCCCGCCACCAATCAGCCGGTGCACGGTCTCCGCACTCGGCGCCGGGTCGACCTCGCCGCGGCGGGCCGCGCGCTCGAGGATGGCGGAGATCACGCCCCGCTCCGCGGTCGTGGCGGTGTCGCGCAGGTGGCGCGCCACGTCGGGCGAGCGGTTGATCTCGGCGATGATGCTCGCCGCCACGGCTCGTGACGCTGGGCTGGCCAGCTGTGCTCGGATCTCGGTCGCCAGCGCGAGCAGATCGCCGTACAACGTCCCGGTGTCCTCGGGAGGCTCGATCTGTGCACCGTGCAGGACGGCGGCGAACAGCATCTCCGCCTTGGAGGCGAAGCGCCGGTAGATCGCCGCCTTCGACGTGCCAGCCCGTGCAGCCGTGGCATCCATCGTCACGCTCTCGTACCCGACCTCGGCGAGCAGCTCACGCGCCGCGCTCAGCACGGCAGCGTCGATCTCTACATCGCGGGGACGACCCGGGCCTTGCGTTCCTGTCGCCATCGTGGCATATTACGATACCAACGTTTCGATACTGCGGTCTCGTAGCCCCGACTAGTGCGCGACTAGTGCGCTCACCGATGCAGTGCGGCAACGCCGGGCGTCGGACCGATCGAAGGGGATCACATGCTCCACGCCCATGTCACTCCGTCCACGTCGCGCGTCGCCAGGTCGATGACGCAGACCGCCTTGCTGTTCGTCGCCGTGATGTCCTCGGGCATCCTGGCCGGATTCTTCCTCACCTATGCCTTCACGATCATGCCGGGCCTCGGGACGACCGACGACCGCGTGTTCGTCGAGGCCTTCCAAGGTCTCGAGCGGATGTTCGGCACGTTCGAGTACGGCGTCAACTGGCCGGTCATCTTCGGATACCTGTTCGGTCCGGCGATGATGGCCGTGGCCTTCGTCATGCACCGCAACTGCGGACCGATCCGCTGGTGGATCGGCGGAGCGTTCGCGCTCACGATCGCCACGATCGTCATCACCCAGATCTTCAACGTCCCGCTGAACGATGCGATCACAGCGGCCGGCATCCGCAGCACCACCGAGGCCACCCGGGTGCGCACGGAGTTCCGCGAAGGCTGGTGGCGGGCATGGAATCTCGCTCGGAGCGCCACCGCGGCGGGAGCGTTCGTGTGCCTCTCCCGTGCGCTGCTGCTGCGTGGCAGGGCAACCGCGAGCTGATCAACGCGGGCGCGGCGGGGTTCAGGCGCGGTCGTGGCCGAGGTGCCTGGCGGCGGCGGTCCAGAATCCCTCGATCACGTGGCTGCCGGTGGGACCGCCAAGCTCGACCTGGGTGAGCAGCACGGCGACGCTGCCGTCGGCGGGCACCACGTACGCCGATGTGCCGGTGCCGCCGACCCAGCCGTAGCGGCCGGGCACGTTCCACGGGCGGAGCCGAGCGATGTCGACGCCGCCGCCAAGCCCCCACGACTGGCCGTCGAGGAACACGGTGTCGGTGCTGCGGATGGCGGGTGTGAGCTGATCGGTCATCATCGCGGTGACGAGATCGGCGGGCAGGACGTCACCGCCAGCGGCCAGCAGCATCCGCTGGAACTTCACCACGTCGGCGAGCGTCGACACGAGGCCGCCAGCACCGGATGGGAACGCCGGCACGGTCGCCCACTCCCCGTCGGGACCGTCCTGCTCGACGAGTCCGCCGCCGTCGTGGCGGTAGTACGTCGTGCGTCGCTCGCCGGTCGCGGCGGGAAACGCGAACCCGGTCTCGGTCATGCCCAGCGGGTCGAGCAGTCGCGCCGCCATCAGGTCCGGCAGCGCTGCCCCGCCGGCCCGGGCGAGGAGCACTCCGAGGATGTCGAATGCTGTGTTGTAGGTGAAGCCTTCGCCGGGCTGGTGCAGCAGCGGGATCGCGCCGAGGATGGCCATCCACTCGTCGGGCGGCGGAACCCGCTGCGGTTGCGGCGGACCTTGCATCAGCCGCTCGACGAGGAGCTGGGCGACCGGCGCCGAGAAGTCGGACGGGAAGCCGTGTCCGTTCGTCGACGTCAGCAGGTGGCGCAGCGTGATCGGCCGGCTGGCCGCCGCGGTGTCGTCGGGCGGGCCGGTCATCGAACGCACCACGACGGGGGCTGCCAGCTCGGGCAACAGCTCAGCGACGGGTTGCTCCAGCTCCAACGTCCGATCGGCGACGAACGTCAGGGCCAGTGCCGTCACCATCGGCTTGGTGATCGACGCGATGCGGAACAACCCGTCCTCGGCCATCGGCCGCCCGCCCACTGACTGGTCGCCGAGCACGACGACTTGCAGATCGTCGACCGGACCGGCGGCGGCGAC
>JBIOUO010000246.1:0-6468 GCA_044867195.1 Ilumatobacteraceae bacterium
CTGTCGCTCGTCGTCCCCCAGGCGGTCGGCGGCGTGATGCTCATCTCGGGGATGCTCGGCGTGCTGACGGTGCTCGACTGGCGCCTCGGCCTCGGGATGCTCGTCTACCTCGGCATCGTCGTGGGCGCGCTGCTGGCGATGCGGCACCGGGCGATCACGGAGGCGTCCGACGAGATGGGCGCCCTCGCCCAGCTCTACGGCGGCATCGAGGAACGGCTGACGGCGTCGGAGGACCTGCGCGCGAACGGCGCCGGCGTACACGCCATGTGGCGCTTCGTCGAGGACAGCAGCGGGATGCTGCACAGCTCCGTGCGCCGGCAGCGCGCGTTCATCCGCCTCTGGTGGGTCGTGCAGAGCTCGGTCACGGTCGGCTCGCTGCTGTCGCTGGTCATCAGCGCCACGCTCGTCGCCAACGGGGCGATCACGCTCGGCACCGGGTTCCTGCTGTTCCAGTACGTGCTCGTCATCTCCCGCCCGCTCGAGGACCTCGTGCACCAGCTGGAGACGGTGCAGAAGGCGAACGGGGCGATGGTGCGCGTGATCGACCTGCTCGCCGTCAAGCCGACGATCCTCGACACCGGCATGACGTCGCCGCCACCCGGGGCCCTCGCCGTGTCATGCCGCGACGTGTCGTTCTCCTACGGCGACGCACGCGAGGACGCGATCTTGCGCAACCTCGATCTCGATGTCGCGGCCGGACGCTCCGTCGGCGTCGTCGGGCGCACCGGCAGCGGCAAGACGACGTTCTCGCGGCTGCTGCTGCGCCTCGTCGAGGCGACATCGGGCGCGGTCGCGCTCGGCGGCGTGCCAATCGACCAGATCCCGCTGGCCGAGCTGCGCCGGCGGGTCGCTCTCGTGCCGCAGGAGGTCGAGCTGTTCGAGGGCACGATCCGTGACAACGTCACGCTCTTCGATCCTGGCCCGACGGACGGGGCGGTGGAGGAGGCGCTCGCCCGCGCCGGGCTCGGCGCGCTCGCCGCGTCCGGGATCCACCGCCGGCTCGGCAGCGGCGGCACGGGACTGTCCGCTGGCGAGTCACAGCTGCTCGCGCTCGCCCGCGTGTGGCTGCGCCAGCCGGACCTGGTCGTGCTCGATGAGGCGACGGCCCGCATCGACCCGCTCACCGAGCGCCGCCTGGAAGCGGCGGTCGCCCAGTTGATCGAGGGCCGGACCACGTTCATCATCGCCCACAAGCTGTCGACACTGCGCATGGTCGACGAGGTCGTGGTGTTCGACCACGGCCGGATCATCGAGCACGACCAGCGGGAGGTGCTCGCTCGTTCCGGCAGCAGCCGGTGGCGGCACCTGCTCGAGTTGGCGCTCGAGGTGGACGCCGACGAGATGCTGGAGGTTCCGGCATGAGCGGCCGCGCCCAGCAGCCCACCCGCGGCTTGCCGACCTGGCGCATCGCCTGGCGCGCGTCCCAGCACCACCCGCGGTCGTTCTGGCTCGGCTGGGCCGCGTTCGTGGTGTTCTTCTCGATGCCGGCGCTGACGGGGTATCTGCTGTCGCGCGGCTTCACCGCGCTCCAGCACGGCGACACGGCCGACGTGTACCGCTGCGCCGGGGCCGTCCTGATCGCCGAGACGATCCGCATGTCGTCGGTGCACTACGGCGCCATCACGTGGACCCGCGCATGGACCCACATGCAGACGCTGCTGCGGGCGAACATGCTGACGGCGCAGGTCGCGAGCGGCGGCCCGGAGGCCGGCCAGCCGGTCGGCTCGGCAGGCGAGGCGCTGACCCATTTCCGCGACGACACCGAGGACATCGCCATGCTCGTCGACGGCATGGTCGATGTCTCGGGCGGCATCGTGTTCACCGTTGCCGCCGGGTTCATCCTCGGCGCCGCCGATCTGCGCGCGGCGGCCGTGCTGCTGATCCCGCTCTGCGGTGTCGTCCTCATGACGCGGACGCTCGACGGCCGGGTCAAGCGCTACCGCGCCGAGGATCGCGAGGCCACCGGCTCGGTGACCGGGCTCGTCGGCGACATCATGGCCGCGGCGACGACCGTCAAGGTCAACGACGCCACCGACGACATGATCGCCCGGCTCGAGGTGGTCAACGAGCGGCGCCGGCGGACGGCCGTGCGCGACAAGGTGCTCGACGAGGGCGTGATGGCGTTCAGCCAGGGCTCGGCCGACGTCGCCCTCGGGCTGGTGCTGCTCGTCAGCGCCGGCGCGATCGCATCCGGCGCGTTCGACCTGGGGACGCTGACGCTGTTCGTCGCCTATCTCGGCTGGCTCAGCTTCCTGCCGCGCATGGTCGGTCGGGTGCTGGCCCGCCGCAAGCAAGCGGCGGTCGCCGTCGAGCGGATGCGCCAACTCGTCGCCGATCGCGAGGCGACGAACATCACCAGGCCGCGGGCGCTGCCCATCGAGCCGCGTCAGCGCGGAGTGCGCCCGGCGCCTGGCCGGCCCGCGCGGGTGCCGCTCGAGGAGCTGGCCATCGTCGCCCTCTCGGCGCGATACCCCGGTGGTGCCGGCGTCCACGACGTGTCGTTCTCGATGCGCCGCGGCGATTTCGTCGTGCTCACCGGACCGGTCGGGTCGGGCAAGAGCACGCTGCTGCGGGCGATCCTCGGGCTGTCCTGGCAGGCTGACGTCGTCGGTGAGGTGCTTTGGAACGGTGAGCCGCTGCTCGACCGCGCGGCGTTCCTGGTGCCGCCGAACGCGGCGTTCCTGCCTCAGGTGCCGCAGCTGGTCTCCGACTCGGTGCGCGACAACGTCGGCCTCGGCCCGGTGTCCGGCGACGACCTCGCGCGGGCGCTGTCGCTGGCCGCCATCTACGACGACATCAACGAGCTGCCGGAAGGCGACCAGACGCTCATCGGCCCCCGCGGGCTGCGGCTGTCGGGCGGGCAGCGGCAGCGTCTCGCCACCGCGCGGGCGCTGGTCCACGCCCCCGAGCTGGTCGTGCTCGACGACCTGTCGAGCGCCGTCGACGTCGAGACCGAGGTCCAGCTGTGGGACAACCTTGCTGCGGCCGGTCTCACCGTGCTCGCCGTGTCGCACCGCGCCGTCGCGTTCGAGCGTGCCGACCAGGTGCTGCGCCTGGAGCACGGCACACTGGGCGCGTTCTGATCGGTCACCGGCAGAGCGCGTCGAGAAGCTGTTGGCGGCTGGCGTTGCCGCCGCTCAGGATCAACACGACCCGCTGGCCGCCGAGCTGGTCGCGCATCTGGAGTGCTGCGGCCAGGGCGGCCGCGCCCGCGGCCTCGACGAGGTTGCGCGTGGCCTCGATCATCAATGCCTGGGCGGTGCGGATCTGGTCGTCGCTGACGAGCACGAAGTCGTCGAGCGACTGCCGAAGGATCCGCTGTGGCAGCTCGAACGCGGTGCGCGTGGCAAGCCCCTCGGCGAACGTCTCCATCGTATCCTCGACCAAATGGCCTGCCTGCCACGACCGGTACGCCGCCGGCGCCGCTGCCGACTGGACGCCGATCACCCGGATAGCCGGATTGATCGCCTTGGCCACGATGCACGCGCCGGCCGCGCCGCTGCCGCCGCCGACGGGAACCACGATCACGCCGGTTCGCGGCTGGTCCTCGAGGATCTCCAACGTCTCGGTGGCGACGCCGGCGATCAGCTGGGGCTCGTTGCCGGAGTGCACGTAGCGGTAGCTGTGGCGGTGGGCCAGCCGCTCGCAGTGCTCTCGGGCCTCGTCGAAGTCACGGCCGTGGACGACCAGCTCGGCGCGGAGACCACGGATCGACGCTACCTTGACGGGGTTGGCGTTCTCCGGGACGCAGATCACCGACGGCACACCGAACAGCCGGGCGGCGTAGGCGATCGACTGGCCGTGGTTGCCGGTCGAAGCCGAGATCACGCCGCGCTTGCGCTCGTCATCGCTCAGCTGGGAGACGAGGTTGATCCCGCCGCGCACCTTGAACGCGCCGATCGGCTGATGGTTCTCGTGCTTCACGAGCACGTCGGTGCCTACCAACTCGTTCAGCTGGGCGTACCCGAACAACGGCGTCCTGTGCAGGTGCGGCGCGATGCGGCGTCGCGCCTCAAGGACATCGGTGAGCGTGGGCACCTGCCACTCCATCGGGCCTCGACGGTAGCGAACAGCACAGAGCCGACGGCATCGGCGATCGCCCGCCACAGACCGCGTCCGCGGCTTGCACGGCGGGCGAGCTCTTCCCCTGGCTGCCTACGTCGACACGAATCCGCGTTCCCGCTGGCGGCAACGAGCACGATGACGGCATGGAGCGTGGCCCTGAGGACCGTCGTTCGAGGGCAGGCGCGCAGACCCGCCGCGAACGAGCACCAACCGAACCGTGGCAGCGTCGCGCCCATGAGCAACGGCGAGACTTCGAGATCAGATGACCACGGTGGCAGGCCGATCCAGCCGAGAGGAGAACAACGGTGGCCGGTGCTCGGCCTCTTCGCGGTAGCCGCGGCGCTTCCTCTGTTCCTGCCAGAACGGCTCAGCCTGGGCCCACCGTGGCTTCTGCCGGTCATCGAAGGGGTGTTGCTCGTCGCTGTGGCGGTCACCGATCCGGGCCGGATCGATCAGCGGTCACAGCAGGTTCGGGCGTTGCGGCTCACGCTGATTCTCGTGCTCGCCGCGGGGACCGCCTTCTCGACCGGCCATCTGATTGACGAGTTGATCCGCGGTGGCGGCATCACCAACTCGGCGGACCTCCTGCTCCGCGCGGGAGCCATCGTATGGCTCGAGCTCGTGATCGTGTTTGCCTTTGTGTATTGGGAGCTCGACGCCGGTGGCCCAGGTCAACGTGCCCACCGACCGATCAGATACCCGGATCTGGCATTTCCACAGCAGCTCAATCCCGAGATGGCCCCACTCGCATGGCGACCCGTCTTCTACGACTATCTTTACCTCGGCTTCACGAACTCAACGGCCTTCAGTCCCACGGACGTGATGCCGCTGGTTCACTGGGCTAAGCTTCTGATGGCCATGCAGTCTCTTACGTCGCTGTTGATACTTGGGTTGATCGTGGCACGTGCTGTCAACATCCTCAACTAAGAGCTCGACGTCGGGTGGCGGCGAGCGTTCCCCTGCGGCGTCAGTCATTCACGACGACAAACCCGTCATACGTGCCGGTCGGTCCCGCGCCGCCCACGACGTTGACTACGCCGTTCAGATCTCCGTGGATCGCGACGATGCCCTCGTAATGGCCCTCGGTGTCGGTTCCTCCGACGTCCCGGAATGTGGCCTTCCTGCCATCGTCGCTCTCAAAGCTCTCGACGGCACGGAAATTGCTTCGGATTCCACCACCAGGTCCCGCGTTGACGGCCTCCTCGCAGGTGGCGAAGAGCTTCACCTCGACACGCCCCTCGGTGACCGATGTTCCGGCGAGTGTGCCCGTGTACGTGGTCACCTCACTGGCGTAGAAGAGGCATTGCTGGCCTTGTTGGACGAGTTCGATCGAGTCGAAGTCGATCGTGAAGGAGAACGAGCCGCTGGCATGGATGGTTCGGGAGCTCGCGATGGCAGGCGAAGCGAACATCTGTGGGGTGAGAGCTGAGACCACCAAGATCGGCATCAGTCCACCCACTTTCATGTGCGTACGTCGGTTCACAGTTTGCTCCTCTCGTCGGGATCGATGGTTACTTCGTGTCACCAAGGGTCGATCGCGCATCGCTCCAGCCCAATCTGCGCATGGGCCAGTGAAGTCAGCACCTCGACGACGTCCGAACGAGATGGTGACGGTCGGGCGCCCGCAGTGGGCGCAGGCGGCGCCCCGGACGGGCCCGACTCGCCGAAGGCGTCGATCAGCTGCCGGATGAGCGAGGAGCCACGATCGACCGACGCTTGGACGGCAGCGGGCGGAGGCACGGACTGCAGCTCAACGAGCGCCGTTTCCAGCACGCGAGCCGCGGCCTCGGACTTCGCTTCTTCGGTCGGCGCGGAGGCGGCGACGAGATCGTCGTATCTCTTGTGCGCGTCGGTGCAGACCGTACGAGCGCGAGCGATGTATGCGGCGCCGGAGTCGACGAACTCGCGGCTGTAGTTCGTCCACAACGCGATCGAGACGGGATCCACCCGCGGGTAACCGGCGGCGAAGGTGTACATGTCATCGACGTCGTCCGGGTGGCGCTCCCTGACCCATTCAGCGAACGCGGTCCAGATGTCCCGGTAAGCGCCGGTGTTGACGTCGTCTCTGACGCTGGTAACAGCTCCACCATCGATGACAAGCGCGAAGGAGCCGGCAATCGGCTCGTGGTCAAAGGCACGAGTCAGGTCGTTCTCGACGGTGTAGTCGCACCAGACGCGCCCGGCGGATATCACCTCGCAGCCCTCATTTCGATAGTCCCATCCGACGGCGCGATACCAGTCGTCGAGAGCTGGAAGCGTCTGCGCCGTCCAGGCATCGAAGAACGCGTCGGGGGCGAGCAATGCCGCGACGGCATCGCCGTCGCCGCCGACCCACCCGGCCATGAACGACTCGGCGACCGCCTGTGCCGCCTCGTCGGCCGGCTTGTCGTTGTCGAGCCGTGG
>JBIOUO010000247.1:0-7394 GCA_044867195.1 Ilumatobacteraceae bacterium
CCGCAGCCGGCGGACCGCGTCGACGAGCTCCTGGCGGGCGCCGTAGTCGAACGCCACGGTCAGCAGCATGCCGGTGTTGCCGGCCGTGTCGCGGATCGCCTTGCGGATCGCCCGCTGGACGTACTTCGGCGTGCGGGCGTCGGGGGCGTCGAACGGCCGGCCGATCCACTGGATGCGGACGTTGAGCTGGTTCAGCTCGTCGATGCGGCCGAAGAGCTTGCTGTGCAGGCCGAGGATGTGGCGCACCTCCGCCCGCGGGCGGATCCAGTTCTCCGTCGAGAACCCGAACACGGTGAGCCAGCCGATGTCGCGGTGTACGGCGACCCGCACGAGGCGGGCGAGGTTCTCCTCGCCCTCGGTGTGCCCCGCCGTGCGGGCCAGCCCACGGCGGGCGGCCCAGCGCCCGTTGCCGTCCATGATGCACGCCACGTGCAGCAGCCGCCGCCGGCCAGCTGGGTGGGGGAGAGGCGGGGGCTCCGCGGTCACTCGGTCCCACGTTACGGCGTCGGCGGCGGTCCGCACCGAGGCGCGTGCCAGCGCCCCGGCAGTCGCGGCCGCGTGGGACACTGGGCGGGTGGGAGGGTCGCTCGCTCACGTCATGGTCGTCGCCGGCACGCGGCGCGACTGGCGGGAGCTGGGCGTCGAGACGTGGCAGGACCTGATCGAGCGACTGGGCCGGGTCGTCGCCGAAGCTGGCGGCTCGTGGTTGACGATCCGGGCGTACGAGGCAGGCGAGGACGGCTCCGTCGACGCGGGCAACCGTCGCCACGTCCGGGTCGAGGACGGCCGGTGCACGGTGATCGTCGACCCGGTCAGTGACGGGCGGGAACGCTTCGCCGAGGCGATGCGCCGCCTGCCTCCCGGCGCCGTCATCGACGAGAAGGCGGTGACGGCCGTGCTCTACGACCCCGCCGACGCCGAGCCCGATCTCGTCCTCGTGCTCGGGCCGCCGACGAGGCTGCCTCCGTCACTGGTGTGGGAACTGGCCTACAGCGAGCTCGTCTTCGAGCCGATCGCCCTCGGCGACCTGCGGCCCGAGCACCTGGAGGCGGCAATCCAGGACTTCCGCGGCCGCCAACGCCGCTTCGGAGGCGTGGACGGGTGACGCCGGTGCCGACCCCGACAGCCATCGTCCCGGCCATCTGGGCGCGATCTCTGCCAACTGGCGTTCTGGGCGCGCCGGCTGCCAACTGTCGTCAGCGATCGCGCCCAGATCGTGAGCAGGTTCTGCGGTGAGCGGTCTCTATCGCGACACGGGCGTCGTGCTGCGGACGTACAAGCTCGGCGAGGCCGACCGCATCGTCGTGGTCCTGACAGAGGACAACGGCAAGGTCCGCGCCGTCGCCAAGGGCGTGCGCAAGACGTCGTCGCGCTTCGGCGCCCGGCTGGAGCCGATGAGCCACGTCCGCCTCCTGCTGTACCGGGGGCGCGAGCTGGACATCGTCAGCCAGGCCGAGTCGGTCGAGCCGCTGGCCCCGCTGCTGTCGAGCCTCGACCGGGCGTCGCAGGCGATGGCGGTGCTGGAGGCGGTCGACCAGCTGGCGCTCGAACGCGAGCCCAGTCCAGAGCTGTACCGGATGCTGGTCGGTGTGTTGCGCACGATCGCCGCCCGCCCGGCGCCGCTGGTCGTGCCGGCGTTCTTCTGGAAGCTGCTCGCAGCCGAGGGCCTGCGCCCGGAGCTCGACGCCTGCGTCCGCTGCGGCGGCGTCGAACCGGATGTCGCGCTCGTGGCCTTCGACCTCGCCGAGGGAGGAGTGCTGTGCCGGGCGTGCCGGTCGGGCGTGCCGCTCAGCCCGGAGGCGCTGGGGCTGCTGCGGGCGATCCTCGGCGGGCGCCTCAACGCTGCCCTTGACGTTCCCAGCTCCCCGGCGACCCACGAGGTCTGCGTCCTCGCCACGCGGGCCATGGAGCACCACCTCGAGCGCCGCCTGCGCGCAGTCGCGATGTTCGAGACGTGACGCCACGTTTGTGCGGCGGCGTACGCCTGGCGCGCGCCCGCGCGTCACGGAAAACCAGCAGCACCTCTCGGACACTTGCTCGAGTCAGGCGCTTTCGGGCGAGCGTCAGATGCTCGGGGTTCAGTTCGATCCCAACGAATCGACGGTGCTGGGCGGCAGCCACGAGTGCGGTGGTACCGGACCCGACGAACGGATCAATCACCACGTCACCCTTCGCCATGGATGTCCGGACGCACGGCTCGATGAGACGCGGCGAGAACGTCGCGAAGTGGCCCGAAGCTTCGGGAGAGGCCTGCGTCTTGACGTCCCACACGCTTCGGAGGCGCCGGCCGTTCGGACCCTTGACCGCTTCGACGTCGTACTGGTAACGCTCGGACTTCGAGAACAGGAAGAGGTGCTCGTGCGCTCGCGTGGGGCGGTCCGCGCACGCTTTCGGGCTGGCAGTTCGGCTTGTTGCAGATGATGTCTGCGCGCAGGTACCAGCCGGCGCTCTGCAATGCGAACGCCAAGCGCCACGGCACACCGATGAGGTCTCACCCGGCCGGCACCACCGCCCCGAGCTGACGATCTTCTGTGGCGGATCGCGCGCCTGACTGCGAGGGGAAGGCGCTTCGTCGCTTGACGGCTCGTCAGTCCTCGCATGTCACACGTCAGCTGGGTGGAGGGACCCCTCGAGCCACCTGGAGCTACTTGAGGAACTTCGACGTCGTGTTGTCGGCAAGCACCTTGCCGCCGGTCTGGCACGTGGGGCAGTAGTTCACGGTGTAGCCGGCGTACTCGACGGCGCGGATCGTGTCGCCGCACACTGGGCACGGCTCGCCGGTGCGGCCATGGACCCGACCGGGACGATCCTTCGACGAGCTCATGTCGTCGCGCGACCGCTCGTACTCGAGGCCCTCGGCGACAGATTCCCGGATCGCCGCCACGACCGCGGCGGCTGCGTCGGGTCCGAGCTTGCCGGTCATCGCGAACGGCGAGAGTCGGGCGCGGTGGCAGACCTCGTTGGCCAGCCGGCGCCCGATGCCGGCGACGCGGCTCTGGTCGCGGAGGAACCCGTGCAGCCGCATCGACTTGTCCCGGAAGCGGGCGAGCAGATCGTCCGGCTCGATCGTCGCTGCCTCCGGCCCCAGCTTCTCGAGCGGCGGCGCCGTCAGCTCGGTCGCCCGGTCGACGCACCACACGCCGACGCGCCGCTCGGTGCCCTGCTCGGTCAGCAGTAGCGCCGGCCCGGGACCCTCGAACACGAACCGGGCCTGGCCACCGCGCGGCTTGGCCGCCTGCTTGGCGTCGACGAGCAGCCGCCCGCCCTGCATCAGGTGGACGACGAACGTGACCGGCTCGAAGCGCAGCAGGAGGTACTTGCCGCGCCGGCCGACCTCGTCGAGCGCCAGCCCGACCGCCTTGTCGGGCGCCGGCACGGCGGTCTTCAGGGCGGTGAACGTGAGCGGCACGAAGCGCCGGAGGTGCTGCCCGGCGAAGTCGGTGGTCAGCCGCTCGGCGTGGGCCTGGACCTCGGGCATCTCGGGCATCGTCGTGGCTCAGGCGTACTCGGTGCGCTGGCGGACGTCGCTGAACACCGCGTCGAGGGCACCGAAGACCGGTTGCGCATCGAGCAGGCGCTGCTGGTCGCCGAACAGCCGGATGTGCCCCTTGACGAACGCCTCCTGGGCGTTCAGCCCGCCGGTCGCTACGGCCACCGCGGTATCCCAGGTCTGCTCCATGCGAACGTGCTCGGGCTCGGCCGCCCCGGCCCCGAAGCGGGCGGTTCCACCGGCGACCTGCAGGTGGTAGGTGATGTCGCCCTCCGGACCGTCCGAGACGACCTGGGTCAGCCCGATCTCGTGATCGGCGACCACGCCCGCCAGCCGATCGTCGGCAGCCACTGCGCGCGACAACTCGTCGATCCACTCCAGGCTGAGGTACCGCACTCGGTCCATGGCTGGCCCCCTCCAAAGGTTGCTCATAGTCTGCCGGATCGTGCTCGCCGGCCCGCCTGACGAGCGTGACGAGGGCCCGCACCCGGCAGCCGGCGTGGAGGAGTGGGTGTTTACCTGCTGGGAGGCCGATGGAACCGTCGGTCTGGTGTCCGGCTACCGCCTGCGCCGTCGCCCGGCCGGGCCAGCGTGGTACTGGGCGGCGGTCGCCCGCCGGGGCCACCCGTTGGTGCACGTCGCCGAGTGGGACGTGCCGGTACGGCCCGAGCCGCTGCTGGTCAAGGCGCCTGCGCTGTGGGCCGAGCACACGTGCGATGCACCGATGCGGCAGTGGACCGTCGGCAACGAGACCTACGCCGCCGCGCTGGACGACCCGGCCGACGCGCTGGGGCGGGCGTACGGCGTGCCGACGGCGGTGGCGATCGACCTCGAGTGGTACGCGACGGTGGCCGCCGTCGGGGTCGACGGCGGGTACGCCCAGGATGGCGTCGTCCACGGCGTCGTCGAGCTGGCGCCGAGCCCGCTGCACCTGACCGAGGTCCCGGCCAGGCGCTGGCATCGGTGGGGCGACACGCTCGGCCCCGTCGTTGTGCCCGAGGCGTATGCCCACACCGGAGTGCGGGCCCCGTTCGCGTTCCCCGACGGCACGGTCGCCGACTGGGTCCTCACGCCCGACGGCTGGCGCGCCCTCGCCGCGTGGCGCTAGCCACGTCGGCCACCGCAGCGGTCCCGAGGATCTGGGCGGGGATCGTCTCGGTTTCCGAGACGATTCCCGCCCAGATCGACGGTTGGAACGATTCCCGCCCAGATTGGGGGGTGGCGGGAATTTCGGGCGCGGCGCGAGCGTCCGGTTAGCGTTCAGGTCATGGCACAAGCGGTCACCCGCGGGCCGGTGTCCGGTTCGGCGACGCGAACCAGGAAGCGCAAGCCGTTCCTGGTCGACCTCTATTCGACGGCGGTCGGCAAGAAGTACGTGATGGCGATCACGGGGATCATCGGCATCGGGTTCGTGCTCGCCCACATGATCGGCAACCTCAAGGTGTACCTCGGGCTGGTCACCCACAACGGCGCGCGGGTCTACGACATCGACGTCTACGGCGAGTTCCTGCGCGAGCTGCTGGTTCCGCTGCTGCCGCGGACGTACGCGCTGTGGATCCTGCGCATCGTCCTCATCACGGCGCTGATCCTGCACCTCCACGCCGCCTACACGCTGACGATCATCAACCGCCGCGCCCGCCCGGTGAAGTACCAGTCCAAGCGCGACTACGTCGCCGCCGACTTTGCCGCGCGCACGATGCGGTGGACCGGGATCATCGTCCTGCTGTTCCTGTTCTTCCACCTCGCCGACCTCACGTGGGGCTGGTTCAACCCCGACTTCGTGCGCGGCGAGGTGTACCGCAACCTCGACGCCAGCCTGTCGCGGCTGCCGGTGGCGATCCTCTACATCGTCGCCAACATCGCCTTGGGAATCCACCTGTTCCACGGCACGTGGAGCCTGTTCCAGTCGCTCGGGTGGAACAACCCGCGCTTCAACCAGTGGCGCCGGGGGCTGGCCACCGCGATTGCCACGATCATCACCGTCGGCAACGTCTCGTTCCCCATCGCCGTCCAGGCCGGCATCGTCCAGATCTGAGGTCACCCCCCATGACCGACACGCTTGACACCCTCGAGCAACTCGAACGCCCCGCCGCCGCCGACCTCGGCCCTGCCGACGTTCCGAGCGACAAGGTTCCCGGCGGCCCGCTGGCCGAGAAGTGGGACACCTACATCTCCGACTCGAAGCTCGTCAACCCGAACAACAAGCGCAAGTTCAAGGTCATCGTCGTCGGCACCGGGCTGGCCGGCGCGTCGGCGGCCGCCACGCTGGCCGAGCTCGGCTACCAGGTCGAGTCGTTCACGTTCCACGACTCGCCGCGGCGGGCGCACTCGATCGCCGCCCAGGGCGGCATCAACGCGGCGAAGAACTACCGGGGCGACGGCGACAGCGTGTACCGCCTGTTCTACGACACCATCAAGGGCGGCGACTTCCGCTCCCGCGAGGGCAACGTCTACCGCCTCGCCCAAGTGTCGGGGAACATCATCGACCAGATGGTCGCCCAGGGCGTGCCGTTCGCCCGCGAGTACGGCGGCCTGCTGGACAACCGCAGCTTCGGCGGCGCCCAGGTCAGCCGCACGTTCTACGCCCGCGGCCAGACCGGCCAGCAGCTGCTGCTCGGCGCCTACCAGCAGATGTCCCGCCAGGTCGGGCTGGGAGCGATCAGGCTGTGGAACCGCGTCGAGCTGGTCGACATCGTGGTCATCGACGGGCGTTGCGCCGGCATCGTCACCCGCGACCTCCTCACGGGCGAGGTGACGTCGCACAACGCCCACGCCGTGATCCTCTGCACCGGTGGCTACGGCAACGTGTTCTTCCTGTCGACGAACGCGATGGCCTGCAACGTCACCGCCATCTGGCGGGCGCACCGCAAGGGGGCCTGGTTCGCCAACCCGTGCTACACGCAGATCCACCCGACGTGCATCCCGCAGTCCGACGAGTTCCAGTCCAAGCTCACGCTGATGTCGGAGTCGCTGCGCAACGACGGGCGGGTGTGGGTGCCCAAGGAGCCGGGCGAGCCTCGCCCGGCCGACCAGATCCCCGAATCCGAGCGCGACTACTACCTCGAGCGGCTGTACCCGAGCTTCGGCAACCTCGCACCACGTGACATCTCGTCGCGTGCCGCCAAGCGGGCCGTCGACTCCGGTCGCGGTGTCGGGCCCCATCACAACGGCGTGTACCTCGACTTCTCCGACGCCATCGCCCGCCTCGGCGTCGACGTCGTGCGCGAGCGCTACGGGAACCTGTTCGAGATGTACGAGCGGATCACCGGCGAGGACCCGTACAAGGTGCCGATGCGGATCTACCCCGCCTCGCATTACACGATGGGCGGGCTCTGGGTCGACTACGAGCTGATGACCACGATCCCCGGGCTGTACTGCGCCGGGGAGGCCAACTACTCCGACCACGGGGCCAACCGCCTCGGCGCCTCGGCGCTGATGCAGGGTCTCGCCGACGGCTACTTCGTGCTGCCCTACACGCTCGGCAACTACCTCGCCCCGCTGCTCAACAAGCCGATCCCGGGGACCGATCACCCGGAGTTCGCGGCCGCCGAGTCGGCCGCCCGCGAGCGGTTCGGGCGCTACCTGTCGATCGGCGGCACGCGCTCGCCCGACCACTTTCACCGTGAGCTCGGCAAGATCGTCTGGGACCAGTGCGGGATGGACCGTAACGAGGCCGGGCTGGAGAAGGCGTTGGCGGAGATCCCGGCGCTGTACGACGAGTTCAAGGCCGACCTGCGGGTGACCGGTCTCGACTCGCAGGTCAACCAGACGCTGGAGAAGGCCGGGCGAGTCGACGACTTCTTCGAGCTGGCGA
The DNA here is from genome assembly GCA_044867195.1 of Ilumatobacteraceae bacterium. Taxonomy (GTDB): domain Bacteria; phylum Actinomycetota; class Acidimicrobiia; order Acidimicrobiales; family Ilumatobacteraceae; genus JALZMG01. Next base: position 7,305 of record JBIOUO010000247.1, read on the forward strand.
TGCTGATGTGCCGTGACGCCTTGGAGCGCCAGGAGAGCTGTGGCGGCCACTTCCGCTCCGAGTACCAGACCGAGGAGGGCGAGGCGCTGC
>JBIOUO010000248.1:0-18664 GCA_044867195.1 Ilumatobacteraceae bacterium
ACGCCACGCTGGACCGCGCACTCGTCGGTTGAGCACCAGCGTCTGAACAGTCGATCCCGTGCGTCACCAACCGGCGATACAGGGCGTCGACACGGGTGGGCGCCTGATTATCAACACCGGCATAAGGCCGAAGTGCACGGCTCGCAGATCGATCCACGGACGTTGTGTTCGAGTGATGTTGTGCGGAGCGCCAGGACCTCGTTGCCCACTGTCCCGACCAGTTGCCGACGCGCGTGTCCGCCCGATGCGTCACGGCCTCTTCCCGACGACAGCCGTCCCCGAGGCAACCGAGCACCCGCCTCCCATCCTCCATGCGAAGCAATTTCCGCAATGTTGAGCACCACGCTCGCGTACGCTGAGCCAGGATCCGTGCGAGAGACGGTGCGAGGGAGTCCGCGGTGCAGAAAGACCTCGAGGTACGAGATGATGGCCGAGACTTGGGTACGCCTCTGAGCCGCCCCACGGCCGAGTCTGAAGACCACACGGTCGACGATCATCCGATCAAGATCACCGTGAGCCACGGCAGCATCGAGGAGGCCGACTTTGCGGTCATGGTCGGAACGTTCGACGACGAAGGAATGTCGGGAATCGAGCGCTTCCTTGATCAGCAATTGGGTGGGGTCTTGTCGGCGCGCTTCGAGACCGGGTGTTACCCAGGACCACTCGGGACCTCGATCTTCGTAAAGAATGTCGTAACGCGGGGCAGGCCCAGTACACCCCTGAGCGCATATATTATCGGCCTCGGGCGCAGCGTCGCGCTCACGAGAGCGGCCCTTAGCATGGCAGTTTGTCGAGCAATTCTTGAGCGATGCCTCCAACTGGAGTTCGAACCGCCTATAGACGACTTGAACCCAGATCTGCCTTCCGGCGGTGCCAACGCGCGGTGTGAGGTTGGCGTCTCCGCAACACTGCTCGGTGCACGTTCAGCCGTTGACGGCTTGAGCATTGGTGACGCAGTCGCCGGAATTGTCGATGGCGTTCACCATGCGAACCGACAACTCAACTACTATGAGCAAGTCGTCGCTCGCGCCGGGAGAATTGTCGCGCACCCCGTACGCGTCGCGGAACTGGAGTTCATTGAGCGCTTCGGGGACCGCGCCGATCAAGTCGCGCTCGTGGTCCGCCGACTTCGTGAGGTCATGCGCCCCATCGATAGTTCCTCACGGTACCAGAGTGAGATCGTGGTTCGGCGTAAGCGCGGCGGTCTTCCCCCTGGCGCTTCCATCATTGATGGACCGCTTGTCAATCGACGGTTTTCGATTACCTCGGCAAACCCGCTACAACACTTACAAGAGGATGGCGATGCGACTCTGACGTTTGATGTGAGCTTCCTCGGTAGCGATGCAAGAGCGGACCGTGTGACCCATCAACTTGATCGAGTTGCGATTGACGCGCTCGCGGACCGACTCGCGATGGAACCAACCGATATCACGAGTGCGGCCACACTTTACGATATGCTCGTTCCTGAAACCATGCGCCACCGATTGCAGGCCGTGCCCTCGGTGCAACTAATTGTGGATGAGACATCGGCCAACTACCCTTGGGAATTGCTTAGTGCTTCGCGTCCGGACGACAGGGATCAGCTTTCGCGGCCGGGCTCAATCATCAGACAATTTGCTGAGACGACAGCGACACGGATCCTGGTTGATCGAGCATCCCGGGCCACAGCGCTGGTGATAGCCGCGGGCCAGGTGCCGGGTCTGACTCCCATACCTGCCGTATACGCGGAAGCTAACGAAGTGCGTCAGCAACTGTCCATGGGTTTCGGAAGGCCGGTAGACTACTTGACCGACGAGACGCAGCCACTTTCAATTACCGAGCTAATCAATGCTCTTAACGGCGACCACCAAATCATCCACCTTGCGTGCCACGGCGAGTTCCAACCTGGCGATAGTGTCTCAACTGGTGCGCTGCTGAACGCTCAGTTTCGGTTGCGCGTTGAGACGATCCGTCAGCTACGCCGAGTTCCGGACCTAGTATTTCTGAACTGCTGTCACCTGGGGCGGATCGGTTCGACGCGCCGTGCAGCCGGCCTGGCGCGGGAGTTCATTGCGATTGGAGTTCGAGCGGTGATCGCGGCGGGTTGGCCGGTTGGAGACAAGCCCGCCAAGCAGTTCGCCTTAGAGCTCTACGGGCGACTGATGCGGGGGATGCCACTTGCGGAGGCAATCGGAGAGGCGCGGAACAGCCTCCCGGCTCGGAGCGAGACTTGGGCTGCGTACCAGTGCTACGGCGATCCAACCTTTGTACTGGACGGCAGCTCGAATCGGACCAGAGGAGATGAGAGCGATCCGGTAAGTGTGGGGGATCTACAGCGTAGACTGACGAGTCTCGAGGTTCGAGCTTCTGACCTAGGTCGTCCACGCACAGGCGGGCTCCAGCGTCGCCGAGGCGAACTCTTCGGTTCGCTGAAGCGGTTCGCGGCGTGGGCTGACTGCCACGTTTTTGGTCCGAGAGCCGCTCAGGACCCAAACTTGCGTACGGCGGTTGCCGTGCAGCGCCATCTTGCAATCATCGGTTCTGAGCTCGGCTATTTTCGATGGGCGTCTGACCGGTACACCTCTATCATCGAGCCGAACGATCCGTCGTTTGAAAGATTGGTCGACGTTGAGGACCTGGCGAGAGCGTCCGGGTGCCTTTCGCGTGCCGCCCAGCGTGAAGCCCGAGATGCCGGCGAGCTCTCCCCGAAGCTTCAAGCTGACTTTGACCAGGCCATCGACTGGGCGAAGACCGCGATCAGTCACGCCGGCGACTGGGGAAGCTACACTGCGCTGGGTGGTGCCCTCAAGCGGCTGGCCACTGTTAGCGCGAGCAATCGTGAGGAGCTGATTCGGCAAGCGGCTGTCGTCTACGAGAGCCGGCGTTCGGCATCGAAGACCGTCGACCTTAGCCCGAAACCGGTCTACAACGATCGGATCGCAATTCAGCTGGCTCTGATCTATGATCCAACAGTCCACGCGCGAGCCTTACGACAGTCGGCTGCGCCCATTAGGGGTGTTCTCAAGTCCTCCTCCTCCCTGGTCGACGCTTGTGCTGCCGCATTATCAGGTTATAGCGAGATAGCTGATACCGCAGACGAATTACTGACCACCGTACTCGCTTTTCCTTCTGACGAAGTGGTCGAGCCGCATCTGAACGCAATGATTGGAGCGTACGAGACTGCATTCTGCGTCAGGTCAACGTGGCAGGAGCGGGCTCGCTCTGTCGATCATCTCCGCGATCTATGTGATCTCTTTCCACCAGGAGACCACCGCCGCGCGGCGATCTCAGAGGCTGTCGAACGACTTCATTGCGAGGAACAGCCGGTCGATGAGTGCGAGAACTGACCCCTTTGGGCGCGATCGAGACCAACTCCGCCTGGTCGTCATATCGGACCGGACCCTCCGCGGGCGGGAAGATGAGGTTCACATTCGGCGCAGGGATGCAATCGGGGCCGCGCCGGGCTCGGACCGACGTGCACTACTGAGGTGCTCCGTGCCGGCACACTGATGCGCCCCGGCGCCCACCGATGCCCTGTTCGCGCGCTCAGACGAGGTGCAGGGAGGCCCCGGCCGGCTGCCGGGCTCTGTGCAGCCAGCTCGATATTCCTCGCGGGTCCGCCCCTAATTCTGCACGCCTCGCGGCGCCCAACTCGAGCACTTCCGGCGAAGTGCACGGCCGCTCACAGCCCGATAACGCGGCGCGATAGTCCACGTTCCAGCAGGTCCCGCGTTCTCCTCGGCGTGCCGCTATCTCGAAGCCGCTTGGCCCTCCGATCCGAGCTTGCTCGACCGAACTGATCGGGCACGAGTCCGGCATGCATCCCGGGCCTGTTGTTCAAGACCTGGTCGAGATCATCGGCGATGTCTTCGTCGTGGAGGGCGACGGCGTGTGAGTAGTGCCGCAGCGTCGTCATGGGATCACGATGCCCGAGACGGGCCTGGGCCTTGAGCAGCTGCCCGTTGCCGACGAGATGCGTGGCCACACCGTGGCGGAGGCGGTGAAGCGCCGGACGTTCGACGCCGGCGGCGATGCCGAGGCGGCGGAACTTGTGTGACAGGGCATCGGCGGTGAGGAACGTCGCCCTGGCTGGCGTGGGTGCGAACAACCAGTCGTCGTCTGGCGTCGGCCCCCGCTCGGCCCACGAGGACCAGTGCGACTCGATCATCGTCACGGTCGTCGCGCCGAGGGTCAGTCGCCGCGACCGGTTCGACTTCGTCGAGCCGATCACGCCGTGCGACACGCCGCGCTGGATCGTCAGGACCCGCCCGTCGACGTCGACGTGACTGAGCACGGCGAGCTCCCCGCGGCGCGCTCCGGAGTCGGCGGCCACCCGGACAAGCAGCAGTGCCTGCTCGGCGCTGAACAGCAATCGTCGCCACCACCGCGACGTCGGGTCCTGCCTCCAAGGCCGCGGACAACCTGGCCACGTCGGCTTCGGCCAAGGTGAGCATGCGGTGCACCTCGTCGAGGGTGTGGTGCAGCCGGGGCCGTGGGCGTGGCGGACCGCGCACCCCCGTCAGCGGGTTCGACCGCAGCAAACCCTCGGTGACCGCCCACGAGGTGGCTGAGCGCAGCACCAGCCAACGGGCCGACACCGTGGCCACCAACAGTCCGCACACCTGCCAATGCACGATCGCAGCCCGCACTGCCCCCGCGGTCAGCGTGAGCAGCGGCCGTCGCGCGACTGGGTCGGCGATCAGATCGTCGACGACGTGGCGGTGCGAGGTGTACGTGGCCGGATTCCACAGGTGCGGTCCCGCCATGAACCGCGTGAGTAGTTCGGCGACGTTCAATCCTGGGATGTCAGATGACCCGACCCGCTCGATCCCGTAGTCGTCGACCAGTTCGCAGCGGCGCCGTTGCGCCCACGCCTCGTCGCCGTGAACCGTGAACGAGCGCTGCACACTGTGCCCGTGAGCAGGGTCGAAGCCAACGACGACACGGATCTCCCACACCCCAGGCGCCGGCTCGCGAACCGATCCGGAGCCTCGTCGTGCCCGCGTCCGAGACGGAATCTCATCCCCATAACTCGTCGTCATCCCTATAGCTATGCTATAGGGATCGGTATAGCGGATACGAGCCGCCCACGACGTCCGTCACGGCCGACCGCGACGTCGTGACCAGCGACGATGGTCAGCGCGCTCGGAGGGAGTCGAACCCCCAACCTTCTGATCCGTAGTCAGATGCTCTATCCATTGAGCTACGAGCGCGGCTGATGCGACGGGCGAGTCTACGGCCGGCCACGGCCGATCGGAACCCCGATGCCCCAGCGAGTCAGGGTCCCGGGTCCGTCTCGCGCCATGGAGTCCAGCCGGACAGCGTGTAGAGCTTGTAGGCGGCCGTGACGTTGGTCCGGGCATCGAACAGCTGCTCGGCGGACGTAACACCGAGGCCGGACAGCCAACTCCTGCCCATCTCGAAGTAGATGGCGAACACCCCAAAGCAGCAGAAGTTGTGGACGGTCGGGTCGAGCCCGCTCTCGCGCACGGCGATGGCCACGGCCCGGTCCTCGATGTCGTCGGGCCAGATCTCGCGGATCACCGCCTCGACCTGGGCCGGCGTTGGCGTGCTACCCGCCGGCAGTGGCACGACTGCGGCGGCCGGCGCGGCAACAGACGCAGACGGTGCCGACGGCGGTCCAGTCGGAGGCGGTGGAGGCGGGTTAGTGATGACGGGCGCCGGTGTGGTCTCCGGAGCGGCGGTCGTTGGCGGAACGGTCGGAGCCGGCACGGTCACGGTCGGCGCGGGCGAAGGCGCGGCGGTGGTGGTCAGGACCTCGGTGGTCGGTGGGGCCGGCGCCGTCGCGCCGGCGGGAATGCAGAGCTCGTCGCCGACATAGAGCGGCGTTTCGAGCGTGGCATGGTTCGCCGCCAGCCACTCCTCCACGGTGGCGCCCGACGTCTTCGGGAAGCGGTTCCAGAAGTCGTTGAAGATCACGGTGTACGTCCCGCCACAGACCGGGGCTGGCGTCGCGGACGCCGCGCTCGACGCGGAGGACTGCCCGTCGGCAGCCGCCGCCGGCTCCGGAGGCGCGGGCGCGGGAGCGGGGAGGGTGACCGTCACCGACGTCACGGGCGCGGCCGGCGGGCCTGGGACGGTGACCGTCGAGCTGGGCGCGGTCGTGGTCGCGCCGTTGAGCATGGGGTCGTCGCGATCGACGCGGATCGCCAACGCGATCGGGATCATCAGCGTGCCGGCGGCGGCCAGCGCGCCGATCCGGAGCAAGCGTGGGTCGAGGCCGGTGGCGACACGTCGCCCAGCGTCCTCCGGTTCGACCCAGTGGTCGACTGGCCCCCAGACCCCGGGCGCGAGGTCGTCCAGCTCGTCGAAGTCGGCATGGTGATCGAACGGCACCGGTGTGGCCGGACCCGCGACCCGCTGCCGATGTGGCGACAGGCGGGGTGCCACGACGTGATGGGTACGGGTGCGCTTGACACGCGGTCGGCTGCGTACCTTTCCGACCTCCTCGTTTCGGTGCGCCGCCGCCCTCGGCGCGTGCCGGGTGTGGTTCCAGGCCGGGTCGGCCCACACCTGTGTCTCGTCGTCGAACTCGGTCATGACGGTGCCTCGGCCACCCGCCCGCGGGCCGCACGAAGGCCCCTGTTTACACCGTTCGTCATCCAACCGCAATATCGGGGTCATCGGACTGTCATGGGCCACCGAACCTGGTCAGCTCATGGCGGCCTGCTGGGTAGCCTCAGCCACGGAACGGTGGCAGAGCGGACAAATGCACCCGCCTTGAAAGCGGGCGCCCCACAAGGGCCGGGGGTTCGAATCCCTCCCGTTCCGCCACCCACCGCCACCTGGTCTGTCGCGTGTCGAATCGTACTGCCCCGTGCTTCGCCATACGTCACTGACCTGGCGAAACGTCTGGCTGATGTCATCCGGTGCTGTCCTGTGTCGTGGAGCGTTACTCCCGCGGTTAGTCCCGGAGCCCGTCCGGTTACTCCCGGCCGGGTAGCCGCCGGTCGTGGCTGAACTGGTGGTGTCAACGGCCAGCGGTGTTCAGGTGGGTGACGGTCCATCCGATGTCGGTGGCGGTGACGGTGATCGCGGTGACGAGCGACTGGTCGTTGTTCCAGGTGCAGACGACGGTGTTGTCGGCGGTGACGTGGAGCTCGTGGTAGCCGCCGCGCATCAGCCCGCTTGGTGCCTCGGTATCGAGGTAGGCGACCAGCGCCTCGGCTGGCGTCGCGGCGGCGGCGGTCGCGATGTCGTTGTTGACCTGGGTCCGCATGCGGCGATGTCGCCGGCGAGGCGTGCGGTGGGGACGGTCTCGGTGGCGACGATGACCGCGTTGAGGTCGACGCCGAAGGCGGGCTCGGTGTTGAAGTCGGCCACGTCGTAGCCGACGGTCAGCTGGTTGCCGTCGTGATCGATGTAGCGCACCTGGATGAGCGCGCACCCCGGTGTGCCGGGGCGGTGGCGCTCTGCGACGTTGCCGCGATGGTCATGGTGTCGGTGGTCGCGCTGGCCGCAGGGTCGATGTGCTCGACCTCGACCATCGCCCGGGAGCCGTCGGTGGGGCGGAGGATCGAGATGGCGTCGAACACGTCGGGCTCGCCACGGGTGTCTTCGAGGTCGTAGACCTGGCGGGGGTCGGCGGGCCAGCGGATCTCGATGGCGCCGCCGGGCAGCTCCCAGTGCTGCGCGAACCTGTCCGTCGGCGGTCGGGGGATCGACGGCGGGGCCGTTTCACCGGGCCGGCCGAGGAGGGGATGGCGACGTCGACGGGGAGCTCGGCGCCGCATGTCGGGACTCCCGTGACCGCTGCGATCGACGCAGGCGCCGTCGAGGGCGTGGCGATAGTGGCTGGCGTCGCCGTGGCCGTTCCGGTCGGGACCGGCTGGGCGGCGGGCTCGGGATCGGTGTCGTGTGGTTGGGTGGCGACGATCCCGCCGATCCCGACTGCAGCCACCGCTGCGGCGGCGACGGGCAGCACGGTGCGGCGTTGCGGCCGGTGCTCGATGGGGAGCACGGCGATGTCGTGGGCGCGTAGCCCGGCGACCGCCCGGCGCACGTCGACGTCGTCGGGACCCGTGGGCGCCGCCGCCGGCAGCAGGGCATGGAGATCTCGGGACTGTCGCCGACAAGTGGAGCGGTGCTGGTCGAACGCCGTCGGGGTCACCGTCCGGAACAGGTAGGCACGGACGTTGTCGATGTCACCGAGCTGGTCGGCCACCTTGAGGAACGCGATCGACACGATGATGTCGGTCGCGTCAGTCGGCCCGACGAGCAACGTCGCGTAGCGCACCAACTCGTCGGCGTGGCCACGCCACAGCTCGTCCAGCACCAACTGACGACCTGGCCCGATCTGCGACATCACACCGGTGAGACGTCGCCGATCACCCGTCTCGTGCACACCGAGATCAGATCAGCCCGAGGACGTGGCCGGTGCTGTCACCGGCCCTGAGCCGGTTTCGACGACACGGTGTGTCGCGAATCGGCGGGGTCGGGTGTCTCTTGACAGTGTGGAGGACATCACCGATGTGTGGGACCGGGTGGCCGCCGATGAAGCCGCAGCGTTGGCGCTGTATCCGGTGCTGCGCCGTTTCGCCGCCGTCGTCGCTCCGGCCGAGATCGCACCCGATGACCTCGTGCAAGAAGCGTTGGTCGCCACGTTGCGGCGCCACAGCCTCGCGTCGTTGGACGACCCGGCCGCGTACATCCGACGCGTCATGCTCAACCTGGCCGCCAACCACCGGCGCCGCTTCGCCCGCACCCGACGGGCGTTGACGCGCTGGCGCGGCGACGCCAACGACAGCGCCGTCGACGTGTACCCGTCCGATCTCGCCGACCTGGCCGCGTTGCGGCCGGTGGAGCGGGCCGTGCTGTTCCTCCACCATGTCGAAGCGATGCCGTTCGACACGATCAGCGACTGCCTCGCACTCCCCGCGTCGACCGTCCGCCAGATCGCCACCCGAGCCCGCCGACAGCTCCGCGCCCACCTCGAGGAGGACCAATGAACGTCATCGCCGACCAGCTCGACCGCCTCGCCGAACGCGGACCGCACGCCGACCCGGGCCTCGTCGTCGCCCGAGCCACCTCGATCGCCACCGGCACCGTCGTCGCCGACACCCCGACCCCCGAGGGCCCTCGCCGGCGGCCGATCCTCGTCGCCGCCGCAGCGGCGCTGATCGTCGGCGGCGGTATCGCCGTGCTCGCCAACGGTCCGACCGGCAACACACCTGCCAGCTCGACGCCAACCGGTATCCCGCGAACAGGCACGGCGCCGGACGTCGACGGCGCCACGGCCCCGGAACCCGCTGCCGTGTTGCCGGATCTCCCCGATGTCAGCGACGTCGTCCCACCGACCGTCGTGGGGACCGGCCCGACGGACTGGTATCGGCTGCAACCCGACCTCGACGTCGCCTGGTACAGCCCCAACGACGGCACCTCGATGCTGTGCTTCCGCACCCCCGTCCTCGACGCCGCCTGCCAACCCGACGAGTTCCGGCCCAGCGAGTTCGGAGGCGGCCCGATCGGCGTCACCACCGCCGGCGACCAGCTCCTGGTCATCACGCTCGACCCCGGCAACACCGTCACCCTCACCCTCGATGACGGAACCGCCGTCACCGCCCCGCTCGCCCGCGACCCCCAGACCGACTGGGGCACCGCCCGCTTCCACCTCCGCGGCATTGGCGCCGCGACCGGTCTCGCCGCGACCTACGCGCCAGCCGCGACGACGCCGATGCAGAACACCACGGCGCCGGCGGGCCAGCTCCGGGCCGGCACGACAGCCACCAGGCCGTCGATCGTCCCGGAGGACTTCCCGACCGACGTGCCACGACCCGACACGTTCGGGTCGATGCAGACGATGAGCGACGACGGTGTCCCGATCGGCTGGGAGTTCATCGACCCGACCAAGCCGGCCAACGGCATCGATCGCTGCACCGAGTACGCGGGGGACTTCGACGACACCTGGACATCGACTCCCGACACCGACGAGTCACCATCCATGCCGTACGCACAGATCCTCACGAACGCCGAATGGCAGGTCGGCATCTACTGCACCGACCTCGACGAGTACCTCGTCCAGGTCATGCACGCCCCGCCGAGCTGATCGAGCATGGGCCCCGACGACTGGCTCGACTGGCAACCCCAACCGGACACACGCCCCGACCTCGCCGGTGACGGGGGCTCCCCCGGGATCGCCGCCGTCGGCACGTCCGACGACACCGCCATCGTCATCCACCGATCATCCTGCTGGCCAGGCGACCGCCATCCTCGTCGGACACCGCCAGTAGCGAGCACGTTGGGCCGGTACCGCTGCACGCCACCGATTCTTCTGAACGGGTGGTGGCCCCGCCGCCTCGCGCGCCGACCTCGACGTCATCCCTCGCCACTGCGCACGTCGTCAACGTCGATGAGTTCGGCGCTGCCCTGCCCGAGTCCGTCGTCGCGCCGCAGCAGCGGAAGGCAGTCATCGCCGACATGCCTGGCCGACGTCCCGCTGCCCGCCGGCGTCGACCCCACGACGCTGACCGACCAGACGATCTACAGCGACCGAGTGAGCCTCGCCACCGGCGTAGTTACACCCGTGTGATCCGCGAGTGCAACGGCCGATTCGGCATCCGGCGAACCGATCCTCGACAGTGGCGTGACCTGATTCACATCCGGGTGGGACAGGGTCGCGCGTGCTCATCGCGGCGACCAAGGGCCCGACGACGTCCACGAGACTGTGCTCAACTGCCGGCGACGCCCACTGGAGAGCAGACCCGGGTTCGTGTCGCGGACATCGAGCTCGACGCGCTCGGTGCCCGGCCGACCGAATCGTGTCGGAGGAGCACGCCCCGCCACCGGGACGCGCCGCGCAGCCTCGCGACACCGTCATGGCCGACGCGAGCAAGCGCGGCACACTGGTGACGATGACGAACGAGCAACTGGCCCTCGTGGTGTCGGACCCGGACGTTCTCCACGGGCAGGTCAGGATCAGAGCCACGCGAGTGCCGGTGAGCGTGGTGCTCGACTGCCTCGCTGCGGGGATGACGGAGGCGGAGATCGTCACCGAGTACCCGTCGCTGTCGGTGGACGGCATCCGCGCCGCGGCCGCGTACGGCGCCTCGCTCGCCCGCGACGAAGTGCTGCCACTCGGTTCGGGGATGTGAGGGTCAAGGTCGACGAGAACCTCCCGGCGACGGTGGCATCGCTCCTCCGCGAGCGCGGGTTCGAGGCCGACACCGTGATCGAGGAGGGCCTCTTGGGCGCAACGGATGAGGATCTGCTGGCTGCCGTCCAGGAGCAGGACCGGATGATCGTGACGCTGGACCGCGGCTTCGGCGACATCCGTCGCTATCCGCCTGGCTCCCATCCAGGGATCGTCGTGCTCCGCCTGGCCGACGAATCCGCGCTCGCCGCTCGAGCGGCAATCGTGCAACTGCTCGACAACCATGATCTCGAGGACCTGACCGGCACGATCACCGTCGTCCAGCACGGCTCGCTTCGCATCAGGCGCCCCGCGACGTAGCGCCACCATCCTGCGCCTCTCGCTTCGTTCGACCAGACCGCGTCGAGGCGTCCCATCACGTGCTCGTGACCGACGGAAACGGGGTCGGCTCGGGCGTTACTCCCGCGGTTACTCCCAGCTGGACGCGGTGCAACGGCTCTACCAGGGAGTTCTCACCCCGCCCGACTGGGCGGCGGATCCCTCCCGTTCCGCTGCAGGTCGGATCCATTGCCGGCATCAAGTCGTCAGCTTCTATGATGCTATGATGCCGCCGTGCGGACCACGGTCACGCTTGATCCCGACACGGAGCAGATCATTCGCAAGGTGATGCGGGAGCGGGGCATGTCGTTCAAGCAGGCTCTCAACGACGCCATTCGCCGCAGCAATCGGAATCAGGCGGACCGCCGGCAGCCGTTTCGGACCAGGACGGCGTCACTGGGCACAAGTCGTGTCAGCCTCGATCGCGCCGTCCAGCTCGCCGGCGCGCTCGAAGACGACGAGCTGATCCGCAAGCTCCGTGCGGGCTCGTGAAACTCGTCGACGCCAACGTTCTGCTCTACGCGGTCAACACGGACGCGCTGCAGCACGAGCGGACCCGACGCTGGCTCGACAGCGCGCTGTCGGGGACGGAGACCGTCGCCTTCGCCTGGATGCCACTGTTGGCGTTCGTGCGGCTGGTCACGAAGCCGGACCTGTTCCCGTTCCCGCTCACGACGGACGGGGCGCTCGACCGGGTCGATGCGTGGCTGGCGGCTCCTCCGGCGGTCGTGCTCGAACCCGGCGTCGAGCACCCGCGTCTCGTGCGCCGGCTGCTCGCACCGCTTGGCACCGGCGGGAACCTGGTGAGCGACGCGCACCTCGCCGCGCTGTCTGTCGAGCATCGCTGTGCCATCGTGTCCTTCGACCGTGACTTCGACCTGTTCGATGGGATCGAGCGCGTGGAACCGCCGGAGATCGCTGGCCGATCCCCAACGTCACGGCGCGATGAGGTGACTTGACCGCCAGTCGGTGTGCACACCAGCACTCGCCGGACACGTCACTCGTGGTCGTCGGTGCCGATTGGTTCGGCGAGCCCGTCCCACGACCACCGTGGGATCGGCAAGCCCATGGGCACGTCGTCGGCAGAGCGGGGATAGCGCGCCATCGTGGTCGTCGTTGCCCATGCGAAGTAGTCGTGGAGCACCTGGCGAAGCCGTTCGTCGCTGGCGAGGCCGGCGTCGATCAGCGCCTGATCGAAACAGGCGATTGCCCGTTGGTCCATCTCCTCGTGCGCTCCGTTGCCGCTGTGGAGACGCACGACAAACGTCTCGTCGCCAAAGAGGTTGGAGTAGGTGAGCGGGCCACCGAGTGCTTCGGACCAGTAGGCAGCGAGCCGTTCGGTGTGCTGGGCGTGGTAACCGTGGCTGAACGCGTGGCTCACCACCTCGTCGGCCAGGACGCGGGAATGCCACGCGCCAGCCAACCGCAGTAGCCCGTTCGCACCACCCGCGGCGTCGTAGACGCTGTCATCCACGGCCACCAGCATCGCGTCGACGGACGCTCGGGCGCATCCCGCGCGCCGCGAACCAAGGATCGACGGTGGACGTACGTCCGCCAATGAGTGCGACAGCGGAACTGGGAGCAAGCACATCGTTCCCGTTTGGATACACACCCGACGCCAGCGGCGTCGCCGGGCTCGGGCGGATGCTGACGTTCGACGAGCTCGAGCGACAGGACACATGGCGCAAGCTGCATCCCGAGTTCAAGCGCCGCGCGGCCGCGATGATGGCGGCCGCAGCAGCAGCGGGCGTCCCGCTCGGGGTCGGCACCGGCTGGCGCTCGTTCGCCACGCAACTGGCGGGCTACCGCCGCGACCCGCGGCGCTTCGCCCGCCCGGGCAACTCGAACCACGAGGGCTTCACGGCCAACGGCAACGGCGACCGAGACGCCGTCGCGGCCGACATGGTGCCGAACAGCTCGTGGGCGTGGATGGAGGAGAACTGCGGCCGCTTCGGCTTGCGCACGTTCCGGGCCGTGAACCACGAGCCGTGGCACATCCAACCCATCGAGATTCCCGCGTCTCGCAAGGGGCGAACCGTGCGCTGGGACCTGCCGACGTGGGTGCTGCCGGTCGATACGCCGGTCCCACCCGTCCTCCAGCCGGTCCCACCAATCGTCGAGCCGCTCCCACCGGTCGCCGATGCCCCGGCCCCACCGGACGACACGCCACCCGCCCCGCCCACGCCCATCGTCATCCCGCCCGCGCAGCCCACCATCGAGAGAGACCTCATCCCCATGAACAAGACCGTGCTCCATCCCGACCTGCGTGCTCAGCTGGCTGGCAACGGCGACGTCCGGCTGGTTCAGGTCCTCGCCCTCGGGCTGTACAAGCTCACCGGCAACGCGACGTTCGACGTCGGCCCCGTCGATGGCGACTACGGCCCGCGCACGCAGGCGGCGGTGCGCGTGATGCAGGGCCTCGGCGGGGTCGAGATCGACGGCGTCGTCGGGCCGCAGTCATGGGCGGTGTTCCTCAACGCCGACGGCACGTGATCGACATGCGGTCGACCACTCGGAAGGCGGGAGCCGGAGACCGCTACACTGCGGAGCCTCGCAGGAGAGGTGCCGGAGTGGTCGAACGGGGCGCCCTGCTAAGGCGTTGACCGCCGCAAGGTGGTCCGTGGGTTCAAATCCCACCCTCTCCGCCACCCAGCCTGCCATGGGTTATACCGGAGCAGGTGTCGTTGCACCCGGCGACGAAGTCGACTTCGAGCTCCGCGGCGATGCGATCGTGCTCACGGCCCGCCGTCGACACAGGCAGCTGGGGAGTCGCTTCGAGCACAGCGGAATGGCGTCGCGCCTGCTCGACGACCACGCCACAGAGCCGCGATGAGCGTGTGTGACCGGGACCCCGAGATCATCGACCTACCGGATCGTCCATGCCAGGTCGAGGACCTGCGTAGCTCACCAGCGCGCTGAGGCGATACCCACTCAACGGGTGAGTCACCGCGCGCCGAGAGCGCTCACGCGCCGGGTCCGGTCTCGGCGTCGATCAGCTCGGCGGCCTGGGCGAACAGCTCGAGCGTGTTGCGGTGCAGGAGATCGCCGACGTCGATCGGGGTGAGGCCGGAGAAGGCTCGGGCGTGCGAGCCCTCGAGGATGATTCCGAGCCGGTAGCACGCCAGCACCCGGAACCACGTGAGGTCGCTGAGATCCCGGTCGACGTGGCTGCCGTAGCGGGTGATCAGCTCGTCGGGCCCCGGCAGCCCCTTCGCCTGGCCGATCCCGACGATGCCCTCGCCAGTCGTCCGCGGCCACGATGCCAGCAGGTGGCCGAGGTCGAGCAGTGGATCACCGATCGTCGTCAGCTCCCAGTCGACGATCGCCGCCACCCGGCCGGCGTCACGAGCGATCAACACGTTGGCGAAGTGGAAGTCGCCGTGGATCAGGCCCATCCGGGTCCGCGCCGGGCGGTGCTCGTCGAGCCACGCGGCGACGTCGTCGAGCCGCGGAATGGCTGGGCCCGGGTAGCCGGGGAGCTCGCGATAGCCGTCGAGCTGCTTGCGCCAGCGTGGCACCTGCCGCTCGGCCCACGAGTCCGGCCGGCCAAGGTCGGTGAGGCCGCGCTCGGCGAGGTCCACACGGGACAAGGCGGCGATGGCGTCGGCCATCGACAGCCCCATCTCGTGCTGCACCGCCAGATCGGACCCGTGTGGCTCCGGTAGCCCGAGCGTCGCGTTGAACCCCTCGACAGGCTCCATGAGGTAGAACGCGGCGCCGATCACGTCGAGCTCGGGCTCGGCCGCGATCAGCGCCGGGTGTGGCACGTCGGTGCCGGCGAGGGCGTCGAGGACGCGGGCCTCGCGGCGCATCGTCTCGTCACTGTTGGCCCGCTTGTGCGGGGGCGGCCGGCGCAGGACGAACTCTCGATCACCGCGCCGGAAGCGCACGAGGACGTTCTGCGTGCCGCCGGTGATCAGCGCGATGTCGCTGATCGGGCCGGATCCGAGCCGGCGCGCATCCATCCATGCGGCGACGCGGTCGAGGTCGACGATGGTCGGATCGAGGACGTCACCCACCCCTCGATCCTTCCCCAATCCGCCGCCGGTGCACGAAGGCGGCGCATCCGTGCTGACATGCGGTCGGTGCCTGCTCGAGTCGATCGTCGCAACGTCCGTGACCGCCAGACCTCGACGCTCGCCGCCGCGCTGCGCGCCGCCTTCGCCAGCGCCACTGATCCGGCGAGGGCACCGGCGATGCAGGCATACATGAAGTCGAACATGCCCTTTCGGGGCGTGCCGACACCCGAGCGGCGGCGTCTCGTGCGAGCCGTGCTGGCAGACGTCGGCGCGCCGGCCGACCGCCCGACATGGGAGGCGGTCGTGCTCGACCTGTGGGATCACGCCGCGTTCCGCGAGGAGCGCTACGCGGCGATCGACCTGTGCGCCCACCGCTCGGCGGGGGACTGGCAGACGGCGCAGCTGCTGCCGTTGTACGACCACATGATCGTGACGGGCGCGTGGTGGGACCTCGTCGATGCGATCGCGATCCCCTTGCTCGGACCGATCCTGCGCGCCGAGCCGGCGGCCGTCGAGCCGGCGATGCGGGCGTGGACCATCGACCCCGACCGCTGGCGCCGGCGGGCGTCGATCATCGTCCAGAACGGCGCCAAGTCGGCGACCGATACGGAGCTACTCGCGGAGGCGATCATCGCCAATGCTGCAGACCGCGACTTCTTCATCCGCAAGGCGATCGGCTGGGCGCTTCGTGAGTACGCGAAGACCGATCCGGGCTGGGTCCGGGCGTTCGTCGGTCGCCACGCGACGGAGCTGTCGCCGCTGTCGCGGCACGAAGCGACCAGGAACCGGTGCTGACGTCGCCGACGTGATCGGCGCTCGCGGCTGTCAGCGGCCGATCTGGGCGGGACTCGTATCTGGGCGGGACTCGTCCCGGAATCCGAGACGATTCCCGCCCAGAAGCCCATCGTCGCCAGGATTTCCTGACCGAATAGCCTTCCAGAACGCTAGGCGCCGGGTCGTCATATCGACCGGTCGGCGAGGCGGCGCTTCTCCGGCGGTCGGCCCGTCGTGCCGTCGGCGAAACCGGCGTACCGCTGCGCCGCCTGGTACGGGTCGGTGAACCCGGCAACCCGTGGTCCGGCGGCGAGCAGCCCACCGTCACACCGGATGGCTTCGCCGGTCATGAAGCTGCTGTCGGGACCGGCCAGGTAGAGGGCGAGCGCGGCGATGTCCTCGGGCGCGCCGGAGTCGGGCCATGGCTGGATCGTCGTCATCTTGTCCCACACCGCGTCGGCGTGCCGACCGACGGCCAGCGGGGTGCGGATCATCCCCGGGCAGATCGCGTTGACCCGGATGCGGTGGCGGGCGAGCTCGACGGCGGCGTTGAACGTGAAGTTGACGACGCTGGCCTTGGCCGCCGAGTAGGCCAGCGGGCCGCTGCCGCCGACAAGCCCGGCGACCGAGGCGGTGTTGATGATGCTGCCGCCATGTCCCTGGGCGATCATCACCCGCGCCGCGTGCTTGGTGCCAACGAAGACGCTGCGCATCAGGACGGCGAACGTGCGGTCCCAGTCGGCGACGTCGATGTCGGTGAGCGGCCCGAATGCCCCGCCGACCCCGGCGTTGTTGAACATCACGTCGAGCCGACCGAACCGCTCGACAGCCGCGCCGATGAGCGCCTCGACGTCGACCTCCTCGGCGACGTCTGTGCGCACGAAGTGCAGCCGCGACGGGTCGCCGACGTCGGCGATCAGGCCATCGGCGTTGTCGACGTTGAGGTCCCCCACGGCGACCTTGGCACCAGCGGCGAGGAACCGCAGCACAGTGGCCCGGCCGATGCCGCTGGCGCCCCCGGTCACGACGGCGACGCGGTCATGGAGCGCGTCCTGCATCGGAGCGACGCTACGCGGCGCCGCTCCGCGGCGCAGAAGCCGGCGATCGCGCTTCCTTCGGAGAGCCAGCAGCGCCAGCAACGCACGCCCGCCAGAACGCGCGGTAGGACGGGTACTCGATGTCGGGCACGAGCCAACCCGACCGCACGAGCTCGGCGTGAAGGGCGGGGAGGTTGCGCCACGGGACGCCCATGTCGACGTGGTGGGCGAGGTGCCACCCGGTGTGGTACGGGACCATCAGCAGGCGGGCGAGTGGGCGCTGGCGAACGACGTGGGTCGTGCGCCGCCGATCGGGTGAGCGCTCCATCCCGCCGTGCTCGGCGATCGCCCGGAGGCGGTTGGAGAGCTTCCACAGCGTCGCCCACGATCCGAGCCACACGACGTAGGCGAGCGGCGCGCCGGCGAGGATCGAGGCCGCCAGCAGCGTGACCTGCAAGGCGACGATCTGGCGGGCCTCGACGCTGCCAGCGCGCGCGCTGCGGCCCAACGCCCGCAGGTTCTTCCACGCGCTGACGCCGAACAGGTCGCGCCGCAGCTTGCGATGCCACGAGTCCAGCGCGATCGGGTAGCCCCGGTACAGCGCCAGGTCAGGCTCGTCCGGGCCCATCTCGTCGCGGTGGTGGGCGAAGTGGGCGCGGCGGTAGGCGTTGAACGCCTGCAACGTGGGATAGGCGAGCAGCCAGCGCCCGACCGCGTCGTTGACCCGCCGGTTGCGGAACAGCAGTCGATGGGCGGCCTCGTGACCGAGGATGTTGAGCAGGCAGTGCCCGCGCCCCATCAGCAGGAATGCCAGCAGCCAGGCCCACCAGCGGTCGATGACCGCGGCGGCGACGACGACGCCGAACGTCTGGGTCAGCGCCATCACGACGGTTACGACGTTGCGCGCGGTCGGGATCCGTCGCAGCTCGTCGCGCAGCGGCCGGACGGGGATCGCCCGGATGTTGAGGCGGTCGGTCGGCAATACGTCCGGCAGCAGCTCGCCGGGCGGCACCATCGTCGCGACCATATCGCCGATCATACAACCATCCGATCGTCACGATCAATGCACGTAACAAGGTACGATCCCCGCGTGCCGGCGATGCGCCCGCTCAACGCCCGCTCACTCGTGCTGTCGGTGCTGCTGGGGCTCGATCCGCCGGTGCTGCCGGCGCGCGACCTGGTCGCCCTCGCCGACCTGTTCGGCATCGCCGGCACGCGGGGATCGTACCTTGTTACGTGCATTGATCGTGACGATCGATGGTTGTATGATCGGCGGATATGGTCGCGACGATGGTGCCGCCCGGCGAGCTGCTGCCGGACGTATTGCCGACCGACCGCCTCAACGTCCGGGCGATCCCCGTCCGGCC
>JBIOUO010000249.1:0-3734 GCA_044867195.1 Ilumatobacteraceae bacterium
GGTGTGGGGGGTGGCGGGGCAGTAGAGGCGGCCGTTGGCGATGATCGCTCCGCCGTGGGTGCCTTGGGGTCCGCGGTCGTGGGGGTGGAGGTCGTGGACGAGTCGGGCGCCGAGTTGGCGCAGCGGCAGCGCCCAGTGGGTGGCGACGCGGTGGGAGTAGCCGGAGTCGGCGAGCACGTCGCCGAGCGCGACGCCGGAGGCGGCGAGGCGTTGCAGGACGGCGACGAAGGCGGGGGGCGGGTCGTGGTGGCAGGAGGTGACGAGGATGCGGCGGACCAGTTCGGGCACCGGGGGGCCGTGTTCCTCGGTGACCATCGTGGCGGCCTGCAGGTAGTAGCCGTAGAACATTTCGTCGGTGACGCCGATGGCGTGGCTGCGGCGATGACCCCAGGAGGCTTCGGGGTCGGCGGTGACACCGTCGGAGTGGGGGGCCAACGCCCAGGTGTCGTGGTCGGTCCAGTCGACGGCGAGGGCGCTGGTGTCGGCGGCGACGGCGGCGACGGCGGCGGGGATCGTCGCTTCCAACAGGTCATCGACAGTCCCGGTGAGCGTCTCAGACGGTGCCCCGTCGGGTTCGTGTTTGGTCAGCGCGGCGACGACGAGTCCGAAGGTGCGCTCGACTTGACGGTAGGTGAGGGTGTGCGGGCCGTGGCGCCAGTCGACGTCGACACCGAGCCGGCGCCGTTCGACGCCAGGCAGGGCGATCAGCGCTTGGTGGACGCGGGTGAGATGGGCGGGGCGATGATCGTCGATGACGGCCAGCATGCCGATCAGCAGGGTGCGCACCGCCAGTTGCCGTGGTCGGCCACCGACGGGCAGCAGCAGCTCGATGCGAGCAGCCACCGTGGAGGCGTCGACGATCGCCTCCAGCCGCTCCAGGCTGGGCCCGCTCAGCTGGTCGCCCCGAGCAGGCGCACCGACTCGGCCTCGGTTGGGATCGGCAGCATGGCGACGATGTCGCCGATGTGCTGGGAGTGGGTGATCCCGGCGGCGGCGAACAGGGCGGGCAGGCCGAGCGCGGTGGCGCAGGCGGCCAGCCAGCTGGCCCGCAGCCGGCCGAGGTCGATGCGGGCCAGGTCGGTCCCTCCGGCCACCGAGGCGATGAGCCGGTTGGTGACGTTGCGCCGGGCGGCGCTGCGTCCACCGATCAGGTAGCCGTCGGCGGCGAACAGCGCCGCCGCCAACAGCCCGTCGTGGTAAGCCGACAGCACCGGAGCGACCCGTGGCGACGGTGCCCCGACGATGACGACCACGCCGCCGTGGCGTCGGCGCACGTCGGCACCGCGCACGTGGCGCAGGTCGGCTCCGCTCAGCCCGGCGCCCGCGCCGGTCGCGATCAGCGCGCCGAGACGGTGCCGGCGAGCTTCGGTCGGCTGGGCGCCGGCGAGGGCCAACAAGGAGTCGATCTCCGCCGGCGAGTAGGGCCGCTTGGCTCGGCTGCGGGCCAGTGCCAGCGGCTCGGGCGGCCACAACGCCGGCACTGTCCGGCGGGCGACGAAGCGCAGGTTGGTGCGGACCGTGCCCCGCCGGGTCTCGGGCGCCGAGGCCAGTCCGATGACCACGAAGCGTTCGATCACGCTGGGGTGCAACAGCACCTCCGGGCGCGGCTCCAACCCGACGCCGAGACCCCACCCCGCCAGCCGCGAGCAGGCCCACAGCAGCGCCCGGGCGCGTACCGCCGACAGCGGTGACACCCCGCCCACCACCTGCCGGGCGAAGCAGGCCACCGCGTCGGGAAGCGCTCGGGGCTGCCACGCCGCGACCGCCGCCGTCCCCTCCACACTCATCGTACGGTATATATACAGTAAGACGGATCGCCGAACGTGGACCCCCCATGAGAAGGTGTCGCCAATGCGGCTCAACCCCGAGCATCGAGCCGAAGCCCGCCAGATCGCGGCGGAACTGTCGGCCATCGCTCGCAGCGGCAGAGTCCTGCCCGGCACAATCACCGAACGACGCACCCACTGCGGACGGCCCGGCTGCCGATGCATGGCCGACCCACCCCAACCCCACGGCCCCTACTACCACTGGACCCGCAAGATCCGCGCCCGCACCATCGGCCGCTGGCTCAGCGCCGACCAGCGCGACGACTACCAACCCTGGATCGACAACGCCCACCGCCTCCGCCAACTGCTCACCCGCCTCGAAGCCCTCGGCGAAGCCGCCCTCCACGCCGACCCACGCACCAACCGCCGCCGCTGACCCCGCCACGCCGCCCCACCACCGCGTGGTCAACCACCCGCTACCCCGCGGTCAACCCCCCAACCCCCGCCCGACACCCCAGCTCACACCCTTACGTGAAGACCTCACCGCCCTCTGGGTACACGCAGGACGCAGTTCAGACGGCGTGGGACCAGCGGTCGGGTGCCCGGGCCACGACCGGCTGGCGGCGGGCTGGTGGGCGGCGAACCGGCGCCTGGCGAGGCTCGGCGCGGCGGTAGTCGATCTGGCGCGGCGGCTCACGGTCGGCGGGCAGCGGGGCCGACTCGAGCTCGCGCTGGCGATGCTGGCCGAGCACGTAGACGTAACCGAGCAGCGCGCTGAACGCGACGACCGAGACCACGAGCAACGACTGCGCCTTCGTCGTGGCGGCGAGGAACAGCGTGCTCCCGGCAGTCAGGGTGAGGACGAACAGCACGTTGGCCCGCCGCCGACGCAGGACGTCGCGAGTCTGGACCTCGGTGCGACCGCGCTCGGCATGGGTGCGCGCTCTTGGCGTGGCGTCGTAGGTGCGCACGGGCTCGAGCCGGCGGCTGCGGATGGCGGGCTGCGACAGCCGCACCGGCGAGCCTCCTCCGTGGCTGCGCCCGGCGTGTCGCTGGCCGGGACGCCCTGCCGCAGCGGGACGACTCAGCGGCGACGGGGCCAGCGGCCGGGCCATCGAGCGCATCGCCACACCGCGAGCCGGCATCGCTCGCTGGAGGCTGGAGAGCTGGTTGCGGAAGTCGGACACCGAGGAGTTGGGCCGGTTCTCGATCCGTGAGCGCAGCAACGGCGGCAGGAGCACGGCGGCCCACGCTGCTGCTACGACGAGCAGGACCAGTTGACCCATGTGTTCTCGTTCGCCCTTGTCTCGGGAATACGGCACGCCTGTTCGCCCGGGCGAGGCCCGGCAGGCGTTCTTTACGATTCTACGACACTTCGTGACGGAGAGGCAACGATCGGTGTGTCCGACGGCACATCGTGGTGGTGATCGCCACGTCCGGATCGACCATCGGCATGGTCGTCGCCGAGGGGCTCGTCGCGGCGATAGATACCCGATCGGCCGCCGGTCTTCTCCCACAGCGCCAGCTCGCCGATGACCATCCCGCGGTCGGCGGACTTGCACATGTCGTAGACCGTCAGCGCGGCCGTGGCGCACGCGTGGAGCGCCTCCATCTCGACGCCGGTCCGGTCGACGGTATCGACCTGGGCCTCGACGGCGACGAAGTCGTCTCCGATCTCGAAGTTCACCCACACCGAGCCGACGAGCAACGGGTGGCACAGCGGGATCATGTCGGCGGTCCGCTTGGCGGCCTGGATGCCCGCCACGCGGGCGATGGCGAGCACGTCGCCCTTCTTCACCTCCCGGTTGGCGATGGCGACCGTCGTTTCGGGCTTCATCATCACCTTGCACCGGGCGACCGCCCGCCGGTGGGTGGGCTCCTTCGGCGTGACGTCGACCATCCGGGCCCGCCCGAGCGGATCGAGGTGCGTGAACGACAGATCGCTCATGCCCACAAGTCTCGCAGATG
>JBIOUO010000250.1:0-4453 GCA_044867195.1 Ilumatobacteraceae bacterium
ACGACTGCTACGTCGGCGGCTGCGGCGGCGGCAGCCGCCCGCTCGATGTGCCCGCCCGCAGGGACGGGCGCGGCACTGACCGCGAGCCCGCGTATGGGTTCGTTGCCGGTGGGCGGGGGGTAGTCGACGTCGACCTCGTAGCGGCGGCCCGCCTCCAGCTCGACGGTCGATCGGATCTCCGGGCTGCCCATCCCGTAGAACCCCCCGCCGCGCAGCGGCTCAGGGATCGCCACGACCGGCTGGCCGTCGAGCGACACGGTCACCACGCCGACCGCACGCACGCCGATCTCCCACAGGCCCGACGAGTCCGGCACGAACGTCCCGGCGATCTGCGCCCCGAAGCGGGCCGGTGCCGAGTCCCAGTGCCACGCCATCCGGTCGGTGGGGGCTTCGACGGTCTGGACCGTGTCGCCGGTGCGGTCCTCGTAGCTGGCGGTGAAGTCGCCCTCGATCGTGGGCAGGTACTTGGCGATCGACCCGCCGGACTCGAACGTGACGTCGAGGCCGCGCGCCGTCAGCGCCTCGAGCGGGCCCCGCCCATGGACCGGCAGCACCCGCGCGCTGCCGCCGCCCTGCGGCCGCCCGTGACGGGCATACGGCCCGATCAGCGCGAGCCGGCGCGCGGTCGCCGCGAGCGGCAGCACCGAACCCTCGTTCTGCAGCAAGACCGCGCCGCGGGCCGCGGCGCGGCGGATCACCGCACGCGTGTCCGGGTCGTCGGCCGTCGTCTCGGCGGTCCCGGACGTGCCGGCGCCCACCCAGTCGCCGAGGGCGAGGATGCGGGCGACTGACGGGTCCAGCTCGCGCTCGGCGACCTCACCTGTGGCGACCGCGGCGCGCAGCCTCTCGCCGCGCTCACGCGGCGGGCCCGGCATCTCGATGTCGAGGCCGGCCAGCAGCGACGCCACCGCGCTGTGGGTGCCGAACCAGTCGCTCACGACGACGCCGTCGAACCCCCACTCGCCGCGCAGGAGCTGGGAGATGAGCCAGGGGTGCTCGCTGCAGAACGTCCCGTTGAGCCGGTTGTAGCCGGTCATGATCGCTCGCACGCCGGCCTGTGTCACGGCCGCCTCGAACGGCACGAGATACAGCTCGCGCAACGTGCGCTCGTCGATGTCGGACGAGATGGTCATCCGCTCGAACTCGGTGTCGTTTCCGACGAAGTGCTTGACGCACGCGGCGACCCGCTCCGACTGCAGACCCTCGATGTAGGCGACGGCGATCGCCGCGGTGAGCACCGGGTCCTCGCTCAAGCACTCGAAGTTGCGCCCGCCGACGGGGGTCCGGTGGAGGTTGACCGTCGGCGCCAGCACCATGTGGGCCGACTTCGAGTGTGCCTCCCGCCCGAGCGCCCGGCCGACCTCCTCGATCAGCGGCGGATCCCACGTCGCGCCGAGTGCCGAGCCGCACGGGAACGACGCCGACGGCCTGCCAGCGCGATTCGTGCCGCGGACACCGGCAGGACCGTCGGACATCCGGATCGCCGGCACGGGCGGGGCGTCGAAGGCGGCCGTGTGCCACACGTCGGCACCCGCCAGCAGGGCGACCTTCTGGTCCACGGACAGCGAATCGAGGATGGGGCGGTCGGCGAGCTCCACCGACGCACTGTAGGCCGGGCGCCGACACGACGAACGTGTGACGAGGGCGCCGGCGGGGTACGCGCGGCCCGGCGGCGGGAACGGAACCCCCGGAGGTGAACGAAATGTCGATGTCTCCAGAGCCCATGCCGCATGGCGAAGCGGCCAACCTCACCGGCCACACCGTGCTCGACGACCACCACAACAAGGTCGGTACCGTCAGCGATGTCCTGTACGACGACCGTGGCGACCCGCGCTGGGCCGTCGTCGACCCGGGCCCGCTGCGGCCGGAGAAGTTCGTGCCAGTGGACGGGTCCTACCTCAGCGAGAGCGGCGAGCTGGTCCTCCCCTACGGCAAGGAGCAGGTCAAGCACGCGCCGAAGGCGCCACGCGACCACGTCCTCGACAGCCAGATCGAGGCCGAGCTGGTGCAGCACTACGAGGTCACTCCCAACTGAGGGATGACGGCTACCGTCACGGCGGTGGCCGAAGTGCGCCGGATCCTGCTCGACGGCACCCCCACCGCCGTCGAGCGCCACAGCGACGTGCTGATCGCACCGGACGGGCGAGAGGTCGCAGCCGACGCGGCCGTGCACCTCCCGCCCGTGACGCCGACGAAGATCATCTGCGTCCACCTCAACTACGCCAGCCGCGTCGCCGAGTTCCGAACCCGTCTCCCCCCGGCACCCACGTACTTCCACAAGCCGATCACAGCCCTCAACGCCCACCGCGGCGCGGTCGTCCGCCCGGCCGGCTGCCGGTGGCTGAACTACGAGGGGGAGGTCGCGATCGTCGTCGGGCGGACGTGCCGCAACATCGCGCCGTCCGATGCCGCGGCGTACATCGCCGGCTACACCGTGGCCAACGACTTCGGACTCCACGACTTCAGGGACACCGACGCCGGATCGATGCTGCGCGTCAAGGGATCCGACACGCTGTGCCCGATCGGTCCCGGCCTGGTGACCGACTGGGACTTCCACGGCAAGCGGATCATCACGAGCGTCAATGGCGACGTTCGCCAGGACGGCACCACCGACGAGATGGAGTGGGACATGCACTACCTCGTCGCCGACATCGCCCGCACGATCACCTTGGTGCCCGGCGACATCCTGCTGTCAGGCACGCCGGCGGGGTCGCGCCCGGTCGAGCCGGGCGACGTCGTGACCGTCGAGGTCGAGGGGCTGGGCGCGCTGACCAACCACATCGTCGAAGGGCCGGTCGCCATCCGGGACGACGTAGGAGCCCAGCCGACGGAGTCGGAGGAGGTGCGCTCGACCGCGCTCGGTGGCGACTGGGAGCTCCGCGGGATCCGTGCGCCCAGAGGTCCTGGTGCGGCGCACTACGCATCGGCGCTCGACGAGGAGAGTCGGTGACAACGCTCGCGCCGTCGCCGCGGGTGCGCATCGAGGGCGTGGAGGTGAGCCCCGACCATCTGATCGGCGGCGAGCGGGTGCCGTCGCCGGAGACGTTCGAGGACCGCTCCCCGCTCGACTGGTCGTGGAAGCTGGCCGACGTCGCGCGCGGCGACGCCAGCGCCGCCCACGGAGCAGTCACCGCGGCGCAGCTGGCGTTCCGCAGCTGGGCCGATCTGGGCCCGACTGGGCGGGCGCAGTACCTCCACCGGCTGGCCGACCTGATCGTCGAGCGCACCGACGACATCGCGATCGTCGAGACCGTCGACATGGGCATGCTCCACGAGTCGATGCGCGCTCGCCTCGTCGCCCGCGGCGCGGAGAACTTCCGGCTCTACGCCGGCCTCGCCATCGCGTACGAGGAGCGGGCATGGTCGTCGAAGGGCACGCACAACACCGTCGTGCGGATGCCGGCCGGGCCGGCCGTCGTGATCACGCCGTGGAACGCGCCCTTCATGCTCTCGACCTGGAAGGTCGCCCCGGCGCTCGTCGCCGGCAACACCGTGATCCTCAAACCGGCCGAGTGGTCGCCGCTGTCGTGCTCCCTGCTCGCCGAGCTGACCGTCGAGGCGGGGTTCCCGCCGGGCGTGTTCAACCTCGTCCAGGGGATCGGCGACGAGGTCGGGCCGCCGCTCGTCGGCGACCCGCGTGTGAAGCGGATCAGCTTCACCGGCTCGCCGGAGACCGCTCGCCACATCGGGCGGGCGGCAGCCGAGAACATCGTCCCGTTCACGGCCGAGCTCGGCGGCAAGGGCCCGCTGATCGTGTTCGCCGACGCCGACCTCGACGCCGCGGCGGCCAAGGCGGCCGGGCAGTACGACGACTCGGGGCAGGTCTGCCTCGCCGGCACGCGCCTGCTCGTCGAGGCCGCGGTTCGCGACGAGTTCCTGTCCCGGTTCGACGCCGCCGTCGAGCGCCACGTGCTCGGCGACAGCCGCGATCCGGCCACGACCATCGCCCCGATGATCCACCCCGACCATGTGGGGCGGGTCCTCGGGTTCGTCGAGCGGGCACGTGAGCACGGCGACCGGGTTGTGCGCGGCGGGCATCGAGTCGGCGACTCGCTGCATGTCGAGCCGACGCTCATCGAGCCGGCATCCAACGACAGCGAGGTCGTGCAGCACGAGGTGTTCGGACCCGTGCTGACGCTGCAGACGTTCGACAGCGAGCTCGAGGCGATCGAGCTCGCCAACTCGACGCAGTACGGGCTGTCGGCGATCGTCTACACGTCGTCGCGGGACCGGGCCGAGCGCGTCGGGCGAGCCGTTCGCGCCGGGATCATTTGGGTCAACACGTTCCTCGTGCGCGACCTCACGGCCCCGTTCGGCGGGATCGGCATCTCCGGCATCGGCCGTGAGGGCGGCGATTACGCCCTCGACTTCCACAGCGACCTGAAGACCCTCCAGATCGCCGACGGCACCACGTCCTGACCGTTGGAGGGTTTCCGCGGATGGAGGGTTTCGG
>JBIOUO010000251.1:0-5995 GCA_044867195.1 Ilumatobacteraceae bacterium
GACCGATACCGGCTGCTGGCGACCGTCCGCCAATTCGGTCTCGACCGCCTACGCGAACGCGACGAGCTCGCCGTCACGCGCACCCGCCACGCCCGCTGGTTCGCGTCGGTGTGCGTCGAGATCGGCCGCGGTGAGCGCGGCCTGGACCCGACGGCGATGGCGTCGGACCTGCTCGACATCCTCGCCGCCCAGGAGTGGGCGTACGACGCCGATCCTCCAAGTGCGTTCCGCATGATCGCCGGACTCGGCTGGGTGCGCACACAGTTCGGCCACTTCGACCAGTTGCGCCGCCAGGCCGAGTGGCTGCTCGCCGAGGACCGCGACGGCCACCCCGAGCTGTGGGCCCATGCCGTGGTCGCCCAATCCGTGGCCGCCGTCTGGCTGCAGCGCTTCGACCTCCTGGATCTGCTCGACGACGCCGTCGAGGCCCTCCCGGATGACGCCCACCGGGCCCGCCGTCTGGCCCACTACCTCGGCGCGTGGGCCGCTGCCGTCCAGCGGGCGGACGTCGAGCAGATCTGTCAACTGGCCCAGGAGGCCGACGCAGACGCTGATGACCTCGCCGTGCAGAGCTACGTCGCCGGTGCCTCACTGCCCCTCGTCTGGTTGGGGCAGTTCGAGCGGGCCCGCGAGCTGTTCGCATGCCTGCACCGCGCACTGGATCGTCACCACCAGCGCCTCGGCGCAGTCACGGGGTTGCTCGCCTACGCGATCGAGATCGAGCTGGCGATCTGGGAGGCCCGCTTCGACGACGCCCGCGTCCTGATCGGCTCGGACGTGTCGCTCGACGTGCCCGACCTCCCCACCACAGCCGCCGCGGTGGCAATACTCGCCGCCGCCACCGACGATCGTCCGCTGCTCGAACGCGCCGAAGCGTGGCTGGAGCACCGCGAGATCCACCCCGGTGTCGCGGCGGCCGCCGTGATGCTCCGCCACATCCGCGCCGTCCTCGACGGGCGCCTCACCGATGCTGCCGACCTCGCCGACGAGGCGTGGCAACTGCTCGAAGCGGTGCGCGGGGTGCGCAGCTGGTGCCTCATCGATGCCGTGGTGTCCGGTCTCGCGGTCGGGCGGATCGAGCGGGCCCGTGAGCTCGTCGAGGCCTACGCCGCCGACGTCGACACGTTCGGCAGGCAACCGTTCCCGGTGGCGACGCTGCTGCGCTGCCGCTCATTGCTGGCGCTGGAGGTCGAGCGTGACGACGAAGCGCTCGACGCCGCCCACGAGCTCGTCGAACTTGCCCACGCCACTGGGCTCGCCCTCCACACCATCGACGCCCTCGAGACCATCGCTGAGCTCCTGCACCGGCGCGACGCCGCCGTGCCAGCAGCCCGCCTGCTCGGCGCCGCGGCCGCAGGCCGCGACACGATCGGCTACCGCCGCCGCCACACGCCACACCCCGACCAGCTCGAGGCGCTCGTTGGCCAGCTGGCCGCCGAACACCCCGACGCGTTCGCCGAGGGCCGGTCGCTGAGCATGGGCGACGCCATCGAGTACGCACGGCGGGCACGCGGTCAACGCCGCCGACCGAACCACGGCTGGGACAGCCTGACCCCGACCGAGCAACGGGTCACGTCCTTGGTCGCCCGAGGGCACACCAACGACCAGGTCGCCGAGCGGCTGCTCATGAGCCCGACCACGGTCAAGACCCACCTGACCCACGTGTTCACCAAGCTGGGCGTCACCAACCGGACCGAACTCGCCGCCGCCTACGCCGACCGAACGTGACGAGGTTCGGGCGAGCGAAGGTCGTAGGCGGCACTTACTGCCGTCGGTCGCGATGTCGTGCTTGCGGCCGATGTTCGGGGAGCGTGCAACGCGATGTCCTCGCCCGAGGCTCCGGTTCCTCGCCGAGTGCGGAGCTGTCGCACACCTACTACAATTGTCGCATGACCGAGGTTGCCTCCAGGGAGCTGAGGAACTCGACGCGATCGCTGCTTGACCGTGTCGAGGCCGGTGAGCGTCTGACGATCACCGTGGATGGCCGTCCTGTTGCGGTACTCGCTCCAGTTGGGCGCCGTCCTCGGTGGATAGCGAAGCGAGAGCTCGTGCCAATGGTGCTCGCGAACCAGGCCGACGCGGGCCTGACCGCCGACCTGCATCAGTTGGCGGGGGAACTGACCGACGACCTTCGTCTGTCGTGAGCCGCGGGCTCGCTGACACATCGGTCTTCATCGCTCGCGAGAGCGGACGGGTGCTCGACGCCGACGCGCTCCCCGACGAGCTGGCCGTCTCGATCATCACGATCGGCGAGCTCCGGGTCGGGGTGCTGGTCGCAGAGACCGTCGAGGCGCGAGATCGACGGCTGGGGACGTTGACGGTCGCACTGCAGCTGGATCCGGTCCCCGTCGACGAAGCAGTTGCGACAGCGTGGGCGCGGCTCCGGGTTCTGTTGCGCGACACCAAGCAGCGCACGCGATTGAACGACTCGTGGATTGCTGCGACCGCGATGGCGCTCGGCGTCCCCGTCGTCACCCAAGACGACGAGTTCCCCGTCGTTCAAGGCTTGAGCGTCCTCCGCGTTTGACACGGCGACGGATTCGGTGTTGGCCGAACGTTGATCGGGCCCGACGCGGCGCAGAGGGTGCGCCATGACTGCGAGCCGCGCGGTCATCTCGATCGTGGTCGTTCGCTTGGTCTTGTCGGCTCTTCAGGCCATGGTCGTAGCACCGATCTGTCCGCTGATCCCGCCGTAGGGAGGCCGACCCAGCGGGCTATCCGTGGCGTAGCCAGTCGGCGATGCGTTCGGCGACCATGATGGTCGGCAGGTTCGTATTGGCGGACGGGATCGCTGGCATGACCGACGCGTCGGCGACGTAGAGCCGCTCGAGGCCGTGGACCCGCCCGCGAGGGTCGACCACCGCGCCCTGGTCGGGATCGTCGCCCATACGACAAGTCCCGACGGGGTGGTGGTAGGTGTCGACGCGTGCCGTGATCGAGGCGGCCAGGGCGTCGTGGTCATCGTCGGAGATCGACGGGCCTGGGGCGAGCTCGTCGCCGACCACGAGTCCGGCGAGTGGTTCGGCGCGGCTGATGCGCCGGGCCAGGATCGTCGCCTCCACCAGGCGAGCGACGTCGTCCGGGTCACGGAGATGTTCGACGTCGATTCGCGGCGGCGCCAGCGGGTCGGCGGAGCGCAGCCGCACTGAACCGCGCGACCGCGGGAGGACCAATCCGGTCACGAGGCCGAACACCGCGCCGCTCGGGCTCACGACGCGCGCGACGTCGAACGGGCCGGCCACGAACAGGTGCAGGTCCGGCGCGCCGCCGGCCGCGGCGAGTTGCGAACGGACCGTGCACAACGTCTGGAAGCGTGGTCCGCTCGTGCCGGGAGTCGTGGGCAAATCGACAGCAACGAGGGGATGGTCGATCAGGTTGTCGCCGACACCGGGGAGATCGACCGAGACGTCGATGCCGACGTCAGCCAGGTGCCGGGCCGGGCCGATTCCCGACCGGGCCAAGATGGCCGGGCTGGCGTAGGCGCCGGCGGCAAGCACCACCGAGCCGGCGGGCACCACCTCGCCGCCGAGCAGGCGCACTCCGGTGACCTGGCCGCGCCGAAGTTCGACCCGGTCTACCGCCGCGTCCCCGCGAATTGCGAGGTTCTGGCGGTGCCGCGCCGCGGCGAGGTAGGTCAGAGACGTGCTCATCCGCACCCCGTCGCGAGCGTTCCGCGGCGTCGGGCCGGCACCGACCGCGCCCGGACGATTGTGATCGGCGACGTAGGGCACACCCACGTTCATCGCCGCGTCGATGAACGCCTGCTGCTGGGGATTGAGCTCGTCGGGCGGATGTCGACGGATCGGCATCGGCCCGTCGCGACCATGCCACGCGTCGTCGAAGTCGGCGTCGGCCTCGATCCGGCAGAAGTACGGCAGAAGCTCCGCGAAGCTCCAAGCAGCCATGCCGGCGGCGGTCGCCCATCCGTCGTAGTCGGCGGGTGCGCCCCGCATCGCGAAGCAGCCGTTGGTCGCCGAGCAGCCACCGACCAGACGTGCTCGCGGGAGCGCGATGCACCGACCTGTCGCGCCGGGTTCCGCGACGTATCCCCAGTCGTGCCCGACGGTCGGCTGCGAGGCATCGACCACATCCGGTGGCAGCTCGGCGAGACCTCCGTGATCGGGCCCGGCCTCGATCAACAACACCGTTCGGTCGGGGTCCTCACTCAAGCGAGCGGCGAGCACGCAGCCCGCCGACCCACCACCCACGACCACGACGTCGACAACGCCCGCCATCGGCGAGCGAACCTACTCTGCGCCGGCCGATCCACGGCACGGCGCACCCGCTGCGCGACGGGATCGCCGACGGCGAACGATCGGACGATGCCGGGTCACGCTGAAGGCCCGCGAAAGGCCAGCGTGCGGGGTATCCGCCTGGTTGTGACACCCCCTCGCGATACTCGCCCTTGTGTCCAGCACCACGCTTCAGGACGCCGAGCGGCTGCGGCTCTACGCCTACGCCACGGCTCGCGAGTCGAGCGACTACGTCGCGATCATGCGGCTGTTCACCGCTTCCCTGCTCGCCGAATGGTCGGCACGCGATGTCGCCGAGCGGGGTCTCGACCTCCCGCCCGACGTCATCGAGCAGCGCCTGCGTTACCTGCAGGAGAACGGGAACCTGCTCGCCAGCCCGCGCGAGGTCCGAGTCACCTCGATCGCCGAGTACCAGCGCCAACCCGCCCGCTACACGGCCACGACGCTTGGCGTCCGGGTGCATCGCCAGGTCGAGGAGGTGCTCGCTGCGGCTGGCGGGGCGCGGGAGGTGCCACGGGAGCTGCTGGCGGCCGTCGCCCACCGCCTGTCGGCGCTCGCCGACCTCGGGCCTGCCGGCATCGCCGCGGCGCCGCCGTCGGAGCTGCTGGAGACGACGACCACGGCGTTCCTGCAGTACGAGTCGTTCGCCGCCAAGATCACCGACTTCTACACATACGTCGGCTCGGTGCTGGCGCGCGCCGATCTCGACGACGAGGAGTGGATCGGCTTCAAGCACCTCCTCCTCGACTACCTGGAGACGATCGTCGAAGCGGTCACCCGTCACGGCGTCACGATCCGTCACGCCCTCGCCCGCCTCGAGCCGGCGCTGCCCGCGCTGCTCGAGCGACTCGCCGCCGCCGATGTCGACGTCGAGGCGCTACGGGCCGCCAGCCCCGGCGGTGAGGGCGTCGAGCTGGGCCGCGGCCGGTCGGCCACCGATTGGGCGGACATGGCGGCCTGGTTCGGTGTCGGCGGCGAGCGTGGCTCCGGCGCCTCGCAGGTGCGGGCCGCGGCGACCCGGGCGGTCGGGGTGCTACTCGCCAACGTCAAGCGGATGAATGCCGCGTCCAGCCGCGAGACCTCGTTGCGCCGCCACTTCCTGCGCCTCGCCGGGTGGTTCGACGTGGCGACGCCGCACGACGCCCACGTCCTGTACACATCGGCGTTCGCCCTCTACGGCGCTCGTCACCTCGGCACGGCGCTCGAG
Organism: Ilumatobacteraceae bacterium; assembly: GCA_044867195.1. Lineage (GTDB taxonomy): Bacteria > Actinomycetota > Acidimicrobiia > Acidimicrobiales > Ilumatobacteraceae > JALZMG01. The sequence continues at coordinate 5,461 of JBIOUO010000251.1, forward strand.
CCTGCCCTCGCCGAGGCCCTGCCCGCCACCACGAGCTGGTGGGATGCGCCCCCTGCGCCCGTCCCCGTGAGCATCCGCGAGCGCGGCGACCGGAACCCACGCGGCCGGGTCGTACGGGTGCCCGATCACGGCGCCCAGAAGCAGCGGCTGCTCGATCAGCGACGCCGTGACGACGAACGTCGCGCCGCGGCGATCGCCGAGCTCGCTGCCGTCGGCGACCGGCTCGGCGACGTCCGGCTGTCGGCGGCGGCGATGGCAGTCGTGCTCGAGCTGCTCAGTCTCGCCACGGCCCGCTTCGGGCCTGATCTAACCGGTTCGACCGCGGCGCTGGTCGACGCCCCGCTCACGCTTGGGGTCGTACCGCACGACGGTGACGCCAGGCTGCGCAGCGTCGTTGGCGATCTCACGATGATCGGATTCCGCCTCGCCGTCACAGTCGACGACCGCCCGCCCGCCTCCTGGCAGGACGACCGCCGGGAGGTTTGGGGATGAGCGAGCGCGATGTTTGCGAGCGGCGGGACGCTCTCCGGCTGCT
>JBIOUO010000252.1:0-3278 GCA_044867195.1 Ilumatobacteraceae bacterium
TGACCCGTCGGCGCCGGCAGCCGGCAATGTGGCGCGCCGGATCCTGCTCGTCGTCCAGCTCGTCGCCCCGAACGTCCCGTCCATGCCAAGGCGCGCAACGGCCTCGCCGGCGAGCGCATCGGCCCGCCGTTCCGCCGCGTCGTAGACCGCGCCGACGACCAACCGACGTGAGCGCGACGCTCGACTGGCCGACGCATCGACCTCGCCTACATCCCGCGCTGGACGACGCAGGCGCTCGCCACCCTTCTCCATCGCAGCCTCCCCGCTGGCCGGACGTGATGACGATATCCGATGAGGCGCTCGGTGCGCTGTTGGTGCAGGCCGGGCTGGGCACGCCACGCGAGCACGCCTTGGTGACGTTGCTGGCGATGAACGGGCTGCGCATCTCCGAAGCGCTCAACGCCGACGTCGCCGATCTCGACACCGAGCGCGGGCACCGCACGTCGCGGATCGTACGTAAGGGAGGCAAGCACGTCATCATCCCCCTCGCTCCACGAACCTCGCGGGCGTTGGACCTGTACGTCGGCGAGCGGACAAGCGGTCCGATCTTCCTCAGCGACGACGGGCGGCGGATGGACCGCTCGGCGGCCGACCGCATCGTCAAGCGACTCGCCCGGCGGGCCGGGATCGCCAAGCAGATCTCCCCGCACAGTCTGCGCGCCGCCTTCATCACCCTTGGGCCCCTCGCCCTCGACGCCGGCGTCGCCTTGAGGGACGTGCAGGAGGCTGCCTCGCACGCCGACCCTCGCACCACGATGCGATATGACCGCGGCCGCCAGTCCCTCGATCGACACGCAACCTACATCGTCGCTGCCTTCGTCGCCGGCGCCTCCCGCACCGGCTGAACAGCATCGGCGGCCGGGCGATATCGGGCGCCGCCGTCGCTCGGCACCGCAGGAGGTGCTCGGGTCGCACCGACCGGAGGCCCGCACATGTTCGACTTGCTGACACCCTCTCGTCATGGTGTCAAGATGAGCGTTGTGGCGACCGTACGGGACGAGCTGATCGGAGTGCCGCGGGCGGTTGCGGCCCGAGTCGTCGGCGTCCCGGAGCACCGGCTGCGTCGGTGGAACCAGATCGGCCTGGTCGAGCCGAGCGTGTCGTCTCGGCTCGGCGGCCATCCGGTGTGGACGTTCAGCCTCGAGGATCTCGTGCAGGCTTCGGTGGTCCGCCAGCTCGAGGACCGAGGGGCCGACGTCCGCACCATCCGCCGCATCGTCGAAGCCGTCCGATCGGCGACGGACCCGAAGCCGCTCGCCTCGCTGCGCTGGGCGATCGACAGCAGCGACGTGTTCGTCGGCTTCCCGGATGGCTCATGGGTGAGGGGCCGGCGGCCGAAGGAGACCGTGATCCAGGAGGTGCTGGAGCTCGACGAGATCCGCGCCCGTGCTCGGGAGGCGATCCAGCGGCCCAGGAGCGACGCAGGGGCCGTCGAGAAGCGACGTGGCGTCGTCGGCAGCAAGGAGATCTTCGCCGGGACACGCATTCCGGTCGAGGCGGTCGTCGACTACCTGCGGGCGGGCGCATCCTCGAAGATGATCACGGAGGCGTTCCCCGACCTCACCGACCAGGACATCGCCCTCGCCCGACAACGACTCACCCGGGCCAGCTGACAACGCCCAAGCCCTGCGCTGAACACGTCCGGGGGGTATAGGCGTGAGATTCTTCCTGGACAACGATGTCGACGCGGGGCTTGCCCGGCGACTTCAAGAGGCAGGCCATGACGCGTGGACGAGTGCAGCGGCCGGCCGTGGTGCTGCCAGTGACGACGCCCAGACCGTCTACGCCATGGACAAGCAGACCGTGCTCGTCACCCATGACCGGGAGTTCACGAACCGTCGCAAGACGATGCCACACGGCCACCACGTCCGCCTCCGCTGCCACCAGATCGACGGCGCCGAGCTGATGATGGCGGCGCTGCCGGAACTGCTGCAGGTGCTGCAGGCCAGCTCGAACATGGTCGTCGAGATCTCGCCGGGTCGACATCGCCGTCCGGAGCTGCACCTGTCCTTCGGGGAGTGACGGCAGCACCGGGACTTGTTGCGCCGCGAGTGATAGACGTCCATCAGCTGTCACCGAGCTCGTCGACGGTGATCCCGAGCCGGGCGGCGAACCAGTCCGCCAGCCATCGGCGTTGGCAGGCTTGTCCGGCGGCCACAAGGCGGCCGGAGCGCTCAACAGCTACCGCTCGGTGTCAAGCTCGCCCGGCGACTCGGGCGCGCCGTGAGCCTCGATCGGGGCACGTCGATCGGCCGGTGGCGATGCTGAACCTGCGCGATAACGGGCGCCCATAATCCCGGCCGAGAGGTCGCCAAGAGCCGAGCACTTCGGCCCATATCTCAAGTCGGTATTTGGGTGTCCACGATGTAGATGAAGAAGGGTTGAGCCTGCGTCGTGGACGCGTTACCTAGAGTCTGTCTCCGACGCAACTATCGCCAATTCCCCGCTTCTTTGCAGGCTTTCTGGCTCCGGCACGTCCGACTGGAGCCGCGTGGAGGACATGTCCATCACGCAAGGCACCTGATCAGGCACCTCTTTCCGCGACCGACTCGAGATAACGGCCCGACTCGACGCGGTCGGTAATCACACCCCGTGGACGTGGTCGCCGAGCGTCGCTCGCCCCGGTTATGCGGGTCGCCGCGTGTCGACGGCTGCCATCACCGCGTGGAGCAGGGCCGGCGGAGTTCGCCGCGCCGGCGCGCCCGTCCGACAGACACCGTGAGGGCGGCTACGTCTCCTCACCCGGAGCGGCGAGGCCGTTCGCAGTTTTCAGCGCAGCCTCGAACTCCTCCGGCGTCGTCAACCACGTCACCCGCATGCTCGCGGCCATCCCACTTGACCAGTTCAACGCCCCGAACGCCACCGCTGTAGCGATCGACCGCTGATCGTCAGGCACTTCGACGAGGGCCACGACGTCGACGTCCGTGCCCTCTGCGAAGTAGTAGCCAAGCACCTTGCCGCCCATGCCCTCGATCACTCGGCTGAAGTAGGCGGCTCGAGCGACCGGGCCCTCGGCGATCAACGCCTTCGTTGCCGCAGGTGTGTACTTGGTCATTCCCAATGCCAGCGCCATGAGTACGCCTTTCCGTTCGCCCCGTACGAATCGCCAGTACTCGTGATCATGCGCTCCTCGGTGCGACGGTGCAAGCGACGGCCCATCACGGCGTGCATGGGCCGGCCGGGCCCAACGAGAGGGCCAAGCCCACCAATCCCTACAGGGCGCGACAGAACCACGTAGACCGATGACCATGACGACTGCATCTCTGCTCGGGCGCGCC
>JBIOUO010000253.1:0-13608 GCA_044867195.1 Ilumatobacteraceae bacterium
ACGTCCAGTGGTCGGCGGCCCCGCGCCGATGACACAGTGATGGGCATGACTGCGCTCGCTCGGGGGCTGCACCCCCGCACTCCATCGCCGTCAGGCTCGCTGCTCGCTCGGTCGCACGGTCGCGAGCTGCGCTCATGACCGAGCGAGTCTTCGAGCGAGGTCCATTGGACACGGTCTTCGGTCACGGGTGCACCGATCGGCTGCCGAGCGCGTCGCACTTCGTCAGGGTGCACCAGTGACCGTGCACCGGCAGACCGCCGAACTGCTCGCCGGCCTGGCCGCCCTCGAGCTGCCACGGGTCGAGGACATGACGCCGGACGAGGCGCGCGAGCAACGGGCGGCGATGGCCCGCCCGTCGACCGAGCCGATCGGCGAGGTTGGCGACCTCGACGCCGACGGCGTTCCCGTCCGCTTCTACCGCCCGGCCACGACCCGCTCCCGCGGGCTGCTGGTGTGGGCCCACGGCGGCGGATGGGTGCTCGGCGACCTCGACGGCCACGACGACCCGTGCCGCGTCCTCGCCAACCGCGGCGGCTTCTGCGTGCTCAGCGTCGGCTACCGGCTGGCGCCCGAGCACCCGTTCCCGGCCGGACTCGACGACGTGATGACAGCGATCGGGTGGGCGCACGACCACGCTGGCGACCTCGGCTGCGACGTCCCGATCGCCGTCGGCGGCGACTCTGCCGGCGCCAACCTGGTCACCGTCGCGGTGAACCGCCCCACCGTGCCGGTCTGCTTCCAGCTGCTCGTCTACCCCTGCACCGACGCCCGGATGGACCACCATTCGATCGTCGAGAACGCTGAGGGCTTCTTCCTCACGACGCCGAGCATGCACTGGTTCTACGGCCACTACCTGTCCGGCAGCGACGGGTCGGCCGACGACCCGCGGGTGTCCCCGCTGCTCGAGGACGACGCCCGGCTGGCCTCAGCGCCGTCCGCGCTGGTCGTCACCGCCGAGTACGACCCGCTGCGCGATGAGGGCGCCGCCTACGCGGCTCGGCTCACCGACGCCGGGGTGACGACGACGCACGTCCGGTTCGAGGGGCAGATCCACGGGTTCTTCTCGATGTCCGGCTTCCTCGACGACGCCCGCACCGCCCAGGCGATGGCCGCCGAAGCGGTCCACAGCGCGTTCCTGAAGGCCCTGCACGAACGCTGAAGGCCGTCGACATCCGAGCCCCTCCTGCATCTGGGCGGGATCCGTCTCGGTTTCCGAGACGATTCCCGCCCAGAACCCCGGGAGCAACCGGAGGGGGACCCGATCAACCGACGAGCGCGACGAAGCCAATCGCTCGCTCGAAGACGGCGTCCAGCATCGGTCCGGTGAGTCGCCCGGTGAACGTGTTCTGCTGGCTCGGATGGAACGAGCACAGCAGCGTCGGCCCGCCGCCCACCACGACTTCGACGCCGTGACCGAAGCGCGGCCGCGGCCGGACACCGAAATGCGTGCACGCCGCGGCGTAGCCGAACGCTCCGAGGCACACGACCACGAGCGGGTCGAGGACCGCCAGCTCGCGACGAAGAAATCCGGCGCATGCGTCACGCTCAGCCGGCGTCGGCGCGTTCGCCGGCGGCGCGCATTTCACCGTGGCCGTGATCCACACACCGCGCAGTGCCAGCCCGTCGCCGCGGTGGGTCGACGTCGGCCGGTTGGCGAGACCGACGCGGTGCAGCGAAGCGAACAGGAAGTCGCCGCTGCGGTCGCCGGTGAACACGCGTCCAGTGCGGTTGCCGCCGTGGGCGGCAGGCGCCAGGCCGAGCACCACGATGCGCGCTGCCGGATCGCCGAAACCCGGCACCGGCCGGCCCCAGTACACCTCGTCACGGAACGCCGCCCGCCGCTCGGTGGCGACCCGCTCACGCCATGCGACCAGGCGCGGGCAGGCCCGGCAGGCGACGACGTCGCGCTCCAGCGAGGCCAGCGTGCGGGGACGATCCATCTGGTGCGACGTTAGGTTGAGGGCTCGACGATGCCGACTCGAACCACCCCCCAGCGCGCTCGCGGCTCGTCGTCGACGCACCCACCGGCGACGACGGTCGTGCTCGTGCGCCACGGCCAGACCGCGACGACGGGCACGGTCCTGCCCGGCCGCGCCTCCGGCCTGCACCTCGCCGACACCGGACGCCAGCAGGCCGAGCGGGCGGCGCAGCGGATCGCCGAGCTGCCCCGTGTCGACGCCGTCTACACATCGCCGCTCGAGCGGGCACGCGAGACCGCGGCGCCGATCGCCAAGGCGCGCGCTCTGCGCGCGCGTGTCGAGCGCGGGCTGCAGGAGTGCGACTTCGGCGAGTGGACAGGGACCGAGTTGAAGGCACTGATGAAGCGACCGGAGTGGGGCACCGTGCAGCGGGCACCGTCGACGTTCCGGTTCCCCGGCGGGGAGAGCTTCTCCGAGATGCAGCACCGGATGGTGATCACGCTCGACCGCCTGCGCGCCGCCCACCCCGGCGGCACGATCGTGTGCGTGTCCCACGCCGACCCGATCAAGGCTGCCGTCGCCCACGCCCTCGGCACCCACCTCGACCTGTTCCAGCGGATCGTGATCAGCCCGTGCGCGATCAGCGTCGTCGCCTACGCCAGCGCGCCGGCCGTGCTCGCCGTCAACTCCACCGGCGGCTCGCTCACGGAGCTCCAGCCATCATGACCGTTCACGGCGTTCCCCGGCCACGCGGGCCGTGGTTGGCCGCTCCCTCGCTGGCGCTCGGTCGCTCGCACGGCGCGAGGGTGCACCAGTGACCACGTTCTTCGAGTTCGACGAGGTCGACACGTTCACAGCCGCGGCGATCGGCGACCCAGGGGCGCGGGTCTTCTACCTCCACGCCCGCGCCGGCCAGCAACGGGTCACCGTCAAGTGCGAGAAGCAGCAGGTCACGGCGATCGCCCAGTACCTCCGCCGGGTGCTGTCGGACCTCCCGCCACCTGACGACCGGCCGATGCCGGTCGACGTGCACGATCCTGGCGAGCAGTCGTTCGTCCTCGGGCCGATCGGGCTCGGCTACGACCGCAGCAACGACCGCCTGCTCGTCCAGCTCGAGGAGCTGGTGCCGAGCACGGGCGAGGAGGACGAGGACGAGGACGTCGAGCCGGAAGCGGATCGTGGCCACGTCCGCCTGTACGTGACACGTGGGCAAGCCGCGGCATTCTGCGATCGCGCCGACGAGCTGGTCGCCGCCGGCCGGCCGTCGTGCGTCTGGTGCGGCAACCCGATCGATCGCGACGGACACCCGTGCCCGCGGATGAACTGAGCCCATCCGGCGTCCCGGACGACGCGCTCGACGTGTTGGCCACGGCCGAGATCACGCTCGAGGGACGGATGCCGTGGGCGAGCAACGCCACGTTCCTCGTGACGCTCGGCACCAGCGGGGCGCAGGCGATCTACAAGCCGGTGCGCGGCGAGCGGGCGCTGTGGGACTTCGAGCCCGGCCTCCACCGCCGCGAGGTCGCCGCGTTCCGGCTCAGCGAGGCGATGGGCTTCGGCGTCGTGCCACCGACGGTGCTGCGCGCCGACGGCCCGCTCGGCGAGGGCTCGCTGCAGTGGTTCGTCGCCGCCGACCACCGCGAGCACTACTTCACGATCGCCGAGCAGCGCCCGGATCTTCACCCCCAGCTGCGCGACATCGCCGTACTCGACGTCGTCGCCAACAACACCGACCGCAAGAGCGGTCACTGCCTGCTCGCCGGCGATCGGGTGTGGGCGATCGACAACGGGCTGTGCTTCGCCCCGGACTTCAAGCTGCGCACGGTGATCTGGGAGTTCGCCGGCGATTCGCTCACCGCGGCGCAGATGAGAGCCGTCGAGTTGGTGTGCCGTCGCGTCCCCGCCGATGTCGCCGACCTGCTGGCGCCGATCGAGGTCGAGGCGATTCAGCGGCGGGCGGCGCGGCTGGCGGCGCGCGGCGCGCTGCCGGGCGACGAGAGCGGCGGCCGCTACCCGTGGCCGCTCGTGTGATGATCGACCCGCCGCCCGGCGACGACGAGCTGGACACCCTGATCCACCGCGCCGATCTCGACGAGCTGGTGCGGCTCGTCGACCGCTGCACCGCGACGCGGGACTGGCCCCGCCTGCGCCGGCTCCGCGACGCCGCGCGTCACGCGGTCGGCACCGGTCGCCAGCTGTGGCCTGCCGCCACGCTGGCCGAGTACCGGCTGGCGCTGCTCGCCCCGGCACCGTGGGCCGCGGGCGTGCTCGATGAGGGGTCGGGCCGCTTCACGCTCGGCCCGTTGACGGAGGTCGTCGCTCAGCACCACACGTGGGCCGAGCTCGCCCCGCTGCTCGAGCCGGGGCCGCGCGGGGCGATCATCGCCCACGAGCGGGCGCTGCGCGGCGAGGTCATCGACCCCGGCACGACGGCCGCCCTGCCCGACGTGCTCGAGCTACCGCTCACCGCCGCGGCGTGGGAGCCGGCGTACCCGCTGGCGACGTACCGCGACGATGGCGGGGAGTTCCCGGCGCCGGCCATGCCCGGCCCGCTGGTCGACGTCATCCTGCCGGCTGGCGTCGACGTGGTCGAGGACGACGCTGTCGAGCTCGCCGTACGCCAGCTCGTCGAGCCGTGGACGGCGAGCTCCAACGGGCGCGCCGAAGTCGTCGCCGTCGATGGCGGGGCCGCGGCGGCGATCGCCGCGCTCGGCGTGCCCGCCGCGCGCTGGGCGTCGCTCGACACGGCCGCGGCGATCGCCTGGATGGCGTGGGCCGGAGCGAGCGGCGGCGCCCACGGCCGCCGCCGCGGCGCCGCCGCCGGGCGGTTCGGCGCGCTGTGGGTCGTCGCCGCGCTCGGCGACGCGCTCGACGACTGGCCACTGGCGATGGACGATCTCGGCGCGATCGCCGCCGGCCTGCGCTGGTGGTGGTGGGACGCCCACGAGCCGGCCACCGGCTGGCAGCTCCAGCTCGCCGTCGAAGACCCGGTCGACGGCGTCGCCTGGGCGTTCACCGCCCGCGACGCCGCCTGAGCTCGTTGCGGTCCGGAACCATCTCCAACCATCTGGGTGCCCACAGTCTCGGACTTGAGACTGTGGCCGCCCAGATAGCGGAATGAGACCACGGCCACCCAGTTGTGGGAGGGCGCGCGGGCCGTGGGCGTCGCGTGACGGGACGCGGTGCCGCTGGGCGTGGTAGCCGACGATCTAACTTCTGCGCCGATGTCACGAGTGGGCGCGTTCCTCGTCAGCGCGACCGCCGTGGCCGTTCTCGCCGTGCTCGGCCTCCTCGGCCTGCTATCCGGCGGCAGCGCCGACATGTTCGCCGCGGCACCGCCAACCGCCCCACCCGTGGCCCCGCCAACGACGACGCCAGGTGTCCCGGCCACGGCAGTGCCCGCAGTCGCTGTCCCGACCACCTTGCCGGCGACGGCCACGACCGTCCCGCCGGCCGGCACACGCGGCGGCTCGGCCGCGGGCGGCGTGGCCAAGCCGACGCACGAGACGTGGAGCCCACGGCGGATCGCCGTCACCACGATCCTCGCCGTCATCGCCCTCGCTGCCGCCGGCTACGTCTACGGCAAGTTCCGCAGCGCCCCGCCCCGCCATCCCGACCTGGTCCGCCAACCCGAGGACGAGATGGCGCGCTGACGTCGCGCTCGTGGCCTCAGCGCGCCTGCAGGGCCTCGATCAGCTTCGGCAGGACCTTGTGCACGTCGCCGACGATGCCGAGGTCGGCGATCCCGAAGATCGGCGCCTCCTTGTCCTTGTTGATGGCGATGATGTTCTTCGAGCCCTTCATCCCGACCATGTGCTGGGTCGCCCCCGAAATGCCGGCGGCGATGTACACCGTTGGCTTGACGACCTTGCCGGTCTGGCCGACCTGGTAGCTGTAGGGCACCCATCCGGCGTCGACGATCGCCCGCGACGCACCAGGCGCGCCCTTCAGCGCCTTGGCCAGCGTCTCGATCATCTCGTACTTGCCGGCCTCACCGAGACCTCGGCCACCGGAGACGACGATGTTCGCCTCGTCGAGCTTGGGCCCGGTGTGCTCTTCGACGTGGACGGCCTGCACGCCCGCTGCCCCGGCGGCACCGAGGTCGGGAACGGATGCGGCCACGACTTCAGGCACGGCGCCGCCCGCCGCCTCGGCGTCGAAGCTCTTGGGCCGGAAGGCGACGAGGAACGGGCCTCCGCCGGTGAACCGCGTGCTGACCATCTTCGTGCCGCCGAAGATCGGCGTCGTGACGACGAGGTCGTCGCCCTGCACCGTGATCTCGACGTTGTTCGTCAGCACCGGCTTGTCGAGCTTGACCGACAACCGGGCGAGGACGTCGCGGGCCCCGTAGTCCTGCGGAAACATGACCAGGTCAGGCGAGTCGCCGCCGTCGATGACGGCCTTCATCGCCGCCGCCCCGACGACGCCCGGCAGCCGCCCTCCGAGGTCACCGGTGGCATAGACCTTCGTCGCCCCGTACTCCCCCAGCCCGGCGGCGAAGCTCTCCGCCTCGCCGACGACGAACGCGGTGACGGACCCGCCGAGCTGGCGCGCTTTCGTCAGCAGCTCCTGGGTCGACGCGCTCGCCGATCCGTCCTCGCCCTCGGCGTAGACCCAGACGTTGGAAATGGCCATTGGTTGCTTCCTTCTCCTTCGCCCGCCGGGTCAGATGACCTTCAGCTTGTCGAGGAACTCGACGATCTTCGAGTAGCCCTCGCCGTCGTCTTCGATGACCTCGCCCGCCTGGCGCTCGGGGGCCGCCGCGACCTCGACGATCTCCTGGCCGGCAGCGGCCCAGCCGACCGGGCTGACGCCGAGATCGGCGGCCGTCACCTGGTCGACCGGCTTCGACTTCGCCGCCATGATCCCCTTGAAACTCGGGTACCGCGGCTCGACGACACCGGACGTGACGCTGACGACGGCCGGCAGCGTGCACGTCACCTCGTCGTAGCCGTTCTCGGTCTGACGGTCGACCTTCAGCGTGCCGCCGTCGACGACGACGTGCTTGGCGAACGTCACCGAGGGCAGCCCGAGGACCTCAGCCATCTGCTCGGGCACCGTGCCGGTGTACCCGTCGGTCGACTCGGTGCCGGCGATGATCAGGTCAGTGTCACCGAGGCGCTTGCTGGCGGCGGCGAGGATCTTCGCCGTGGTCAGAGCATCCGAGCCGGCGAGCTGCGGGTCGGACACCAGGACCGCCTTGGCTGCACCCATCGCCAGCGCCGTGCGCAGCCCGGACGTCTCACCGTTGGGCGCCATCGACACCAGGCTGACCTCCCCGCCGCCAGATGCGGTGACCAGCTGGAGTGCCATCTCGACGCCGTAGCTGTCGGACTCGTCGAGGATCAGCTTGCCGTCGCGCTTGAGGGTGTTGGTCGCCGGATCGAGCTCGCCCACCTCTGCCGGGTCGGGGATCTGCTTGACGCACACGATCACGTTCATGGCCGCTCATTGTTATCGAGGCGCCAGGGGTTCGCCTAACCCCGGCCCACCGCAGAGATGCGCTCCGGACGGCCCGCGACAGGTCACTGGTACCGTCGGCCGCTTGCGCATTGTGCTGGTCGTCAACTCGTTCGCCTCGTCGGTCACCGCACGCAACACCGTCGTCATCCACCGCCGGCTGAGCCGGGACCACGACGTCGAGCTGGTCGAGACAAACCGCCGCGGCCACGCGACCCGCTTCGCCCACGACGCCGCCCGCCGCGGCGCCGACGTCGTGGTCGGCTTCGGCGGCGACGGCACGATGAACGAGGTCGCCACCGGGATCGCCGGCACCGCGACCGCCCTCGGGGTCCTGCCGGGCGGCTCGACCAACGTCTTCGCCCGCACGATCGGCTTGCCCAACGATCCCGTCGCCGCGGTCGAGCTGCTGGCAGGAGGGATCGACGCCGGGGACCTGCGGCCGATCGGGCTTGGGCAGGTCAACGGCCGCTTCTTCTGCTTCCACACCGGCGTCGGGTTCGACGCCGCGGTGGTCGCCGCGGTCGAGCGGCGGGCCTCGTGGAAGCGGTGGCTCGGCCACCCGCTGTTCATCACCGCCGCCGTGACGACCTGGCTCCGCGGCTACGACCGGCGGGCGGCCCACCTACGGGTCATCGCCGCGGGCTCCGTGGTCGAGGACGGGTTCTTCACGATCGTGCTCAACACGAACCCCTATACGTACCTCGGTAACCGGCCGCTCGACCTCTCGCACGCCGCCACGTTCGACCGCGGACTCGTCGCCCTGACGTTCCGCACGATGCGGGCGCGCACGATCCTGCGCTCGTTCGCCGGGGCGTTGCGCGGCGGCGGCGTGCGACCGGCGCCGGAGATCGTCGAGCAGATCGACCTCGATCACGTCGTGATCGAGGCGATCAACCTCCCGTTCCCCTACCAGGTCGACGGCGACTACCTTGGTGAGACCACCCGCCTCGAGCTGCGCCACGTCCCCGCCGCCGTCCGCTTGGTCATGCCGCGCTGAGAACTGGGCGCCATCTCTGCCGATCCGCGTTCTGGGCGCGCTGGCTGCCAGGGGTCGTCAGGGAGCGCGCCCAGTTCGGGGACGATCACCGCGCGTCGACGCCAATCAGGGCCGCGCGCATCACGTCGGGGACGCCCCACGGTGGCCGATGACCTGGGTCATCGGGCGCACGGTACCTCTTGTCATCCCAGGTTCCGTGGCCTAGGTTTCCCCCCCGGTGGGACGGACGACGACGTCGGTCCCGCGCCCTGACCACCGCCGCTCGGCCCTCGCCCGGCCGCCTCGAGGAGGACAATCGGTGTCGATCCTTGCGTCAAGTCTCGCTCTCGGAGCAGCCGACTACAGCTGGCGCGACCGAGCGCTCTGCCGCGACACCGACCCCGAGCTGTTCTTCCCCGTCGGGACGACCGGGACGGCGCTGGTGCAGATCGAGCGGGCGAAGCAGGTGTGCCTCGAGTGCACGGCCCGCCTCGAGTGCCTCGACTTCGCGCTGAGCACGAACCAGGACTCCGGTGTCTGGGGTGGACTGTCGGAGGAGGAGCGTCGCGTCATCCGCCGCCAGCGGGCGGCGCGAGTCCGTAGCCGCGACGCGATCTAACGCCGGCGCGCTACACGGCCTCGAGCGGGACGTCGAGCTCGACGACCGTGCCGTGGTCGCCGTCCTGACCGTCGAGGCCGTGGTCGGCGAGGTCGGCGGCGGTCGCCGGGCGCATCGAGATCTGGCCGTTGAGCTCGGTCGTGACCAGCGTGCGGACGATCGACAGTCCGAGGCCCGTCGCGGTGTCGATGCTGAACCCCGGTTCCAGGCCCTGGCCATCGTCGACGACGCGGACGTGGAGCCGCTTGCGGTCGTTGTCCAGCTCGACGACGACCTTGCCGCCGTCGCTGCCCTCCGGGAAGCCGTGATCGACGGCGTTCTGCATCAACTCGGTCAGCACGACCGACAGCGGTGTGGCAACGCTGGCCGGGATCCGCCCACCATCTCCGGCCAGCTCGAAGTGCACCGGGCGGTCCGGTGACTGCAGGCTCTCCTCGGCCAGGCGCAGCAGCGGCCGCACGATCTCGATGAACGTCACGTCGTCGCCGGGCTCGCGAGACAGCGATTCGTGGACGAGGGCGATCGTGCGGATCCGGCGCACCGACTCGGAGACGGCGGCCTTGGCCTCCGGGTTCTCCAGCCGGCGGGCCTGCAGCCGCAGCAGCGAGGAGATCGTCTGCAGGTTGTTCTTCACCCGGTGGTGGATCTCGCGGATCGTGGCGTCCTTGCTGATCAGCAGCCGGTCCCGCTTGCGTAGGTCGGTGACGTCGCGGACGAGCAACACGCCGCCGGCGATCTCACCACGCGACAGGATCGGCAGGCATCGGCACAGCAGCGCGACGTCCGACGTCGGCTCGAACTCCTCGACGATGGGCACCCGGTGCTCGTACGCCTTGCGCACCATGTCGTCGTGGAACCCGAGCTCGGCGAGCGTCATCCCGACGGCATTGGCGTGGATCCCGACCCGGTGCAGCGCCGAGTTGGCGTTCGGCGACAGGTACACCACCCGTCCGGCCTCGTCGAGGCTCATCACACCGTCGCCGACCCGCGGCGCGGCCGTCGAGTCGGCGCCGCGGGCGGGATAGGGGAACGACCCCTCGGCGATCATCTGCGCGAAGCGGTCGAAGATCGTGACGTACGTGCGCTCCAGCTCACCCGGCGGACGGCCGACGCGCTGCACCCACTCCCGTGTCAGCACGGCGATCGGCCGACCCCCACAACGGACGGGCACGGCCAGCATCCGCGCCGGGTTCTGCAGCGCCTCCAGCTCGACGTCGCCCTCGGTGATCTCCCCCGACGAGAAGCACGACGCCAGCACGGACCGCTCGCTGACGTTGGCGAACGTGCCGATCCAGTCGGTGTGATAGACGGTCTGACCGGTCGCCGGGCGGACCTGGCCGACGATCAGCCAGCGGTTGTCCTTGGTCGGGACGTACAGCATGAGGTCGGCGAAGCAGAAGTCCGCCAGCATGCCCCACTCCGACATCAGACGGTTGAGATGCGACACCTGGTCACGGTCGAGCGTCGTGTTGTCACGCACGAGGGCGGCGAGCGAGGGCATCGGTCCTGGAGTCTGCCCGATCAGCGGCGTAGATGTTCGACGAGGGCCATCAAGCCGGTGATGTCGTTGACATCCGTGTCGAGCGACGGCACGTCGACGACCTGCGGGGCGAGGGCGGCGAGCTCGGCCCGGCGCTCGGCCTCGCGGTTGGCACCGAGTGCAACGTCATGGAAGCGGGCGGCAGTCTCGGCCAGCACGTCGCCGACGGTCCGCTCGTCGACGGCCGGGCCGGACGCTGACAGGCGCGCCGCGACGGCGGCGGAGACGTCGCCATCGCCAGCAGCCGCAGCGAGGCGCTTGGCGCTCGTCGCCGCACCGCGGCGCGTCAGGGAGCTCGGCAGCACACGGTTGGCGATGACCGCCCCGAGGTCGTAGTCGCGGCGCAGCAGCGCTCGGGCGAGGTACGCCGCCTCGTGGGCCGGGGCGGTCTCGAGCGTCGTGACGACGAGGAACGTGCTGCGAGTGTCGCCGAGGAGCGACTCGACCTCGCGGGCTCGGGCGACAAACCCCTTCTCCATCGCCTGGAAGAGGACGAAGAAGTCGGCGATGTCGCGCAGGAAGCCGCTCCCGAGCACCCGGTCGGCGATCTGGTAGAAGGGCTTCGATGCCGCGGTGAACAGCCGCGAGCGGTAGGGCACCGTGAGCCACCGCAGCAGGCGGCTGCCGAAGAACTCGCGCATGCGGGCCGGTGCGTCGAGGACGGAGAGCGCGTTGCGGGAGGGTGGGGTGTCGACGACGATCAGGTCGAAGCGGCCGGTGGCGTGCAGGTCGTGGAGCTGCTCCATCGCCAGGTAGTCGTGGCTGTGGACGAACCGGCTGGTGATGTTCTGGTAGAGCGGGTTGTGCAGGACGGCGTCGCGGACCTTGGCATCAGGCGCCTGGCGGCAGATCAACTGGTCCCAACCGGCCTTCGTGTCGAGCATCGCCGCCCACAGCTCGCCCCGTGGCTCGATGCCGGCGATGGTGAACGCGTCGTCGGGAACCTGGCTGGCGACGTTGCCGAGCTCGCCGACGCCCAGCGCGTCGGCCAGGCGGCGGGCCGGGTCGACGGTCAGCACGAGCACCCGCCCGCCCTGCTCGACGGCCGCGGCCAAGCCGAGGGCCGCGGCGATGGTCGTCTTGCCGACGCCGCCGGACCCGAGCACGAGCACCATCTCCTTGCTCGCCAGCAGGGCGTCGAGCCCGACGGGTGTCCGCCGCCTGGCCATCAGCGGCAACCACCGTCTTGGTCCGGATTTTGGTCGCACGTGCAACCAGGATCCGGACGAAGACGCTGCTGGAGCAGGCTACGACTCGACATCGAGCTCCTCGGCGAGAGCCTCGGCGACGAGGGCGACGACGCGGCGGCCGGTGGCCTTGGTGAACAGCTCGGGGACATAGAGCACCGGGAGGTGCTTGGGGATGCCGGCCCGCAGCCGCTCGAGATGCTTGCTGCCGACGCGCCGGCGGGCCTCGGTGACGTGGGCCGCGGCGAGGACCTGGCGCACACCGGGTCCAGCCGCGGCGACGAGCAGGTCCTCGGCCTCGGGGAGCCGATCGACGACCTCGGCCTGGCGCCGGTCGAAGAGCGCGGGCAGGACCCGGTTGGCGACCATCGCCGACACCGCGACTCCCGCCTCGCGCTTCAGGCGGGTGACGAGGTCGATCGCCTCGGTGACCGGCATCTCCTCGGGGGTGGTCACGACGGCGACGCCCGTCATGGCCGGGTCCTCCAGGATGCGCGTCAGCCAGGACGTCTGGTCACGCACCATCCCCACCTGCACCAGCTCGCGGATCACCCGCGGCGCGCCGATCTGGGCGACGATGTGCCCGCTCGCCTCGGCATCGACGACGACGAGGTCGTAGTGCCGCTCGCGGGCCTCGTAGGCGAGCTTGCCGACGGCGAGGATCTCCTTGACGCCGGGCGCGGCGTCGGCGACGAAGTCGAACGTCCGGGCGAGCGGTCCGATGCGCCCGACGAGCGGCAGCTTGACGAACAGGCGCAGGTACTCACGCAGCGAGTCCTCGGTGTTCATCGCCATCGCGTACAGGCGCGGCTCGATCTGGCGCGGCTCGAACTCGAGCGGCGTCGTGTCGAACGTCGCGGCCAGCGCGCCCTTGGCGTCCATCTCGCACACGAGCGTCCGCTTGCCGGCACGGGCGCCGAGGTCGGCGAGCGCCGCGGCGACCGACGTCTTGCCGACGCCGCCCTTGCCGGTGACGAAAAGGAGGCGGCGATCGAGCAGGTCGCCGCCGGACATCGCGCTTAGCTCCCGAAGCCGATGCGGCGATCGCCGTCGTTCGCCCCGAGCTCGATGTAGGCGATCTTCGCTGCCGGCACGCCGATCCGCCGGCCTCGCTTGTCGGTCAGCCACAGCACGTCGACGGCACCGCCGAGCGCCGCCTCGACCTGCTTGATGGTGTCTTCGCGCTCGTCGTCGGGCATCTCGACGGTCAACTCCCGAGGCGCCTGCGTCACACCGATCCGAACGTCCACGTTGCTCATTTCTCCAAGGTGGCTGCGGCCGCCCACGGTAGCGAGGCGGCGAGCAACGCGTTTGTGCACCAGCGCGCGCCAGGGCGAGCGCCAACGCACAAACGCGAAACGGGCGAGCGGGGGCCCGAGCCGGACACACACCGGCGTGCAACGCGTTTGTGCACCAGCGCGCTCCAGGGCGAGCGCCAACGCACAAACGCGACACCCACCAGACCGGCCCGGCCCAGCCCACCATCCAACGCGTTCGTGCAGCAGCGCGCGCCAGGGCGCGCGCCAACGCACAAACGCGAAACGGGCGAGCGGGGCCGAGCCGGACCTAAGCCGGCGCCCAACACGTTTGTGCACCAGCGCGCGCCAGGGCGAGCACGAACGCACAAACGCGACACCCACCAGACCGGCCCGGCCCAGCCCACCATCCAACGCGTTCGTGCAAGCAGCGCGCGCCAGGCGTGCGCCAACGCACAAACGCGAAACGGGCGAACGGGCGGAGCCGGACCCACGCCGGCGAGCGACGCGTTTGTGCAGCAGCGCGCGCCAAGGCGAGCGTCAACGCACAAACGCGAGATTCACCCGGCCAGCCCAGCCCACCATCCAACGCGTTTGTGCACCAGCGCGCTCCAGGGCGGGCGCCAGCGCACAAACGCGGGAGGGACC
>JBIOUO010000254.1:0-9541 GCA_044867195.1 Ilumatobacteraceae bacterium
TCCTCCTCCGGGCTCCACGGATGGAGCGGGATCCATCTCGAGTCGTGGTCGCGACGGTCCTTCCACGCTTGGGTGGTCCCGATCGCGCTGACGTCGGGGTGGTTCATCCAGCGGAAGTCGAACACCGGGCGCTCCGAGCGAATCGGCGGCAACCACGAGAAGTTGTGCACCGACGGCGGCGAGGTCGTCGCCCACTCCAGGGAGTTGCCGCCCCACGGGTCGGCGCCCTCGGTCGGCGGCCGGCGGAACGAGCGCACGATGTTGATCACGAACGGCACCATCGACAGCGTCAGCACCAGCATCCCGAGCGAGGCGACCTGGTTCAGCGCGGCGACGTGGTCGACGTCGGGGTAGTCGGCGACCCGCCGCGGCAACCCGTTATAGCCGAGGATGTGCATCACGAAGAACGTCATGTTGAAGCCGATCAGCAGCAGCCAGAAATGGATCTGTCCGAGCCGGTTCCCCAGCTTGCGTCCGGTCACCTTCGGCCACCAGTAGTAGATCGCGGCGAAGAAGGAGAAGACGACTGTGCCGCCCATGACGTAGTGGAAGTGGGCGACGACGAAGTACGAGTCCGTGAGGTGGAAGTCGAGCGTCGGGGCCGCCAGGATCACGCCGGTCACGCCGCCCATCACGAAGGTGACGAGGAAGCCGAGCACGAACAGCATCGGCGGCTCGAACGAGATCGAGCCGCCCCACATGGTCGCCAGCCACGTGAACACCTTGACCCCGGTCGGCACCGCGATGAGCATCGTCGTGGCGGCGAAGAAGCCGAGCACAACCTGCCCGGTGCTGTACATGTGGTGCGCCCACACCGCGGTCGACAGGCTGGCGATGGTGATCGTGGCGAGGACGAGGCCCTTGTAGCCGAACAGCGGCTTGCGCGAGAACACCGGGATGATCTCGGTGACGACGCCGAAGAACGGCAGCGCCACGATGTACACCTCCGGGTGGCCGAAGAACCAGAACAGGTGCTGGAACAGGATCGGTGAGCCGCCCTCCTGGGGCTCGTAGAAGTGGGTGCCGAACTGGCGGTCGGCTTCGAGCATGACCAAAGCGCCCGACAGCACCGGGAACACGACGATCACCATGAAGCTCATCAGGTAGATGTTCCAGGTCAGGATCGGCATGCGGAACATCGTCATGCCAGGCGCCCGCATCATCGAGACCGTCGTGATCACGTTGACCGCGCTCAGCGTGCCGGAGGTGCCGGTGAGGATGACGGCGATGATCCACATGTCACCACCCAGCCCGGGCGACCCGATCGGGCCCGACAGCGGCGGGTAGGCGAACCAGCCGAACGGCGCCGCACCGCCGTCGGAGAGGAAGCCGAGCAGCATCGTGATGCCGCCGAACAGGTACAGCCAGTAGGAGAGCGCGTTGAGGCGCGGGAACGCGAGGTCGGGCGCGCCGATCTGCAACGGCACCAGGTAGTTGGCCATGGCGAAGCAGAACGGGACGGCGAACAGGAACACCATCACGCTGCCGTGGATCGTGAACACGCTGTTGTAGGTCTGCTGGGACACGAACTGCTGGCCCGGCTCGGCCAGCTCGGCGCGGATGATGCCGGCCAGCACGCCACCGACGCCGAGGAAGGCGATCGACGTCACGGCGTAGGCGATGCCGATCGCCTTGTGGTCGGTCGTCGTGAGCCACCCGATCAACGTCCGTGGCAGCCCGGCGTGCTCGCCGGGTCGCGGGGCCACCATGGCGTCGATGTCGATCAGCCCGAGATCGCCCGGCACCGGTTCGTCGATCGCCGTCATGAGGTTTCCTCCACCCATGCCGTGAACTCGTCAGGCGTGACGACGCGCACCGAGAAGCGCATCTTCCAGTGGTCGAGCCCGCAGAACTCGGCGCACACCCCGGTGTTCGGGAAGCTGCCGGTCTCGTCGCCGATGTCGACCTGGAACGTCTGGATCTGACCCGGGAACATGTCCCGCTTGAACCGGAAGCCGGGGATCCAGAACGAGTGGACGACGTCGATCGACGTGACGTCGAACTGCACCCGGGCGCCGGTGGGCAGGACGAGCTCGGGGATCTCGTCCTCCGTGCCGACCACTTCCACGCCGCGGTCGGGGTACGAGAAGCGCCAGCTCCACTGGAAGCCGGTGACGTCGACCACGAGGTCAGGATCATCCTTGATCTCGTCGATCGCCTGCGTCGAGACGAACGTGACGGCGAACAAGGCAGCGATGATCATCAGTGGCACGACGGTGTAGGTCACCTCGAGCGGGATCAGTTCGCGCCGCTGGCGGGGTAGGACGTCGCTACGCCGGCGGAACCGGATGACGACGTACAGCACGAGAACGGTGACGAGCGCAGCGACGGCGATCGAGCCGATCAGGAAGACGGTCCAGATCGAGTCGATGTCCTTCGCCTGCTCGGTCAGCGGCGGCCCCGGGCCGGCGGCCTTCATTCTCCGACTCCGACGCTGGTCGCCTCGCTCGCTTCGCTCGCCTCCGCTTCGGCCTCGTCGGCCTCGTGGTAGCCCCCGCCGGCATCGCGCACGACGCCTCCGGCGCGCTCCGTGCGCTCCGCACCGGGACGTGTGGCGAGGGCGCGGCAGATGCGGTACGTGAGGTAGTAGGCGATCGGTGGGACGACGAGGGCCGAGATCTGGAGGATCGTCGTGACGTGGCCGATCGAGATGTCGAACGTGCCGGCGATGACGTCCTGCGATCCGCCGAGGAACAGCACGGCCACGAACGACGTCGCGGCGACGCCGGCGGCCGTGCGATGGGCGGCGTCGCGGGGGCGATCGAGGAGGTGGTGCTCGCGGTCGTCCCGCGAGAAGTGACGGTCGATCCACGGCACCAGCAGGAGGCCGGTGAAGATCACGCCGGGGATGAGCACCCCCGAGTAGACGACGTTGTTGATCATGTAGCCGAACGCCCGCGTCTCCCACGGCGGGAACAAGCGTAAGGAGCCCTCGAGGAAGCCGATGTACCAGTCGGGCTGCGAGAACGAGGTCGCCGCGCCGGTGTCATAAGGACCGTAGAGCCAGACCGCGTTGACGTGGAACAGCGCACCCATCGCGGTGACGACGCCAGCGACGAGGAAGAACAGGCCGATCGACTTGATCGCGAATCCCGGCCACACCCGCACGCCGACGACGTTGCGTTCCGTGCGTCCGGGACCGGTGAACTGGGTGTGCTTCTGGCGCCACACGAGCGCCAGGTGGACGGTGAGCAGGGCGACGATCGCGGCCGGGATGAGCAGGATGTGCACCGGATAAAGGCGGCCGATGATGTCGGTCCCCGGCCACTCGCCGCCGAACAGCAGGTACGTCGCCCGCTCACCGATGAATGGGAGGGCGAGGATGATGGCGTGGGTGATCCGCAATCCGGTGCCCGACAGTAGGTCGTCGGGCAGCGAGTAGCCGGTGAACCCGGCGCCGAGCCCGAGGATCAGCAGCAGCACGCCGACCACCCAGTTCAGCTCGCGGGGGCGGCGGAACGCGCCGGTGAAGAACACGCGGGCCATGTGCAGGGCGATGGCGCCGATGAACACGAGCGCCGCCCAGTGGTGCATCTGGCGGATCAGCAGGCCGCCCTTGACGTCGAACGAGATCCGTAGCACCGAGTCGTAGGCGGCGGAGACCTCGGTGCCGCGCAACGGACGGTACGACCCGCCGTACAGGAGACGCTGCTGCGAGCCCTCGAAGAAGAACGTCAGGTAGACCCCGGTGATCAGCAGGACCAGGAAGCTGTACAGCGCGACCTCGCCCCACAGGAACGAGAAGTGGTTCGGGAACACCTTGCGCAGCACCTTGCCGGTGAACGACGAGGCGCCGACGCGGTCGACCACCGCGTCGACGTACCGCTCGACGAGCCCGCGGCGGTGACGTGGGGCGGCCGCAGCATCGGCGTCCGGCGAGTGCTCTGCTTGCTCTGCTTGCTCTGCTTGCTCTGGCCCGGACTCACTCATGCCCGCTCCGGTGGGAACCCACCCGAGTGTTTGGTGCACCCGAGTGCCAGGCGCGGGGCTTTCCCGCAGCAGACACTCGGGTGGCGTGAAGCACTCGGGTGCTCATTGCTCGTCTGCTTCGTTCCAGGCGAGCGGGCCGACGACGCCGTCGAACGAGCCGGCGGCGACGAGGTTGCCGTCGCCGTCGACATCGAGCGGGAGCTGCGGCAGCTTGCGCGTCGCCGGACCGCCGACGGGGCGCGCCTGATCCCGCGGGTCGAACGCCGACTGGTGGCACGGGCACACGAGCTGGCGCAGCAGGTCGGGCGGGCGGTTGTCGATCCCGAACAGGCCGACCGAGCAGCCGGCGTGGGTGCAGATCTTCGAGTAGGCAACCCACCCGTCGAGCGCCCCCGCCTCGACGGTGCCCGCGGTCAGCAGGTCGGGCGGCACGCGCAGCAGGACGACCTGCGCGTCGTCCTCGCCGATGTGGCCCTCCGGGAACACGGTGACCAGCTGGTCGAACGTCCTCGCGTCGAGCGCGACCGGCGACCCGTCGACCGTCACCAGCCGCGAGCCGACCGCCCACGACGTCCGCCCCCGCTCCCCCCGCGGCTTGGGCCCGAGCGACCCGATCGGCCCGACGAAGCCGACGAACATGCTGAGGAACGATCCGCCGAGCAGCCCGAGCAATAGCTTGCGCCGCCCGAGGATGGCACCCGTCGTGCGCAGCTCCTCGTGCAGCTCGGCACGTGCCGCAGCCGGCACCACGAGCGGCTCACGCTGCTGGGCGACGTGCTCGTCGAAGTCGAGGTACTTGGCCCAGCACACCAGCCCGAAGCCGATGCCCAGCAGCGAAGCGGCGAGACCGAGACCGAGCAGGTCGCCGGTGTTGTCGGTGCCGTACCCGATCGCCGCGGCGATCCCGCCGGCGATGGCGATGGCGAACGACACCAGGGCCGCGCGGTACGCGCGCAGGTTCGGTCCGTTCGCCGCCGTCACGTCGGGATCCCCTCCGACGGCTCGCTCGGCGTGACCGGTGCGTCGCGCCCCTCGTGCGGGGTGCCGATCCAGCGGGTGAGGGCGATGATCGGCAGTAGCGCCAGGAGCCACGCGGCGAGCCCCTCGGCCACCGGCCCAGCACCGCCGAAGTCGTCGGGGGCCGTCGTCTCTCGCTCCTGGAGGTCGACGATGTACGCCGCGACGTCGTTGACGTCCTGGTCGCTGAACGAGTCGAACACGGGCATCGCGCCGGGGCCGATCCGAATCGCCTCGGCGATCTCGGTCGGCGTCGAGTCCATCAGCGAGGGCGCGACCCGGCCCCCGCCGATCGCCGCCCCCGCCCCCGACGCGACGTGACAAGCGGCGCAGTTGAGCTGATACAGGCGGGCACCGTTGGCGAGGTTGGCGCTGACGATGTCGACCTCAGGGATCTCCGGTCCGGAGCCGAAGGCCCCGGCGTAGTCGACGAGGGCGACGATCTCCTCCTCCGTGAAGCGGGTGCGTTGACGTTGCGCCTGCATGTTCGGATCGGCCATCGGCATCCGCCCGGTCCGGAGCACGAAGTCGACCGCCGCCGGCCCTTCGTCTGTGAGCGCCGGGCCGCGCCCCTCGACCCCCTCGCCATTGTCGCCGTGGCACGCCGCGCACTGCGCGGCGTACAGCGCGGCACCGTCGACCTGCTCCTCCGGTTGGGCGGCTGATCCACCGCCGGCGAACGAGACCAGGCCGGCGACGGTTGCCGCAACGGCGGGCACGCCGAGCAGCAGCCTCACTGCAGCAGCCAGATCGTCGCGAACAGGAAGACCCAGATCACGTCCACGAGGTGCCAGAACAGCGAGACCCCGCCGGCCCACGAGTCGACGGCCTGGCGCCGGCCGCCGCGGACCTCACGCACGATCAGCAGCCCCATCGCCACAATGCCCACGAGCACGTGCAGGCCGTGGAGCCCAGTCAGGAGGAAGAACGCGCTGCCGTAGGGGTGACTGTCGATGTTGAAGTCGAGCGAGATGTACTCCAGCAGCTGGTTGACGAGGAATGCCGTGCCGAGGGCCATCGTGACCAGCAGCCAGCGGCGCATCTGCCGGCCCCCGCCGTGTCGCTGGCCGGCGCGGTGGGACGCCTCCATCGTGAACGACGAGATGACCAGCGCCAGCGTGCCTGCTACGGCCCGTGGGACGTCGAGCTCGACGTCCGCTGGCGGCCACGGCGAGATGTTCGCCCGCAGCAGGTAGTACGCCGAGAACAGGGCGGCGAACAGCATCACGTCGGAAGCCAGGAACACGATGACGCCGAACTCGTTGATGCTCCGCGCCGACGCCGGTCGCGACACCAGCGGCGGCTGCTGCTCCTCGGACGTCATCAGGTCCGACACCGGGGCATTGTCTAGCCGCCCGCGAAGGTGCCCGTGGACAACCCGCCGACGGGCCAGCCAGTCGGCGGGGGGTGCGGGGGGCAGAGGCTCCGCCGGAGCCCCCCGCTGCCAACCGATCCGGCTTGGCCGGTCGGTTGGCGGCAGACTGCGCGCCGGCCGAAGGTCGGCTCCAATTTTTCGAGCGGAAGGCTTTGCCTTCCGCTCGACCCACTATTGCATCGCGACCGCCGCGCGGTCCTCGGCCGGCGGGTCGCGGTACTCGAGGCCGTCGGGCTCGACCACGACGCGGCGCAGGACCCGCCCGTCGATCGCGAACGGCGGCTCGTAGGACGGCGACACCGGCGTCCCGCGCTGGTAGCCAACAGTGAAGCCGACGAGGCCGTACGTGACCGGCGTCGTGGCCGACACGTGGCCCTTGCCGACGGGCAGGTCGTCCACCAGCAGCATCACGTCACCCTGGAACCACCCGGTAGGCGTGAACGTGACGGCCACCGTGCACGGTCCGGCCGGGAGCTCGGTCTCGCTGGAGACCGTGGTGATCTGGGCGCCGAGCCAGTTGTACGTCCAGTGCATCCGCCCGCCCTGGAGATAGAACGCGTAGCCGCCGGCCGCACTGCCGTTGCTGACGATCACGCCATCGCCGCCTCCGGCCGAGAGGTCGACGTCGGCAGTGATGCGGAAGCCACGGTTGCGCAGGTTTGGTGCCACCGCGGCGGGCAGCACGCCGATGCCGGCGTGGTACTCGTAGCGCTCGCGGCGGTAGCGACGGTCAGGGTGACGGCCGGGCTGGTTGTTGAGTGGCAGCACCTGGTTGCGCTCGGCCTCCGACCACCACAGCTCGACGAGCTGGCGCAGCCGCTCGGGTTCGGCGGCCGCCAGGTCGGTGGTCTCCGAGAAGTCCTCGGCGACGTGGTACAGCTCCCACACGTCGTCGTCGAACGGGAGGGTAGCGTCGCTGCCCTCGTACGCAAACCCGAGCATCGGATGGAACGTCACCGCTTTCCAGCCGTCGTCGTAGATCGCCCGGCAGCCGAGCATCTCGTAGTACTGCGTCTGGCGTGGGCCGGGCGCGCCGGCGTCGGTGAGCGTGGCGCGGAAGCTGGCGCCGTCGAGCGGCCGCTGGGCGACGCCACCGATGTCCGCCGGCGGGGCGACGCCGATGATGTCGAGCAGCGTCGGCATCACGTCGATCGCGTGCACGTACTGGTGGCGGGTCTCACCGGCGCGCCCGATGCCTGTCGGCCACGACATGATCAACGGATCCGTGACACCGCCCTCGTGGGTCTCTCGCTTCCACCGCTTGAGCGGCGTGTTGCCCGCCCAGGCCCAGCCCCACGGGTAGTGGTTGTGGGCGTCCGGTCCGCCGAGGTCGTCGATCCGCCGCAGGTTCTCCTCCAGGCTCTCGGGCACCATGTTGAAGAAGTAGTTCTCGTTGAACGATCCCCGTGGCCCGCCCTCGGCGCTGGCGCCATTGTCGCTCATGATCAGCACGACGGTGTTGTCGAGCTCGCCGAGCTGCTCGATGAAGTCGACGACACGGCCAACCTGGGCGTCGGTGTGCTCGAGGAACCCGGCGAAGACCTCCATCATCCGGGCGTACAACCGCCGCTCGTCGTCGCTCAGGGAGTCCCACGCGGCGATCCACGCCGGCCGTTCGCTGAGCCCGGTGCCGGGGGGCAGCAGCCCGGAGTCCTGCTGGCGAGCGAAGACCTCCTCCCGCCAGCGATCCCATCCCTGGTCGAACCGGCCGCGGTAGTTGTCCCGGTACGGGAGCGGCACCTGATGCGGCGCGTGGCAGGCGCCGGGCGTGAAGTAAAGGAAGAACGGCCGGTCCGGGGAGAACGCCCGGAGATCCTTGAGGTAGGCGATCGCCTGGTCGGCCAGGTCCTCGCTCAGGTGATAGCCCTCCTCGGGTCGGCGCGGCGGATCGATCTGATGGTTGTCGTGCACGAGATCGGGGTGGTACTGGTCGGTCTCCCCGCCGAGGAATCCGTAGAACCGCTCGAACCCCCGGCCGAGCGGCCATCGCTCGCGCGTCGCCCCGGACGCCATCTCCGGGGCGGGGGCGAGATGCCACTTGCCGACGGCGAACGTGGCGTAGCCGTTGCCCACGAGCACCTCGGACAGGAAGCCGTTGGCCTTGGGCATCGTGGCGTCGTAGCCGGGAAAGCCGGAGGAGAACTCGACGATGCGCGCCATCCCGCTGGCATGGTGGTTGCGGCCGGTCAGCAGGCACGCCCGGGTGGGCGAGCACAGGGCAGTCGTGTGGAAGTTGCTGTAGCGCACGCCGCCGGCTGCCAGGCGGTCGAACGTCGGCGTCGCGATGTCCGAGCCGTAGCAGCCGAACTGGGCGTAGCCGACGTCGTCGAGCAGCACCATCACCACGTTCGGCGCGCCCTCCGGCGCCGCGGGCAGCGGCGGCCACCACGGCGTCGACTCGTCGAGCGTCCGCCCGGCGACTCCCTCGAACTGCCCAGGCTCCATCGCAACCCCCTCGTCCAGACCCCCTCGTTAGCCGGACTGTAGCGATCGGAGATCGACGCGTTCGGTGCCGACGTCGGGCTGGTGGTCGGGATGGAGGACGAACCGCAACGCCGGCAGCGTGAGCGTGCCGACCGCGGCGGTGGCCGCCACCGGTGCTGTCGGTGCCAGCCCGACCGCGCCCTCCGGCGCCGTGAACCGGGCCAGCCGGGGATGGCCCCGCTCGACCCGCTGCAGCGCGACGTCGAGCTCGACCTGGGCGAGTCGCGGACCATCGGCCGTCGTGACCGGGTGGAGGCCGGTGACGAACTGCACGTCGCCGAGCCCGATCGGCGCCAGCCCGGTGACGGCGACGTCGAACCACGGGCAGGCCGCGGTCACCCGGTCGTAACGCCGGTCGAGCGACACGTCGGCGCTCACCCCCCCGAGGCCCCATCCTGCCGCCAGCCATTCCGCGGCGGCGGGCTCGGCATCGACAGCCGTGGCGACGGCAAGCGCCCGGGCCCGGGCGCCGCTGCGGCACGACACGCGCACCTGGGCGAACGTGAACCCACCGTGCGGCCCGTCCGGCGCCCGGACGGTCAGCAGCGTGACCAGTGTCGGGGAGGTCGGGACGAGCCCGGCGGGTAGAAACGTCCGGCCGCCGCTCCCGGCGTGCTCGAACCCGGCTTGAAGAATCTCCACATCTGCAATGGCCAGGGGTGCCGCGGCGGGCGCCGAGAGGCGCACGCCAGCGGCACGTCCATCTGGGCGGGAATCGTCCCGGTTTACGGGACG
>JBIOUO010000255.1:0-2595 GCA_044867195.1 Ilumatobacteraceae bacterium
GCCGCCAGCGGACGTTGACCGACGTCGCGCGCCGCGTCGCGGCGGGTGACCTGCTGCTGGACGCCGATCGTGATGTGGTCGTCGCCGGGCTGGCGGACGTTCCCGGCATCGGTCCGTGGACCGCCGGATACGTAGCCATGCGCGCGCTCGGCGACCCCGACATCTTCCTGCCGACCGATCTCGGCGTCCGTGCCGGGCTCGCCCTGGTCGGCGTAGACGTCACGCGAGCCGAGCGCTGGCGACCGTGGCGGTCGTACGCGCTGCACCACCTGTGGACTGCCGCGGCGAGCGCCGCTCGATCTGCAAGGGTTCGATCGTGACGCTGTGCCACACGACCGTCGGCTCACCGATCGGCCCGCTCACGCTCGTCGCGTCCGGCGGCGCCGCCGCCCGAGTATCTCGTGCGCCCGAGTGTTTCGTGCGGGGTCTTCCCGCGCCAGGCACTCGGGTGCCGGAAACACTCGGGTGGCTGCGCGAGCTGCGCTTCCCGAACGGGCGGCCCGCCGGGCCGGCGGACGGACCCGACGATCCGGATCACCCGGTGCTGGCCGCCGCCACCCGCCAGCTGGCCGAGTACTTCGACGGCACCCGGCAGGAGTTCGAGCTCCGGATCGAGCCGCAGGGGTCGCCGTTCCAGCTCGCCGCGTGGCAGGCGTTGCGGGCGATCCCGTTCGGGGAGACGGTCAGCTACGGCGAGCAGGCGCGTCGGCTCGGGCATCCCGGCAAGGCGCGGGCGATCGGCGCCGCCAACGCCAGCAACCCGCTCCCGGTCATCATCCCGTGCCACCGCGTCGTCGGTGCCGACGGCAGCCTGACCGGGTTCGGCGGCGGACTGGCCACCAAGGCCTGGCTGCTGCACCACGAGCGCCAGGTCCTCGGCGTCGAGCTGCCCGTCTGATCCATCCGAGTAGCGGGCGCCGGCCAGGCCCGCACCCCGTGCGCGGTTGCCGGCAACGTCAGGTGCTGCGGTGACCGCGGGCGTGCTCGGCCTGCGCGCGCCGGGCGCGGGCATCGGCCTGCTTGCGCCGCTTGTGCTCCTGGCGGCGGGCCTTGACCTCGGCATCGGCGGTGTCGGGCGGGCGAGCGGTCGGCCCGGACCGCGTGGCGTCGGCCGGCGGCACGCGGACCGTCTCGTCGTGCTTCAGGAGGTCGCGGATCACGGCGGAGGCAGCGGCCTCGCCGGCCAGCGTGGAAGCCAGCATCAGGCGGGTGATGCCCAACCCATGGCGTTCGAGCAGCCCCGGCAGCACGGCGCGCAGCTGGTCGCTGGTCGGGTTGTCGGCGTGATCACCGAGTTGCTCGATGCAGTCGGCGAGCGCGGCATCGGTGAGGACGAGGGCAACGCTCTCCATCGTGCCGTCTATGCGGCCTCTGGCGGCAGCTGCGCGGATGGCGCTCGCCGTGACCTCGCCGTCGACGACGCGCTCCAGCGCCTCCCGGTGATCGTCGCCGAGGGCGGCGACGGCCGCGTCGAGCTCGTCGTCCGTCGTCGCCCGCAACGCCCGATCGAGCAGCCCGAGCGACTGCAGGCGGGTCTTCATCTGGTTCACGCGCCGCGACGCTACCGGCCGCCTCGCGACGGCGACGTGACCGCGGGCGCTCGACCGGGCCGCCGATAGATTGCGGGGGTGCCGATGACCAGGCTCGATGCGTGCGACCGTGCCGGCGGGACGGTCACGTGACGCGGGAGCGATGAGAGGGTGATGACTGAGCCCGTCGGCCCGGCGGAGGGCGGCGAGGTCGTTGGCTGGGAGGCCTTCGAGCCGCTCTACGACGAGCACCACGAACGGCTGTACCGCATCGCCCTGCTGCTGTGCCACGGCTCGGAGGCGATGGCGGAGGATGCCGTCACGGAGACGTTCCTGCGCGTCTACGCTGATTGGGCCGCGGGCCGGGTCACGAGCTTCTTCCCCCACGCCCGCCAGACGCTGGTCAGCCACGTGATGGGTGAGGTCCGCGCCCCGGACCTCGAGCCGCACGACCGCGGCGCTCGACCGGACGGCGCGTCGATCGCCGGCGCCGCCTCGACGTTCCAACTGCTCGAGCAGCTCGCACCCGACGAGCGGACGGCGGTCGTGCTGCGGTACTTCGAGGATCTGTCGTACGAGCAGATCGCGACCACGATGGGCATCCCGGTCGGCGAGGCCAAGGCCGAGGTGTCGGTCGGGATGCAGCGGATGCGCGCCCTGATGGGTGAGCGGTCATGAGCGAGGGAGTCTTCGACCGAGCGAATCAGCAGCACAGTCTTTTCGTTCATGGCCGAGTGCTCGATGGGCACCCGCTTGGCGTCACCACCCAGGGCGAGGTTCTCGCATGAGCGACCTGCCGTTCGGCCGGACACCGTTCGAGAACGAGATGGCGGGCATGCTCGGCACCGCCGTCGGGGGTGTCGCGCCCCCGCCCGGGCTCGCCGGGGCGATCCGCTCGCGCGTCGAGGCGCCACAGGTCGCGGCCGCCCTCTCCACCGTCAACGCCATCGCCGCGCCGGCGGCGCTGCGGGCTCGGGTGGCGTCGGGGATCGCGGCTGCGGCCGCGTCGGCGACGATCGCCGCCGCGGCGGCCGTACCCCGACCCTGGTACCGCCCGCGCCTGCCG
>JBIOUO010000256.1:0-2766 GCA_044867195.1 Ilumatobacteraceae bacterium
CGACGCGGTCGCCGCCGAGCTGACGGACCAGGCCGCCGCGCTCTCGGCTGCCGTCGCCGACAATGACGCCAGCGCCGCGGCGACCGCCGCCGACCGCGCCGCCGAGACGATCGCCGGCGCCCGCGTCGTCGTCGCCACGTCGGCCGACGTGATCGAGCGCCTCGGCGGCCAGCAAGCCGCGGCGGCATCCGACGAGGTGGTCGCCCGCCTCGACACGGCCGCCGAGCTGGCCGGCCGCGTCAGCTCCGGCGGCGGGACCGAGCTCAGCGCCGACGCCCAGCAGCTCTCCGACACTCTCGGCGAGGTCGCCCAGGCCCTCCCGAGCCTGGCCACCGTCGACCCGGACGTGCTCGTGCGCCCGTTCGACAGCGAGACCGGCAACATCGTCCCGGTCGACATCAAGCCGGCCGACTTCTTCGCCCCCGCCGCCGTCGTGTTGCTGCTGCAGCACCTGGCGCTGTCGTTCGCCGCGCTGTCGCTGGTGCGCGACAGGGAGCTCGGGCTGTTCGAACTGCTGCGTGTCGGCCCGCTCTCGTCGGCGGAGATACTTGGAGGCAAGACGATCGCCTACCTCCTGGTCGGCGTCGGGATCGGCGCCGCCTTGCTCGCCGCCGCGGTCTACGGCCTCGACGTGCCATTCGAGGGCTCCGTCGGATGGACCGCCGTCGCCGTCGTGGGCGTGCTGCTCGCGTCGCTGGCGCTGGGCATGGTGCTGTCGTTGGTCTCGGGCAGCGAGACGCAGGCGGTGCAGTACGCCATGCTCACGCTGCTGGCGAGCATGTTCTTCTCCGGCTTCGTGCTCGACGTCAACGACCTCGTCGTCCCGGTGCGCTGGGTGTCATACCTGCTGCCGGCGACGTACGGGATCTCGATGCTGCGCGACGTGATGCTCCGCGGCGTGTCACCGGAACCCGCCGACGTGATCGGCGTCGGCGCGCTCGTGCTCGTCTACGGCCTGCTCGCCGTCGGCCTGCTCCAGCACCGCTTGCGAACCGAGTGACGGCATCGGGCGACCGCGCCGGGCCAAGCGGTGTGGGCTGCCAGCGGCACGGTTGATAGCGTTGCCGTGCTACTCGGGCGAGTGGCGGAATGGCAGACGCGCTGGCTTCAGGTGCCAGTGAGGGTTTCCTCGTGGGGGTTCAAGTCCCCCCTCGCCCACAGGTTCATCATCGTGTACTCCCAGGTCAGAGCGCCGGCTGGGGCCGCGACATGACATCAAGGTGGGCCCGTGGTCACAGGTTGGTCACGGAAGTTGGTGCGCCGGGATCGACGAACGACGGAGCCCGATGCTGGGCAAGGCCGCGATCTGGTCGACGTGTACGAAGCGTTCGAGGGCATCTGTCGCGACGAGGATGCCTTCCGCGAGGAGCTTGCGCGTTATGCGCTACCTGACAATGGTGATCGTCCTATCACACCGATCGACATACCACCGCTGGTCGCCACGCACTTGGAGTGGATACGACCAACGAGCCGGAACAAGATGTTCAATGCCGAAATCACGTTCCGCGCCGAGCACCAATGGCAGGAGGTCGGTCAACCCGTTGCTGACCAACTCCAGCAGGCCATCACGACCGCCCGGCGCGGTATCGACCGTCTCGAATCCGAAGAACTGATCCAACGCCTCGACAGCTTGCAGACCGCGCCGGAGATGGGCTTCGCGATCGAGCGGTGAATTCCGCGACCGGTCAGGCCGGCAAGAGGTTGGCGTGACGTAGTTCGTCGATTACCTGGTCGGGCACGCCGAGGACTTCGAGGTGGACGATGCTGCGACCCGAGTTTCCGGCAACGATGTCGACAACCCGAGCGAGGAAAGGATCTTCGCCGTCACCGGCCACGATCACGCCACCGACGCCGATCCTGGCCGGATCGTCGGCCTCATCGAGAAACGTCCACACGTAGCCCGTGGCGTCGATCTGATGCACGTCGGCTGGCAATGTGACTCGGGTCGTCATCGAGGTGTCCTCATGTAGTACGGGTTCGGCTGTTCGGGTCCGAGGACCTCGATCAGCATCCGAACGTGCGCCTCAGTGTATTCGGGTAGCACGATGCTCACGTGCGGCGCGGCGAAGGTCGCGAGCACCGGGAAGCCACGGTCGATGAGGTTCGTGACCGGAGTGGCCGCGTAGGTTCGCCGCGTCCGCAGACGCGGGCCAGCAAGCACGTCGTCGGTGCTCCGGTCAGGCCCGGTGACGTCTGCCGAGACAGCAGCGACGGGCTCGCCCTGCCAACTGAACTCGACGAGGGTGCGTGCCGCCGCCGTCAGCAGACCCTCGACCGACAGCGGCCGCCCGCGGATGACGAGAATCCAGTCGCGAGGGTCGTCGTCGGGTCGCAGATGGGACTCGATCGGCGTGAGCACCCCACGAGTCTGTCATCGGAGTGCCAGCACTCGGCTGACCGTGCCAGTGCGGTTCCGTGGTCACGGCGTGGTTACAAACGCATGCGACAGGGCGGTTCTGAGGGGCACCAGGTGGTACGACCCTCATCGCGAACCACCAAGTCAGCGGCCATGCTGGTCACTGGCGGACACTGACGAAACGCTGTTCGGCAGGGGTTCAAGTCCCCCCTCGCCCACCGAGAAGCCCCTTCTCAGGCATGGGCTTCGATGCGTTTTCGGGCCGACTTCTACGGATCTTCTACCGGAGGTCGATCCCAGGCGTGAGCGAGGACGTTGCGCCGGCCGTCCCTCCGTGGTGCGGAGCGGTTCGAGCACTGGCCAGACGAGGTCGCCCCGTTACGCCGCGACCGTCCAGCGCTTCCACGGCA
>JBIOUO010000257.1:0-8716 GCA_044867195.1 Ilumatobacteraceae bacterium
CGCCCGCCGTGGCGGCACCGTCCTGGTATCAAGCCACCTGCTGGCCGAAGTCGCCCAGACTGTCGACGACGTCGTCGTCATCGCCCACGGACGGCTCGTCGCCCGCGCCCCGCTCACCGAGCTCACCGCCCGCTCCGTCCCAGGCGTGCAGGTCCGCACACCCCACCCCGACCGGCTGCGCCAAGCCCTCGCCCGTCACGGCCTCGCCGCCGAGCAAACCGGCGTCGACACCGTCGTCGCCCTCGAGACCACCCCCGAAGCCGTCGGACTAATCGCCGCCGGGGCCGGCGTCGTGATCTACGAGCTCACCACCGAGCGGCTCGGGCTGGAGGACATCTTCCTCCAGCTCACCACCACCACCCCCACCACCACCACCACCGGAAGGACCGCATCATGACCGACCTGATCCGGGCGGAGCTCGTGCGGCTGCGCACGACCCGCCTCGCCACCTGGATGATGTTGGGCACCGCGGCGGGCGTATTGCTCACCGTCGCTGTGGCCATCGCATCGGCCGGCACCGGCGGACTGGCCGGCTTGGACACCACCGACGGTGTGCGCAACGTCCTCAACGGCGCCGCCTCGGCCACGACGATGGCGATGATCCTCGGCATCGTCGCCGTCACCGCCGAGTTCCGCCATCGCACCGCCACGATCACATTCCTCGTCACCCCGGTCCGGCGCCGCGTCGTTGCCGCCAAACTCGTCACCAACGTGCTCGCAGGACTGCTCCTCGCCGCCGGCGCGTTCGTCCTCACGCTCATCGTCGCCGTGCCGTGGATGGCCGCCAAGCACGTCGACGTCTCCTTGATGACCGCCCAAGTCGGTGTCGTCCTCGTCGGTGTTGTCGCCGCCACCATGCTGTACGCGGCGATCGGTGTCGGGCTCGGCGCCCTCGTCGTCAACCAGACCGTCGCCGTCACCGTCGCGGTCATCTGGACCGCGATCGTCGAAGGCCTCGTCGTATCCCTGGCCCCCGGCGTCGGGCGATGGCTGCCCGGCGGCGCCTCGAGCGCCCTCACCAACGCCACCACCGCCAACGGTGGGCTGCTGCCGATGTGGGCAGGCGCCATCCTCCTCACCGGCTACGCCGTGACGTTCGCCGTCGCCGGCGCCCGCGCCGTCCAGCGGCGCGACGTGCCATGACCGGCCTGCTGCTCGCCGAGGAACTGGCCCTCCTCGCCCGCAACCCACGCACCCACCGCCGCCCATGGGGCTCGCGTGATGTGCTCAATGCCTGCCTCGCCGGCCTCCTTTTGGCCGAACTCCAGCTGCCCGACCGACCTACCGCCTCCCCGACGCTGACCGCAGTCTCAACCGTCGCCGACGAGACCGGTCCCAAACTTCGCCCCATCCTGTCGGCCATGGACCGACGCCTCGCTCGGCGAACCGGACACGGCACGTGGGACCTCGTCACCACCGGACTTGCCAACGTCGATGTCACCGCCCGCAGCGAGATCGTCGTACGCCTCCGCCACGCCGCTGCCACGGCCGACCCGGTCGACATCCGCACCGCGCTGCTCCTGTCGTTCAGCGGACCGGCCCGCCTCCTCGAAGTCATCGCACCCCGACGCCGAGGCCGCAGTCAGGCCCGCCGCCGCATCGACCACGCCCTCGACGGCACACCGTTCGCAACGATCCGAGCCGAAGTCCGACGACTCATCGCCAACCAGGAAGCCGCCGTATCGGCCGCCGTCAGCGGAACCATCGCCGGATGACATCCATATGCTGCGCGCTGATCGCCAACGCGCCGCACGAAGACGTACGCGATTCAGCTCGCCTCGCACAGGCGGCCAGCCAGCGCTTCGAGACCACGCCGTCGCCCACTTCCGGGCTCGACAACGTCAAGGCGGCCGGGATCCACCGCACCGCGGACCGCCTCGGGATACTCGTCCAGCTCGACTCCTGCATGACTGCGGCTGATCGGTCCCCCCAGGCGGTGCCAACCGGACCCGTCGACGCCGGTCACGGCCCGATCGAGCTCAGGTGCGAGTGCTCGCTCGTCCGGCAGCCCGGTAGAGGTAGAGACCAACGACGAGCGGCGCGATGAGTGCGACGGCGATCACGATCGCCGCGACCGCCGGATGCATGCCGCCGTCGACGTTGACACAGCTACGTTCGATCCGGCGGCCGTCCGCGGTGAGGTCGCAGGACAAGCTCTCGGACGGCACCCCCAGCAGGAGGCTCGCGCCGACGGCGACGGTCAGCCCGCCGGGCCACACCAGCATGCCGAGCAGCTTCTGGCGGGCCGTCCACAGCGGCGACCACAGCACCAGACCTGCGCCGGCGAGCCAGCCCAGCAACGGCGGGAACCCGGTCACGAGCAGGATCAGCCCGAAGACCTCACGAGGACCGCGCCGTGGCGACGGCGGATGATCCCCTCGAGCGGCCGCGACGATGTCGGCTGGGGCGCCGAGGTCGTCGAGCAGGTTGCGCACATCGGCCTCGCTGGCGTCGGGCGCGAGGCCGCAGTCGAGATGCTCGCGGATCTCGGCGATCAGCTCGTCGCGTTCCGCGCGGGTCAGCGCCTGCGCCTCGTGCTCAAGCCGGCGGAGGTAGTCGGCGACCAGTGATTGCGTCGTCGTGGTCATCATCGTCCAGTTCCCTTCGAGAGCATCGTGTCGACGGCGTCGCGGAAGCGGCGCCACTGAGCCGTGAAATCGGCGAGCGCCGTGCGGCCTGCAGTCGTGATCGCGTAGTACTTGCGCGGCGGCCCGGCGTCGGATTCCCGCCAGCTGGTGCTCACGTGGCCCGCCTTCTTCAGCCGGGCCAGCAGCGGGTAGAGGGTGCCTTCCGCGGTGACCATCCCATCAACCTCGCCGAGCGTGCGGACGAGGTCGAAGCCATAGCGCTCGTCGTCGGCCAGGAGCGCCAACACGCAGTACTCGAGGGCACCACGCCGAAGTTGGGAGAGCACCTCGGCCGCCGCTACCACGGGACACACAGTACCTCGGTCTGCAAGGTAGTGTCAACCCTTGGTGCCGGCAATCGGCGCCAGAGCCCACTCCTGTCTCCGCGCTGCGCAGGCGGTCCTCAGCGAGACTTTCAGCACGTGCGAGGTGGAAGTGGCCAGCGCATCTGACGACCTGCCACGCCAGCCACGCACGGCCTCCCCTCGCGCGGGATGCCGGCGTGGTGTGCGAGCCCGCGGAGGACCTGGCGCTGCGACGCCCACACAGGCCCGCGGGCCACGGCCCTCGACGATGTCACCGAGGCGCTGGTGGCTCACGGCGCGGTGGCCAGCCAGACGAGCTGTCGCAGGGTGTGCTCGGCGTCGAAGTCTGCGCTGGGTGTCGCCTGGTTCCAGGCGACAGCCATGGTGACGTCGATCTGCGGGCATGTGACGACGAACGTTCCCCAGAACCCGGAGTGGGACCAGCAGGTGTTGCCGGCGAGGTCGACGCGGAAGATGCCCATGGCGGCGCCGGCCTCGGCGTTGCTGGCGGGGATCTCGAGCATCGTGTCGAGGGTTGCGGGGTTGGCAAAGACGTCGCCGTGCAGGAGCGCCCGGTAGAAGGTGGCGAGCTCGCCGACGGTGGAGACCAGTCCGGCGGCGCCGTACAGGTCGAAGGATGGGTCGAGGTCGTAGCCGTCGAGGTCGCCGACGTATTGGTGGGCGCGGCGTGCTGCGCCGGGCGGTGTCGGTTCGAGTGTTTCGAGGTAGGTGGCGTCGAGGTGGAGTGCGTGGAAGTCGAGCAGGGTGCGGTAGGCGTCGGCGAGCGGCGTGCCGGCCGTTCGTTCGATGATCTCGCCGAGCAGGATGTAGCCGGTGTCGGTGTAGGCGTAGGTGGTGCCGGGTTCGGCGACCGGGGCGCCGTGGTCCATGGCGAAGCGGACTTGTTCCAGGCGTGTCCATCGCTTGCCCGGTTCGGCGGCGACTGCGGCCTGGTAGGCGGGGTCTTTGCCGTAGTCGTAGATCCCGCTGGTGTGCAGCAGCAGCTGGCGGACGGTGATGATGTCGGGTCGATAGCCGCCGGCGTCAAGTGCCTCGACCGTGTCGGGTGCGAGGAGCTGGTCGAGCGGGGTGTCGAGGGCCAACCGTCCCTGTTCGACGAGACGCAGCACGGCGGCGGCGGTGAACGTCTTGGTGTTGCTGGCGATGCGGAGCCCGGCGTCTGGCGTCAGCGGTCTCGCCGTCGCGCGGTCGGCGACACCGGCGGCGACATTGACGTCGAGGTGCCGTTCGGGGGCGTCGACGCGTAGCGCGAGACCGGGAATGCTCGCCGACGCGGCGACCGTGTCCTCGAGGAGGCTCCGCAGCTGCGCCGGGACGTCGCCGACGGCGACCGTGGTCGGCGTGGCAGTCGGGTTGGACTCGACGCCGGGCTCGTCCGCGGTGATGATCGTCGGGGTTGGCGACATGGCGGGCGTGTCGGATGGCGGCGGCGTCGTGATCGGGTCTCGAGTCGCCACGGCAGGGACTGTCGCTGCGCTGTCGGTGAGCTTCGTCGTGTCGTGGGCGCACGCTGCGGTGCAGACGGCCGCGACGGCAGCGATGGCGATGCCGGCGGTGCGCCGGCAGCGCGTCGGGGTCGGACGGATCCGCGATGTCCGGTGCGCCGAGGTGGAGGCGCTAGCTGACGTCACGGCGCATCGTGCGGGTCAGGCCGGCGAGGAGTGGGAGCACAATCCAGACGGCGAAGTTGGTGAGGATCTGGGCGTGGTGTCCTGACCAGTCCGCATGCAGGATCCGTTCGGAGGTCGTTGCCGTGTCGACCCAGTCGCGGATCGGGGCGACGGGGACGGCTACGAGGCTGATCAGGGTGGGGAGGACGAAGTAGGCGGCGATGGCGGCGGCGCTGTTGTGCAGGAGGGCGCCGAAGGCCATTCCCATCACGCTGCTCAGCACGACGAACAGCGCGTAGCCGATGATCACAGCGGAATCGACGTGCCAGGAGACGTCGCGGCCGAGCGTCTCGGAGACCTTCAGGCCGGCTGTCGCGAGGCCGAGTCCGACGAGTGCGCCGATGCTCGCCAACGCGACCCCGGCGGTGAGTTTGGCGGCGAGCACCCGACCCCGGCGGGGGTCTTGGGTGAACGTGGTGAGGGCGGTTCGCTGGCTCCACTCGGAGGTGAAGGTGAGGATCGAGACGACGGGCAGCAGCAGGGTCACCCCGATCGCCATCGTCGCCAAGTAGTTGCGCAGGTCTTGGGCGGAGTTGTGTGGCGTGGCGATCGGCACGATCGCGGCGACCGCGGACGCCAGCAGCACCGCCGCCAACAGCCAGCGGGCGGCACGGGTGTCGATGCTCTTGCGCCACTCGACACGCAACGACCGTGTGAACGGGATCGCACGGTGTCGGTGCGGTGTCGGTGGGATGGTTGTGGTCGCGGTGCTCATCGGGTGACCTCCTCGAGCGCGGCGTCGCGGGTGGCGTCGGGTGTGGCGGGGCTGGTGAGGGCGAAGAACAGTTGCTCCAGGCCGGTGCGGTCAGCAGCGCGGAGCTCGATCAGCAGCACGCCGGCATGCGCCGCCACCGAGGCCACCTGTTCGGCGGTGACGCCACTGGTGGTGTCGATTGCGACGGTCCCGTCGAACTCGGGCCGCAACGACATGTGGGCGGCGGTGAGTGCGGCGACGAGTGCGGCCTGATCGGTGGCGCGGGCAACAAGGCCCGAGGTGGAGAGGAGATCGGTGAGGCGTCCGTCGGCGACCAGTCGTCCGGCTCTGATCACGATCAGGCGGTCGACGGTGGCTTCGACCTCGGCGAGCAGGTGGCTGGACAGCAGCACGGTCCCGCCCCGCTCGGCGAAGTCGCGGAGCAGGTGGCGCATCCAGGCGATCCCCTCGGGGTCCAGCCCGTTGGCTGGTTCGTCCAAGATGAGCACGTCGGGGTCGCCGATCAGGGCGTGGGCGATGCCGAGGCGTTGGCGCATCCCCAGCGAGTAGGTGCCGACCCGCCGATCTGCGGCCGATGCCGAGAGCCCGACGGTGGTGAGCACCTCGTCGACACGTCGCTGCGGCACGGCGGCGATGCGGGCGGCGACGGCGAGGGTGTTGCGGCCGCTTCGTCCCGGGTGCATCGCCGAGGCGTCGAGCAGAGTGCCGACGACACGGCTCGGGTTGGGCAGCGCGACGAACGGCACGCCCGCGACCGTGGCGTGACCGGTGTCGGGGCGGGTGAGCCCTGTGATCATCCGCAACGTGGTCGACTTGCCGGCACCGTTGGGGCCGAGAAAACCGGTGACCGTCCCCCGCTGGCAGGTGAACGTGACGTCGTCGACGACCGGCAGGCCGCCGTAACGTTTGGACAGGGCTCGAGCAACAATCATGCGACGACAGTGGCCGCCGCGGGGCGCGGTGCGCATCGGCCGTGCGGCGTCATCCGTGCCGCGTTCGACGGTTTCGGGCCGGCCGCCAGATCATCCTTTCGTCGATCCGACTTCGCCTTTGGTTCCCGACAGCCTCCACCAACAGCGCCGATCGTCGCCTTTCGGGCCGCTCCGGGCGAACTTAGGCTGACGTCATGCCCGGCGCGGCTTCCGCCGACTCGTTGGCCGGCGGTCCCGACCATCCGAGCCTGATCTCGGCGTCGCTGCTGGACCTCGACCGGAGCGACGAACGGCCGTGGCGACCGATCCGCCGCAGCGGCCGGGACTGGGCCGTCGACGTGATCTGCGTCGTGCTGTCAGCCGCGGTCGGCGGCGCGTTCCTCGTCTCGACAGCCACCGACACGCCGGCGCCGTCACACATCGAGCTCGTCATCGACGGCGTGTGCGGGCTGATCTCGTGCGCCGCGCTGTGCCAACGCCGACGGTTCCCCGTCGGGGTGGCCGTGCTCACCGCGCTGTTGTCGATCATGTCGGTGTCCAGCGCCGTCGCCGCGACGATCGCCATGTTCAACGTCGCCGTGCACCGGCGAGTGCAGACGGCACTGCTGATCGGCTTGCTCAACGTCGCCACCGCCGGACTGTTCTTTCTGCTGCGTCCGCTCAACCTGCTGATCAACGGCAAACGGGTGCCGTGGTGGATCGTGATGATCACCACCACCGCGATGCTCGCCGCGGTTGTCGCGTGGGGGATGTTCGTGCGGGCCCGCCGGCAACTGGTCGTCTCACTGCACGAAC
Source organism: Ilumatobacteraceae bacterium (assembly GCA_044867195.1). Classification (GTDB taxonomy): domain Bacteria; phylum Actinomycetota; class Acidimicrobiia; order Acidimicrobiales; family Ilumatobacteraceae; genus JALZMG01. The sequence goes on from JBIOUO010000257.1 coordinate 7,066, forward strand.
GGGCCCGTCGAGCCGAGGCCGAGCAGCGACTGCTCGCCGATCAGGCCCGCCGCGCCGAACGGGCCCTCATCGCCCGCGAGATGCACGACGTCGTCACCCACCGCGTCTCGTTGATCACCCTGCACGCCGGTGCGTTGCAGATGCGACCGGACCTCCCCCCGGACCAGATCGAACACACCGCCGGACTCATCCGCACCGCCGCCCGCCAAGCGCTGGAAGAACTCCGCGACGTCATCGGCGTACTTCACGAAGACGGCACCACCGGCCCGCCCCCGTCCGCGCCGCAACCCACCGTCGCCGACATCGCCCGCCTCGTCGACGACTCCCGACGCGCCGGCGCCACCATCAAGTTCAACATGGACCTCGACGACCCCGCCAGCGCACCCACAGGGCTCGGCCGCGACGCCTACCGGATCGTGCAAGAAGCCCTCACCAACATCAACAAGCACGCCCCCGGCACCCCCACCGACGTCACCATCAGCGGTGCCGCCGGTCACGGGCTGCACATCATCGTGCGCAACCGGCTCCCGCTCACCGCAGCCGGCTCACCGCCCCTGCCCGGCAGCGAACGAGGCCTCGTCGGGCTCAGCGAACGGGCCGCGCTGTCGCGAGGAACCCTGCGCCACGGACCCACCCCCGACGGCCACTTCGAAGTCACAGCCGACCTGCGATGGTCACGGTGAACCAGCACCCACCCGTGCGGGTGCTGCTCGTCGACGACGACGCCCTGGTTCGCGCCGGACTGCGCATGATCCTGTCCACCGACGACACCATCGACATCGTCGGAGAAGCAGCCAACGGGCACGACGCCATCACCGCGGCCACCGACCTAGAACCCGACGTCGTGCTGATGGACATCCGGATGCCCGACATGGACGGGATCACCGCCACCGCACGCCTTCAACAGCTGCCGCGCACGCCTCATGTCGTCGTGCTGACCACCTTCCACCTCGACGACTACATCCTCGCCGCGCTGCGTGCCGGCGCCAGCGGATACCTCCTCAAAGACACTGCACCCACCGCCATCGTCGATGCCGTCCACACCGCCGCCGGCGGCGACGCGACAATGTCACCAGCCGTCATCCGCACCCTCATCGAACGCTTCACCGACGACCAAACCAACACCCGGCGCAACACCGCCACCAACCAACTCACCGCGCTCACCGACCGTGAACGCGACGTCGCCATCGAGATCGGACACGGCCACTCCAACGCCGACATCGCCGCCCACCTCTACATGAGCGAAGCCACCGTCAAAACCCACGTCTCACGACTCCTCACCAAACTCCGCGCCACCAACCGGGTCCAAGTCGCCATCATCGTCCACGACGCCGGCCTCATTTAGTCCCGCCACTGGGTTGCCGCTGACGGCCGGCCGACCCGATGAGCACAACGCTGCCGACTTTTCACCGAGCTGCAGGTCACCCGGTGGGGTACCCCAAACCGAACCCACAAGAATACGCTGCCGACGCAACATATCGCGCGTTCAGTAATCCGCACCGAGCCCCGAATCATCTGCTCGATAACGGCCCGTATGCGCGCTCGATAGCGCTCCGAACCGAAGGGCACGTGCGGGTCGCTGTCGCCCTCGCGGGATGGTTGCGGTTCGGCTGTTGGCAAGTCTGCTGGTCGCGGGTGGCTAGGGTGGGGA
>JBIOUO010000258.1:0-10299 GCA_044867195.1 Ilumatobacteraceae bacterium
TCGACATCCCACAGCCACGTCCCGACCGGTGGGGCGACGTCGCCGCAGGTGTGGAGGATGTCGACGCCGACAGCGACGACGCCTGGGCCGCCGAGCGGGCGAACGTCCCACCGGGTCCACCAGTAGCGGCGATCGCGGCCAAGCATCCGGACGCACAGCGGGGCGAACGGGGCGACCGTGATGGGCGCGCGGGGGGCGACGGCGATGGGCGAGCGGGGGGCGAGCGCGTCGGCGAGACGACCGCGGTCGTCGGGATGGGTCAGGTCCCAGCCCGACACGACCCGCAGCTCGGTGGGCGACCACCCGAGCAGGCTCGACGCGGCCGCGCCAAGGCGCACGACGGCGAGCTCGCCGTGAAACAGCATCGCTGGCACCCGCCAGGGGTCCGCGGCGCCAGGCTCGGCGGCGGTCTCGCCGCCTGCAACAGGCGGCGGATGCCGCATCGGATCAGGCTCGGCTCCCATCGCGGTCCTCCCTCAAAGACTGCGCCGCCACGCGGCCGCGAACGAAGAAGGGAGGCTACACCGAAGGGACGCAACGGCCCGAGCCGAATGGCCCGGAGTCCGGGGCGTGGGTCCGCAGCCCGTTCCGGGGCGCCACGGTCTCGGAATCGAGACTGTCGCCACCCAGAAGGTCCGATGAGACTGTGACCACCCAGATGTTGACGGAGCGCGGGGCGCTGCTCAGATCGCTCCGCTGGCGTACAGCTCGGCGAGCTGTTCGGGGGTGTAGCCGGCGGCCATCAGCACCTCGACGGTGTCGGCCCCGAGCTCGGGGGGTGAGTCGCCGACACGTGCCGGCGTGTCGGACAGCCTGATCGGCGTGCCGACGACACGCGCCCCGTCGACCTCCGCCAGGTAGCCGTTCTCCCACACGTGCGGGTCGGCGGCGACTTCGGCGTAGTTGCGAACCGGTGCGAAGCGCAGCCCGGCCGCGCGGAGGATGTCGCACCACTCGGCCGTCGGCTTGGTGACGAAGACGTCGGCGAGGAGGGCGAACAGCTCCGCCCGCTGCTGCTTCCACAGCAATGGGCTGGTGAAACGCTCGTCGTCCATCAGGTCGGGACGGCCGATCGCCTCGCAGAACGCAGTGCGCAGGGCGGGGACGACGCCGACGATCGCCAGCCAGCCGTCGGCTGTCGGCATGATCCCGTAGAGGCCGGGGATCATCGGGTGGCCGCGGTTCGGACGTCCGGGCAGCTCGCCGGAGGCGAGGTAGAACGTGTACTCACTCGCCTGCGCCCAGATCTGGCTGCCGAGCAGCGACACGTCGACGCGCTGACCGCGACCGGTGCGCTGGCGGGCGACGACGGCGGCGAGGATGCCGGCGACCATGTTCAGCGACGAGATGTGGTCGGCGATCGTGACGGCGATCGTCGTCGGTTCGCCGTTGTCGGTGCCGGTGGCGCTGATCAGCCCACCCGCCGCCTGCGCCGACAGATCCGCACCTTCGCGCTGGGCATCAGGACCGACCGGTCCGAACGCCGACCCGGTGGCGAAGATCAGTCCCGGGTTGCTCGCCGCGAGGTCGTCGTAGCCGAGCCCCCACGCCTCCATCGTCCCCGGCTTGAAGTTCGTGACGACGACGTCGACGTCCTCTGCCAGGCGGCGGAAGACGTCGCGGCCGGCCGCGACGCGCACGTCGATCGTGATGCTGCGCTTGCCGCGGTTGCACCCCAGGAAGTAGGCGCTGCGGCGCTCGGAGGGCGACATCGGCAACCAGCGCGACTGGTCGCCGATGTTGGGCAGCTCGACCTTCGTCACGTCTGCGCCGAGCTGGGCGAGCAGGGCGGCGGCCTGCGGCCCCTGCACCAGCAGACCTGCTTCGATCACCTTGATCCCGTCGAGCGCCCCGGTCATCGTCGGCTCCACCCCCTCCACGTCGGCGCGAGACTACGCACGCGTGGGGTGTGCCGTTCGTTGATGGTCAGCGCGGCTCGAACTGGTCGCCCGTCCACCGCCACGCGACGGTGATCGGGCGCCCGAGGCTGTCGATGTCATCGGACACCAGCTGGCCAGCCTGCAGCTCGAGATGGTTGACGAGATTCTGCTGCCCGGTCGCGGTCTGGAACACCAGCCATCCGAACGCGAATGTCGCCCGGCTGTACACGCCGCCTGGCCGCTGCAAGCCGGAGAGCATGACGACGAAGTCGTCAACGCCGTCGTTGGTGACGTCGACAGTCGTCACGGCCCGGATCGCCCCCGGCGGGTCGATCGTCGCTTCGCGCACCCACTCGACACCGCTCCAGCGCAGCAGGCGACCGCTGCCGGCGATCGTGAGAAAGGCGTAGGTCCCCGAGCCGATCGGCACGATGTCGCTGACGTCCGTCGCCCCCGACTCGACGGCGACCCGCTGCAACGCGATCTCGGGGTCCCCGTCGCCGGCGCTGGGCAACGTGCTGGTCGCGCTGCCGTCACCGGTCGCGACCTCGTCGTCGGCCGGGGGGATGACGATGGGCGGCGGTGCCGCCACCGTCGGTGCCACGGTCGTGGCAGGCGCCGACGTCGCGGGGGAGGTCGACGCCTCCAGCGCCGTGACCGGGATCGACGCTGCGCCATCGTCGTCGCCGAAGACGATCACCAGCGCCAGCAGCAGGGCCACGAATGCCGCGCCGACGATCGCCAGCGGGGCCCACAGCCGGCGCTCGTCACGCTCCCTCGATCTCCAGTACTCGTGCTCCATGCGGCGAGCGACCAGGGTATGGCGGCGCCGGGCGACGACGGTGTCATGTCCCGGCGAAACCAGGTGGTGACGTGATCGATGGCACAGGCCGACGGGTTGTGCACCGGCGTCGCTAGACCGGTCGGATGGAGCGCACGGATGGGCGGGCGCGACCGGATGGCCACGGCCGCGACCGCGCAACAACGGCCAGCATCGACACCATCCGCAGCCGGCTCGTGACGATCCCTGACGTCGCCCGGCTGGCGCTGTTCGCCGGCTGCAGCCGGGTCAGCCTGCGGCGCGTGCGGAGCCTGCTCACACCGATCCTGCTGCCGGCCGGGGAGGTCGTGATCGACCTTGGGGCGCCGCCGCGGGAGTTCGCGGTGATCGCCGACGGCGAGGTCTCGGTTGCCGACGTCACCGGGCGCGAGGTCGCCGTGCTCGGCGCCGGGGCGATCGTCGGCGAGCTGAGCCTGCTGCGCGACCAGCCCACCGACGCCACGATCACCACGCTGACCCCGGTGGTCGTGTACGTCGGCAACCGGCGCGAGTTCTTCGCCATGCTCGACGCCGCGCCCGAGGTCGAGCGCCGGGTGCTGCGCGTCGCGCTCGACCGCGCGGCGTGACGGCGTCCGGCGTCAGTCAGTTCACGGCCCGCTCGCGGTCGCCCCAGTAGCGAGCCCGCAGCACCTTCTTGTCCGCCTTGCCAACGGGGGTCAACGGCAGGGCGTCGACGATCTCGATCGTCTTCGGGGCGTACACCGCGCCCTTGCGCTGGCGCACCAGCTGGCGCAGCGAATCGGGGTCGGGCGTGGCGCCCGGCCTGGCGACGACCAGCGCGGTGACGGCCTCACCCCACTTGTCGTCGGGGACGCCGATCACTGCCGCCACCGACACCGAGGGATCGCTGGTGAGGACGTCCTCGATCTCGCGGGGGAACACGTTGAACCCGCCGGACACGATCATGTCCTTCTTGCGGTCGACGATGTAGTAACGGCCGTCGTCGTCGCGCACGGCGACGTCGCCGGTCCGCAGCCAGCCCGAGCCGATCGTCTCGGCGGTCAGCTCGGGCTGCTTGAAGTAGCCCTGCATCACCACCGCGCCCTGCACGCAGATCTCGGCCGCCTCGCCGGTCGGCACCTCGCGGCCGTCGTCGTCGAGCAGCGCGACGCGGGCACCGGGCATCGGGACGCCGCACGAGGTCAAGCGGTGGAGGTCGGCCGGGTCGTGGTCGGCTCGGCTCATCGACGTCGCGATGCCCGCGCACTCGGTCTGCCCGTACAGCTGGGCGAACACCGGCCCGATCCGCTCGATCCCCTCGACGAGCCGGGTCGGCGACATCGGCGAGGCGCCGTACATGATCGTCTCCAGCGCCGACAGGTCGGTGCGGTCGAGGTCGGGGTGGTCGAGGACGGCGTAGATCATCGTCGGTACCAGCAGGCCGAGCGTGATGCGGTGCTCAGCGGCCTCGGCCAGCCATCGGCCGGCGTCGAACGCACGCATCAGGACGACCGTGCCGCCGGCGAGCAGCGTCGGCGTGAGGAGCATCCCGGCGGCGTGGGAGATCGGGGCGCAGGCGAGGTAGCGGCGCCGCGCCGGCAGGTCCCAGCCGATCGAGACCGATTGCACCATCTGGGCGACGGCGCGCTCGGGGAGCATCGCCGCTTTCGGGACGCCGGTCGTGCCACCGGTGTAGAGCAGCCAGCTCAGCTCCTCCGGCTGGCGCGTGCCCCAGCGCAGCGTGGCCGCAGGAGCCTGGCCGGCGAGCCGCTCGAGATCCTCGCCGGCGTCTGCCGGGCCAAACGTCAGCACCGTGTGCACCGACTCGCACAGCTCGCGCAGCTCGTCGCCGCGCCCTGCATACACCGGATCGACGAGCAGGATCCCCAGCTCCGCCTCCTCGCACGAGTAGCGGTGGTCGTCGAGCGAGCCGAGTGGGTGGAGGGCCGTGAACCTCCCCCCGGCGAACACTGTCGCGCTCTGCCCGATGAAGACCTCGGGGCGGTTCGGCGACAGGATCCCGACCCCGCCGTCGGCTCGCAGCCCGCGCTCGACGAGCGTGGCCGCGACGCGGGCGATGCGGTCCTCGGTCTGGCGGTACGTCAGCTCGACGCCGTCCTGGATGAACGCCGTGCGGTCGGGCCACCGGCGCAGCGCGGTGAGCACCAGGTCGGCGTAGGAAGCCGTGTCGTGCAGCGAGACCACGCGCGTCGACCGTAGCGACGCACCCGAGTGTGTGGCGGCATCCGAGTGTGTGGATGCCGTATTCCGACCGCCTGACACTCCGATGCACGCCGACACTCGGGTGCTACCAGGAGCCCGAGCTGCCGCCTCCGCCACCGCCACCGACGCTGCCGGAGAAGCCGCCCCCGCCGCCCCAGCTACCGCCCCCGCCGCCCGAGCTGGACGGCGGCGTGATGCTGCTGTGGAAGCTGGGCCCCATCGACCACAGCAGCAGCGGACCGGTTGTGATCTCGGCCGGCGGCACGCTCGACTGCTCCATCGCCCGCTGCCACGTGTCGGCGGCGCCGAGCGCGACGGCCCACGCCGAGTACTCGCGCAGCAGCCCGTGCGACCACGCCCACTCGACGTGGCGGCCCTCGCTGGCGGCGAGGAAGCGGCGGAACGACTCGGCGCGCAGCGTGAGCGCCGAGCCGGCGGCGCTGCGGGCCGGCAGCAGCGAGCGGTACACCGCGAACGCCGCCAGTGCCGGCACCACGAGGCCGAACACGATCGCGCCGATCGGCCCGGAGAACACGCCGAGAACGGCTGTGAGCACCGACCCGGCGCCGATGATCGCCCAGACGGCGAGGACGATCAGCATCGGGGCGCTCAGCGCGCCGCCGCACCCGAGCCCACCGCTGCCGGGCGGGAGTCGCTTCCAGAATCCCGACGCCTGGATCGAGCGCTGCATCTCCTGGCGGGCGTCGCGCCAGGCACGGGCGAAGTCCTTGTCGTAGCCGTCGAGGACGATCTGCTCGCCGCCGTCGAACATCGACCCCAGGATCTCGGCGTCGCCCGGTGTGGCATCGGCGAAGCGCGGGCCGCGCCCGAGCACGACGTGGTCATCGTCACGGGTGATGGTGACCACGTCGTGGGCGGCATGTCCGGAGAACCACGCGCTGACGGTGTCGTTGTCGATCTTCTCGCCTAGCAGGACGTTGCCCTGCCACGGGGCGATCCCCTTCGGCGGGACGAACTCCGTGGTCGCCAGCTCGCCCATCCGGCTGTCGGGCACGAGAACGGTCGGCAGGGGTGGGCTGCCGGGTGGGGGCAGCGTGGTGCCGCCGTATGCCGCATCGGCGGCGCCGCCGGCGTAGACCTCGTTGCGACCGCGGCGCCGGGCGAAGGCGTAGACGGCGCCGGCGCTGGCCACGCCGAGCGGCACCATCAGCGCGGCGAGCAGGACGCGGTAGTCCGGATGGCGGGCTGGCAACGGCGGCTCGGTGACGTCGGCGGGCGTCGAGCGGCCGGCGATCCTGCCGCTGACGGTTAGTCCCTGCCCCGGCTCGAGCGGGCTGATCACGACGCGATAGACGTCGCCGTCAGGTGTGAGGTCGCAGCCGCCGCTTGCTCCGAGGCTGCCGACGCTGCATGCCGGGTCGTCGAGCTGGAGACCGGTGACGACGACCTCGAGGTGCTCGGTGGTCAGCGTCTCCTTGTTGTTGACGATGTCGAGGAACAGCCCACTGGCGAGATGGGCGTCGGGCAGCGTATAGGTGAGCACGTAGCGGTGCTGGCCGGACACCGTGCGATCGGGGTCGCCGATGCGGATGCGTGTCTCCGAACCCTCCTCGACGACGTCGACTGCGTCGGGCGCGTCGGGGGAGGTGGCCGTGACGTCGGTCGGGACGCCGAAGTCGTTGGGGATCAGCCGCTCGAGCCCGTGGCGGTCGGCCCGCCCGAAGTCCTCGTCGACGACCTCACGGATGCGCAGACCGTCCTCGCCCACCGGTTGGACCACGACCTGCTTGGCGTCGAAGCGCTCGTCGTGGTACGGGTCGCCGATGATCCCGGCCAGCGCCAGTCCGGCGCCGCCCAGGATGGTGATGCCCACCACGCCGTGGCGCCACGCGCCCATCGATCCGAGCCGAGCCATGGCGTGGAGTCTGCCGCCGCGGTCGGCCGTCGCCTCGTCGGCTCGTCCGTAGTGCGCCGACGCATCCGGGCATTCGCCCCGATCTGGGCGCGCTGCCTGACGACACCTGTCAGGGAACGCGCCCAGAACCCGGTCTGGCAGGGATCGCGCCCAGATGGCCGGTCACGAGATGCGGCCGTGGCGATGGACGGTCCAGGAGATCGCCTGCTCGCGGACCCAGCACGGCAGCTCGACGCGGCCGTCGTGGGTCACCGCGGTGCGGTCGACGGCGACGTCGGCGTCGTGGCAGGCCGACCACACGGCGTGATCGGCGGTCGTCAGCAGCCGCAGGCGCTCGACCCCCGCGGCCGGCAGCCGGGCGGCCAGCTCGGCGTCGCTCTCCGCCACGTCGACCCGACCCGGCGCGGGGCCGGACACCTCGACCCGGACGCCGGCCACGGCAGCCGCCGCCCGCAGCGAGGCGATCTCGAGCGGCGGCGTGTCAGCGGCCACGCGGGCGATCACGCCGGCGACGACTCGGTAGCGCAGAATGTTGCGCTCGGCGCGCAGACCGGTGCGGTCGAGCGACGCCCCGAACCGCACCCGCCACCAGTGGCGGTACGACTCGGTCGCCGCCGCGAGGGTCGTCTCGCTGGTGCGACGGAACGTCAGGAAGCGGGCGACGTCGCCAGGCCCGCCCGTCTTCGCCCCCCGCCCGACCGACGAGCGCTTCCACCCACCGAACGGCTGGCGGCCGACGATGGCGCCGGTGGTGTGACGGTTGACGTAGGCGTTGCCGACCTCGACACGGGCCAGCCAGGCTCCGATCTCGTCCTCGTCGAGGCTGTGCAGCCCGCCGGTGAGGCCGTAGTCGACGGCGTTCTGGATCTCCACGGCGTGGTCGAGATCGTCGGCCCGGATCACGCCGAGCACCGGGCCGAAGCACTCCGTGCGATGGAACCACGAGCCCGGTTGCACGCCGACCCGCACGCCCGGCGACCACAGCCGGCCGGAGGCGTCGAGCTGGCGCGGCTCGACCAGCCACGACTCGCCGGGGTCGAGCGTCGACAGGGCGCGGGCGAGCGGGCCGGAGGGCGGGGCGATGAGCGGGCCCATCATCGAGGTCAGCTGCTCCGGCGGCCCGACGCGCAGCGTGCGCACGGCGTCGGCGAGGCGATCGAGGAACGGGGTGCGGTCGAGCATGCGGCCCTCGACGATCGCCAACGAGGCCGCCGAGCACTTCTGCCCGGCGTGGCCGAACGCCGACCGCACGAGGTCACGCAGGGCGAGGTCGACGTCGGCGGTCACACTGATCACCAGCGAGTTCTTGCCGCTGGTCTCGGCGAGCAGGTGGAGGTCGGGCTGCCAGCCGAGGAACATCCGGGCCGTCGCGTACGAGCCGGTGAGCACGACGCCGTTGACATCGGGGTGCGTCACGAGATGGCGGCCGACGTCGTCGTCGGGGCAGTTGACGAGCTGGACGACGTCGTCGGGCACGCCGGCGGCGTGGGCGTGGGCGACCAGCTCATGGGCCGTGGCGACCGTCTCCGGTGCCGGCTTGAGGAGCACCGCGTTGCCTCCGGCCAGTGCGGCGACCATCCCGTTGGCAGGGATCGCGGTGGGGAAGTTCCACGGTCCGGCGACGAGCACGACGCCGAGCGGCTCGGCGACGATGCCGTCGGCGGCGAGGTCGTCGAGCTCACGCGTGCACGCCGCGGCCCACATCGCGAAGTCGATGGCCTCGGAGACCTCGGCGTCGCCCTCGCGCACGGTCTTCGCCGCCTCGTGGGCCATCACCGCCAGCGTCCGCCCGCGGCCGGCCGCCATCGAGCTGGCGAGGTGGGCGAGCACCGCCCGGCGCGCCGGCGTCGGCAGGTCGCGCCACCGCTTGGCGCCGTCACGGGCGCGGGTGACCAGCTCGTCGATGCCGGCCGTGGTGGTCACCAGTGGCGGCCGGTCGGCGGGTCGGTCAGCGGCCAGGTGGGCGGCGATCCACTCGCGGTTGGCGGCCTGCGTGAAGTCGGTGTCGGGCTCATTGGCGAACGGCGCGTCGGCGTCGAACGTGCGCTGCTCGGTGCGCCGATCCTGACGTCGCCGAGGTGCCCGCCCGACGTCGTGGCGGCCGGCCACGGCGTGCTCGAAGCGCGCCTGCTCGGCCCGCCAGACCGTCGAGCCGGGCGTGATCGTGAACAGCGAGCGGAGGAAGTTCTCCGGCCCGGCGTTCTCGTCGAGCCGGCGGGCGAGGTAGGCGATGCTGGCGGCGAAGTCGTCCTCGTCGACAACGGGCGTGTACAGCAGCAGCCGGCCCGCCTCGGCGCGTGTCGCACGCGACTGCGGCGGCGCCATGCCCTCGAGCATCTCGATCTCGGCGCTTCCGGCCACCCCGCGGCGACGGATCTCGCCGAGCGCCCACGCCACGTCGAACAGGTTGTGACTGGCCACGCCGACCCCGACGCCTCCGGCTGCCGTGGCGTCGAGCAGTCGGTCGAGCAGCGCCTTGTAGCTGGCGTCGACCTCGGCCTTGGTCGCGTACGGCGCTGGCGTCCACCCGCCGAGCTCGGCGTCGACGAGCTCCATCGCCAGGTTGGCGCCCTTGACGAGCCGGATCTTCACCGGCGCCCGGCCGCGAGCGTGGCGGTCGGCGGCCCACGCCAGGAGCTCGCCGAGCACGTCGTGGGTGTCCGGAAGGTAGGCCTGGACCACGATCCCGGCGCGCAGGTCGTGGCCGCGCGGTTCGTCGAGCACCCGGCGGAAGGCGGCGACGGTGAGATGGAGGTCGCGGTACTCCTCCATGTCGAGGTTGACGAACACCGCAGGTCGCTGGGCGGCGGCCGTGTCGTACACGACGCGCAACCGCTCGGCGATGCGGTCGACCTCGGCGTCGAACGCGAGCACGTCGAGGTCGGCGCAGAGCGCCGAGATCTTCACCGACACGTAGTCGACGTCGGGCCGGCGGATGCGGTCGCACAGCGCGTCGAGCCGGGCGGTCGCCTCGTCGCGGCCGAGGATCGCCTCGCCGAGCAGGTTGACGTTGACGTCGAAGCCGGTGGCGCGGCGCTGCGCAACGTGGCCGGCGAACGCCGGGTCGGCGGCCGGGATGACGACGCCGCGTGTCTCGGCGCGGAGGCGCTGCCTCACGACACGCGCCACGAGACCCGGCGCAGCGCGTGAACCTGCGGCCGCCAGGCGGAGGCCGGCGCGGTCGACGAGCGGCAGGGCGCGCGGGAGTCCGGCACCGACGAGGTGGCGGAGCTGGGTCATCGAGCGCTCCGGATCGGGCGTGCGCAGCACCTCGTCGGTCAGGGTGAACAGCAACGCCCGGCCATGCTCGTCGGCGAGCAGCCGTCCCAGGCGCTCGGCCCGCCGGCGCTCGCTACGACTCGTCTCGGCCGCCGCCGCGCGCATCAACCGGACGGCGAGCTCGACCGCCCCGGCGGCGCGCGTCGCGTCGGGCGGATATCTCTCGTCGTCGCCGGGCACCAATGCCCATTGAAGCCGCCGCGGCTGGGGGTGCGACGCACAGGATGGCGTGACCGGCGCCCGCGCCGGTCACGCCACCC
>JBIOUO010000259.1:0-19419 GCA_044867195.1 Ilumatobacteraceae bacterium
TCGTCTCGGATTCCGAGACGATTCCCGCCCAGATACAAATCCCGCCGTGGAGGTCGCCAACCTCGGCCGGGCTGACGGCGCCAGGCAGGCGCGGCCTCAGGTCTCCTCGACATCTCCACCTCGACTCCATGCCTTCGGCCGCGAGGTCCCGCATGATGCCTCGGCATCCGTCGAGAACCTCGACCTACCGACAGGAGACCCCCCAAATGCCCGAAGAGCTGATCGCCGGCGGGGCCGGCAAGGACGGCAAGCTCACCGTCCTCGACGCCGCCAACACCTCGATCGCCGAGGTGCGCCGCAAGGAGCAGGGTCGCGTCGGCGTCCTCAAGACGGCCGATCTTCGCCTCGGCGCGCAGGACATCCTCGGCACGCTCAGCCTGCACAACCGCGCCAACCAGCGCCGCGCCAGCCTGACCGGCGAGGGTCGGCTGCAGCTCGGCGGGGCGGGCTCGGGCGGCCAGCTGTCGATGAACGACCGCGACAACAACAACTCCGTTGTGCTGCGTGCGGACACCGACAGCGTCAACCTGGACATGGGCGCGGCAAACGTCCCGGCGCGCATCGACCTCACCACGGGCGGCAACCCCGGTCCGATCGTCAGCCTCGACGGGACGAGGAACGCGTTGCGCTTCACTCGCGCCGGCTTCCCGAGCGACGCCATCGTCGAGGTCAAGGGCACCGGCACGGCGTCATTTGGTGGCTTCGGCAACAAGGGCCGGATCATCGTGCGGCAGGCAGACGGCACCGAGTCCGTCCGTATCGATGGCGGTACCGGCGACGTCGTGCTCGCCAACGCCGACTGCGCCGAGGAGTTCGACCTCGTCGGCGACGACGGCGCGCCGGGCACGGTGATGGTCATCACGGACGACGGTTCGCTCGCCGCCAGCGACAAGCCCTACGACACGCGGGTCGCCGGCGTCGTCTCCGGAGCCGGTTCGTTCCGGCCCGCCGTGGTCATGGACCGTCGCGACACGGGCCGGCCCCGAGTGCCGGTGGCGCTCGTCGGCAAGGTCTACTGCTTCGTCGACGCCACCACCGATCCGATCCGCGTCGGCGACCTGTTGACGACCAGCGATCGGCGCGGCCACGCCCAGCGCATCGTCGACGGCGAGCGGGCGTTCGGTGCCGTCCTCGGCAAGGCGCTCGCTCCGCTCGCTTCCGGCAGCGGCCTGATCCCCGTCCTCGTGGCGCTGCAATGAGCGAGCGACTGTCCGAGCGAGCGAGTCTTCGAGCGAGTGAGGCAATCGAGCGCGTCGAGCGAGCGAATCACGCGGCACGGTCTTTCGGGCATTGGTGCCCCACGAGGTTCGACGATGTGGCGGCGTCGCATGATGACGAGGAGCACCAATGACCGCCGCGTTGCGCGAGATCACCGAGTCGGAGGGCACGCCTCCGCGCGCTCTCGCTCTTGCCGGGGCGCTCGCCTTGCCGGACCAGCCCGGTGTGCCGGGATCGGTCCGCGAGCTGCTGCGGGTGGGATCGGTGCCGCGGTAGCGACCCGAACGCTGGAACAGCGACTTCGACACCGTCCTCTCCAACAACTGCTACAACTACGCCTGCGACATCCGGAACAACACGTATGCCCAACCTGGAGCCGGGGCCGGGCTGGTCGAGCCGCCGATCGAGTGTGCCGGGAAGACAGCCGGTGCGATCGCCGACGGGTTGCTGTCGACGGGCCCGGTGGAGGATGCAGCCGGGGTCGAGTTCGGGCACCGGGTCGCCTTGGCGATCGACCCCGGTCCGCCGGGGAAGCCGGACTACCACTGGTACCGCCACGATCGCGACGGCATGTGGTCGCAGAAGATCGGGTGGTACCCCGCGGTGAACACCGACGACTCGGGCCAGTTGATCAGCGACCCGCGCACCGCCGATCGAGGCCGGTACGTCATCTTCTGCGGGTTCTTCACCGTGCCACGCCGCGCGGTGACGCTCGCCGGTCGGGAGTCGTTCGCCAAGCCGCAGGCGGCGCTCGCCGGGCGCCCGGATCGAACCGTGATTCGGCTCGGCGTGTTCTCCGGCCTCCCGGACCCGGAGTGGGTCCTCGAGCCCGACGAGGCGGCAGCGGTGCACGCCAAGCTGAGCGCCGCCGCCCGTCGGCCGCGGCTGGTCTCCCGAACGCCGCCGCCGGTTCGCACCGGGTACCGCGGGTTCCTGATCGACCGCCCGGGCGCCACGCCCGGAACCCGGGACTACACGGTCGTCCACGCCGGGGCCGTGTCCGACGTGCGGCTGACGTCGCTGCGGGCGGACGGCGACCGCCTCGAACAGGACCTCCTCGAGCAGGCTCGCCAGCGCGGCTTCGGCGACCTGCTCTGACCGCGGCGAGCGGCCATCCGAGTGTCGCCGGCGGGCTACGCCCGCACACGGCACTCGTATGCCGTCAGATACTCGGATGGATGGTCGTGACCGCGGCGACCACTCGCTCGAGGTCGCCGACGGACCGTGCGGCGGCGATCAGGCGGTCGTCGAGCACCACGCCGTAGGCGGCCTCGAGCGCGATCAGCACGCGCAACGCACCGAGCGAGTCCCACCCCTCGACGTCGTCGGGGCCGACCGTGGGGTCGGGTGGCGTCGCCAGCCCGAACACGTCGGCGACGATCTCGGCGACCGGCCGCGTTGCGTCGGCGCCAGCGCTGGCCGTGACCGGCATCGCCGGGTTGCCGGCGACGTGGCCGCCATCGGGCACCGCGCCGGCGACGACGGAGCCGGCCTCGACGATCGCGCCGGCACCGATCGACGCGCCGGGAAGGATCACGGCGCGGTGTCCGATGCGCGCGCCGCCGCCGATGCGCACTGGCTGCGGCTGGGCGAATGCCTCCCCGTCGCCGGCGACGTGGAAGTCGGAGTCCATGACCATCACGAACGAGCCGAGCACGGCGCCGTCGCCGATCTCGACCCGCCCCAGCGCGGCGAGCGCCGCGCCCTGGCCGATGCGCACCCGGCGACCGACGCGCATCGTCGCCCCCGGACCGGTGGCGAGGTGGGTGATCCCCGGGCGGGAGACGATCACTGCCTCGTCACCGATGTGCAGCTGGCCCTGGTTGTCGACGCGCGGGTCGCCGACCACCACGACGCCGCGGCCGACGGTCGTCGCCTGCTCCTCGAACACCGGCCGGCGGCGGAGGTGGATCATGACCGCCCGGCGCGATAAGTCGACGGCAGCTCGATGGTGATCCCGTCGGGCGCTGGCGGCGCCACGTCGAGTTCGAGCTCGAAGCGCTCGTCGCCGACCTTGGCCATCACGCCGGACTCGAAGAACCGGCGGCAGGGCATGTTCTTGGCGGTCGGCACGAGCTCGGCGATCAGCGTCGTCGCGCCCAGTTCGGCGGCCATCGTGGCGGCGACGTGGATCATCGTCTCCTCGACCCGCCGCCCCATCACGCGGCAGCTGAGCACGAAGTCGGCGAGCTGGGCGATGTCGCCGCCGACGTCGACGCTGACGATCCCGGTCAGCCCGGCGTCACCCAGGCGGTCGGCCACGGACACGCACCACGTCTGGCGCCGTCCCTCACTCGGCCACTCCGCCATCTCCGCCGCCGTCATCCGCCGCGTGCGCAGGTTCATCTGGTTCGTCTTGTTCAGCAGCTGCGACGCCCGCGGCAGGTTGGCCGGGCTCAACGGGTCAGCCGTGACGACGATGCCGAGGTCGCGGATCCAGTCGTCGAGCGACCCGACGTCGGCCCGCATCGAGGCTCGCTGCTGCTCGGCGGCGTACATCGTGGTGCGATCGAGATCCTCGGCGGTCACCGCCGCGGTGTCGAAGCACCGCAACGACCCGAGCGCCTTGACGAACTGGGTCGGATCGTCCGGCCACTCGGGCACCAGCACCTCGGGCAGCACCTCGCGCACCCGCGCCCGCTCGTGGTCGTTGTCGTCGAGGAAGACCACCGACTGCAGGCCGAGGTTCAGCTCGGCC
Source organism: Ilumatobacteraceae bacterium (assembly GCA_044867195.1). Taxonomy (GTDB): domain Bacteria; phylum Actinomycetota; class Acidimicrobiia; order Acidimicrobiales; family Ilumatobacteraceae; genus JALZMG01. The sequence continues at coordinate 3,917 of JBIOUO010000259.1, forward strand.
GCGATCTCGACGATGTTCTGTGCCTTGTCCGCCCAGTTGATGCGGTGGGCGACGAAGTCGTCACGGCGCAGCACCATCGCCCCATGGCGATCGATCGCCTCGAACGCGACCAGCTCCTCGTTCTTGCTCACCACGGCAAGCACGATGCCCCGCCGCTGCAACGCCTTCAGTGCCCGCTGGAAGTCGACGAACGCCTCGCCGACCGCGTCGTGGCCCCCGAGGCGCAGCTCCTCCCAGCCGATGTCGCCGACGACGCCGCCCCACAGCGTGTTGTCGAGGTCGACGACGATCAGCTTGCGCGCCGCACCTTGGACCGCGGCGAAGGCGGCGGCGATCTCCTCGGCGGCGGTGGCGAACACAGCGTCATCGAACGGGATCTTGCCGAGGTAGTGGAGGCGCTCGTTGTACGCCCGCTCACCCACTGTGGCGATCCACCGTTGGGCGTCGACCACGAAGACGTTGGGCGCATCGGCAAGGGCGCCGGCGAGCCGCTGGTTGGCGATGCCCAGCGCCCATGCGACGCCACCTGGACGGTGGTCGAGCAGTCCTCGCCCGCGGACCCACGGCGGCACCGTCCACGTCGGCACCACGACGCAGCGGAACTCGCCGAGGCCGGTGGCGATCTGCGCGGCGTAGCGGTCGACCTCGCTGGCGATGGCGTCGGCCGTGACGGCGTCGGCGTCGAGCGCGGCGCGCAGCGTCGACAGGGTGAGCTCGGGGCGGGTCCACACGACCGCCAGGTCCCGCGCCTCGGTCGGCGGCGCCATGACACTGGCGACGACCGCGCCGAACGGGGCCAGCTCGGCGCGGAACGCGGGGTTCGTCAGCGCCAGCGCGGGCACGAGGGGGTCGATCGTGAAGTCGGAGATCAGCAGCGCCGCGCCGGACGGTTCCGGCGCCTGGGCCACCGCCACCGGCGCCGACCAGGCGGCCGGTGCCGGGCTCGGTCGTGCCGCGCGGTCGGCGACGTCGGCCATCTCGGCAATGTCACTCGCGTCCTCGCCGCCGTCCAGGCGGCGCAGGACGCGGGCCGGGATCCCGCCGGCGACGACCCGCGGCGGCACGGTCCCTGACACGATGCTGCCCGCCGTGATCACCGCCCCAGCGCCGATGCGGGTGCCGGGCAGCACGGTGACCCGGCTGGCCAACCACGCCCCGTCCTCGATCGTGATCGGGGATGTCTCGACGACCTCGCCGCCCTCGCCGAGCACGGCGTCGGCGATCACGCAGTAGGGACCGATGTCGACGCGATCGCCGATGTCGATCCGCTCGGCCGCGTCGATCAGGGTCGTGAAGTTGATGCCGGTGCGGGAACCGATCGTCAGCCGCGCGCCGGGTGCCGTGCGCAGCTCGATCGGGCCGTAGTTGCAGGTCAGCCGGGTGCGTGAGCCGATCTCGATACGCCCGGCGTTGGCGATGATCGCCCGCCCCGAGCGGACCCGCGACCACCGCCCGACGACGTCGCACGCGCCGAGCTTCGGGCGGCCGACCACGATCTCGGTGCCCTTCGAGACGACCGCGCGGGCGCGCGCGCCAAGGCGCCGGAGCCGAACCGTCACGCCGCGCGCTGCGCCCATCTGTTCCTCTCGATCGCCGTGGGCCGGCCTACGAGTGTAGGAAGCGACGGCGGCGAACGGCGGTGAGCCGTCACCCGAAGCCGCGCGCTCGGGCCAGCGAGGTAGCCAGGCCGGTGAGATCCGGCTCACCCAGGCGCGCCGTCCACTCTTCGAAGTCGGGCGTCGGCCCGGTCCACGCCCAGTCGTCGACCGCGCCCACGTCGACGTCGAGCTCGACGGTCGCGATGCGCCGGAACAGCAGAGCCAGGCCGAAGTCGGCCCGCAGCGCGCTCGACAGCTTCGCCGCCCCCCGCAGGCCCGGGACGTCCCACTGGCCGGCGTGGTCGGGGATGTCCTCGAGGTGGCCGTAGCGGGCCAGGACTGCCGACGCGCTCTTGGCGCCCCAACCGGCGATGCCGGGGTAGCCGTCGGCCGAATCACCGACGAGCCCGAGATAGTCGGGGATCGAGCCCGGCGCGACGCCGAACTTGGCGATCACCGCCGCTTCGTCGAGCAGCTCGCGCTTGCGCCGGTCGAACTGCACGACCCGCCGCCCGCGCACGCACTGGCCGAGGTCCTTGTCCGGCGTCACGATCAGCACCTGCTCGACGCGCTCGTCGGCGTCGGCGACCGCGGCGGCAGCACCGAGCGCGTCGTCGGCTTCGTAGGTGACCATCGCCCACGTCGTGACGCCCATCGCCACCAACGCCTCCTCGACGACTGGGATCTGGGCGAGCAGCTCCGGCGGCATCCCGGCGCTCGTCTTGTAGCCCGGCCACAGCTCGTTGCGGAAGCTCTCGATGATGTGGTCGCTGGCCACGCCGATGTGGGTGGCGCCGTCGGCGAGCAGCTGGAGCGTCGAGCGCAGCACGCCTGTCGTCGCGGCGTACGGACCGGCGTCGGGTTGCTTGGCCAGCCGGCCGAAGTTCTGGCGGAACAGCTCGTAGGTGCCGTCGACGAGGTGGACCTTCACTCCGCCATCCTGGCCGAGCAACGGCACCCGCCGGGTCTCGGTGCGCCGGAGGCTACGCTCCGGCCGTTCGTGCGAGATGGGAGGTGCGCATGCGACGGTTCTTCATGGCAAGCGTGGTCGCCGCCGCGGTCGCGTTGGTCCCGGCAACGGTCAGGGCCGACCCGCCACCGAACGATCACAACTGCGTCGGCGTCGCCGACAGCGGCCTCGCCGGGCCGGGCTTCGGGGCGATCGTCAGCGGGATCGCGCGCAGCGGCCCGCACGCCATCGCCGACACGCTCGGCCCGTTCGCCAACTGCGGCGCCACCGGCCCCCGCTGAGGCAGGCCGCGCCGGCCGGCAACTTCGCCGACGCTTCACGACGCCAGCTTTCTGGGGCGCGAGAGTCTCGATTTCGAGACTGTGGGCACCCAGAAACCCCGGTGAGACCACGGCCACCCAGTTGTACCGGGCGCGGCGGGTCAGCGACGGGCGAGGAATCGGAGGCGGGCGGCGCGGGCGTCCCAGGCGTAGACGACGGCGGAGCCGGCGATGAGGTCGTGCAGGGCCCGGCGGTCGGCGCGGAGCACGATCAGCAGGAACCCCAACCCGAACAGCAGGAAGCTGAGCGGCAGGGCGAGGACTCTGACCACTGACCGGCGCGTGCTCAAGTGACTGCCGTCGGTGCGCACGGCGCGCACGCCGACCACCGACATGCCGAACGTGCGGCCGGTCATCGCCAGCGGGTAGGCGAGATAGAGGAACGCCCAGGCGGCGAGGGCGACGCCTGAGGCGATCGGCGCGTCGCTGAGGGCGATTCGGTGACGGAGGAGCACGGTGAGGATGTACTCGAGGAGTTGCCCGCCGATGGCGAACAGCACGGCGATCGTCACGACGTCGATGACGAGCGCGCCGAAGCGTGTGACGATGCCGGCGTAGTGCCCCTCGAGACTGGCGTCGGGCCCGTGCTCGGTGTTGAGCAGGGTCACGTTGTCGACCGGGGCGGGACCAGCATCGGAGGTCCGCTGGGGAGGCGGGCGGGGTCGCGCCGCAGGATGCGGTTGGCCCACCGGTGGACGAACGAGTCGAGGCCGACGGCCTCGCTGCGGGCGACGTCGATGAAGTGGGCGAGCACGGCGGAGCTCGAGCGAGCGACCAGCGAGCCGAGCTCGGTGTTCTCCAGCAGGCGGTCGATGTCGATCCGGTCCAGCACGGCGTTGACGTCGACCTTGGACACCGCCTGGTCGATGTCGATCCGGTCGACGACCGCTTGCAGGTCGACCCGCCCGACCAGCTCGTCCAAGTTGGCCCGCGAGAGGACCGCGTCGATGTCGACACGCCGCAGCACGCGGTTGATGTCCATCTGCTCGAGGAGCACGTCGAGGTCGAGCGTGTCGAGCAGCTCGTTCAGGTCGATGCGGGCGAGCAATTCCTGCAGATCGACACGGGCCATGACGGCGTGGATGTCGACCTTGTCGACGACGGCCTGGACGTCGACCTTCTCGACCACCGCTTGGACGTCGACCTTGTCGACGACGGCTTGCACGTCGACCTTGTCGACGATCGCCTCGATGTCGACCTTGTCGACCAACCCTTGGACGTCGAGGCCCTGGGCCACCTTGTCGATGTCGATCGCGTCGACCACCCCCGGCGCGACCTCGTTGGCGACCGACTGGACGATCTCGGTGGCACCATCGACGAACGAGTCGAGCAACCTCACCCGGCGGCGGACTCGGCGTCGGGCCACGGTCCGGTCACCCCGTGGGCGCGCCGTCGACCGTGGCGGCGACGTAGCCGGCGAAGGCCTCTGTCAGGCAACTGACGAGCAGTTCGGGCTCGGTGAACGCGGCCGGGTCGAGGGCGATGCCGACGTCGAGGCGGTCCCCGTTGCCCATCGCCGAGATGTTCATCGGGCAACCGAGCCGCGGGCCGAGCGGGTACCCGGTCTCGACCAGCGATCCGCAGATCCGCCGTTCACCGCGCAGTCCGGGGACCGCGGTGGCGGCGAAGTCGACCGACTCGGCTTGGGCATGCAGTGCCGGCGCGAGGACCTGCAGGGGCAGCCGCCCGAGCGTCGCGGCGACGGTCGAGGCAACTCGCAACGCCGGCTCGCGGCGCGCCTGGGCGAGTCGCTCGGTCACGATGCCGAACTGCGGTCCCGGCCGACCGGCGGCTGTGGGCACCTCGACGCGGGCGGGGGCGAACCAGTTGCCGCCGAACTCCTCGGAGCGGCCTTGCACGGTGGGTGTCGCCAGGCGCAGCTCGGTGGTCGGCGCGCCGACCTGCTCGTGGTAGCGCCCGAGGCCGGCGGCGGCAGCGGCGACGAGCAGGTCGTTGCGGCTGCCACCGAGGGCGAGGGCGGCGGGCCGCGCCCCGTCGACGGAGAACGTCTCGAAACGACTGAGCAGCGACCGACCTGGCGGTCGGTCGGCCAGCGGCCCGCCGGTCACCATCAGCTGGCGAGAGACCGAGTTGGCGAGGTCGAGGGCATGTTGCACGCCGCGCACGGCCGAGTCGACCGGGGCCAGCTCGCGCGCTGCGTTGAGGCGGTCGAGCCACCGGCGCACCGACTTGCCGACGTCGATGGTGATGGTGAAGGTCCCCAGCGGCCGGGGCCGGGCGTGACCGTCCACTGCCGCGCCACGTGCCGGTTGCGATGAGGGGGCCGCCGGCTCCGCACGCGGCCACGCCGGCTCGTCGAGGAGCAGCCCGAGCAGCCGGAGACCCGCCATCCCATCAGTCAGGGCGTGGTGGGCGCGCACGTACAGACCGGCGCGACCGCCTTCCAGGCCCTCGATCATCGTCACGTCCCACGGAGAGTGCTCCGGGTCGAACGGGATCACCTCGAGCAGCCCGACGAGGTCGAGCACTTGGCGTGTCGTGCCCGGCCCGGCGACCGCCAGGCATCGCAGATGCGACTCGACGTCGTGATCGCGGTCGTCGACCCAGGCCGGCCGGGCCCGCACGGCGGTCGGATCGTCCGGTCGTTGGCGCAACCGCGGCGCCCGGGCGACGGCGGCGGCCAGCCGCTCGGTCAACGCGGCCGCGGTCGGTGGCCGGTCGACGATCAGCAACGCGCCCAGGGTCATCCGCAGCGTCGGGTCCTGCCCGACGCGCCACATGATCGCCTCCATCGGCGTCAGCGAGACTGCCATGCCACTCAGTCTCCCACGCTGCCGATCGGCGCGGCACGACGGAGGCAGGCCCCGGTCGGCCTCTGGCCGGTCATTCCCGTCCCCGCTCTCGCAGGTGCTGAACGGTATCGCTCATCTCGAGGTTGCCTCCGCTGTCTCGGCAGCCGCGGCCAGCCGATGGCGAACGGCCAGTCCACTCTGGGGCCGTGCGCCGACCGGTCACATCACCCGTTCCGGATGATCGCCCTCCGTCGCACCAGACGTGGGGCGCCCGGATGCCCATCTGCGACACCAGCCGCCGAGCGGCCGAGCTGGCAGTCGGCGAGCTGGCAGCCGGCGAGCTGGCAGCTCACGCATCCGGGAGGTTTTCGATCATCCCGAATGGATGATGTCGCCGCGCGGCTGACGTCCGCACAGTGCAAGACACACGGATGCATGAGGAGCGATTGATGAGTGCGACCGAGATCGACGAGCTAGGCCCGGTGGACTACCTCGTCGTCGAGTTCCCCGCCGGCCACAGCAACTTCACGGGTGAGATGGCGGCCGAGCTGGCATCACTCGTCGAGTCGGGGACGATCCGCGTGCTCGACGTGCTGATCCTGCACAAGGACGACGATGGCACGGTCGAGGCGTACGAGCTCGACGACCTCGACCAGCTCGACGACCTGCGGGTGCTGGAGACGGAGATCGCCGAGATCCTGGCTGCCGACGACGTCGCCGACCTCGCCGAGGCCATGGAGAACGGCAGCACCGCCGGCGTGCTCGTCTGGGAGAACCGTTGGGCGGCGCCGTTCGCCTCAGCAGCCCGGCGTGCCGGGGGCCAGCTGATCGCAACCGGCAGGATCCCGATCCAGGCGATCGTGGCTTCACTCGAAGCCGAAGCCGAAGCCGAAGCCGAAGCGATGAGCGAAGGAGTCTGACATGCCCCTACGACCAGCACGAGTGGCCCGCCGCGGCGTCATCGGCCGCCCCGTCGCGAGGACCGCGGCGGTGGTGGGCACTGCCGCCGTCGTGTCGCACGGCGTCAGCCGGCGCCACGACCGGCGTGAGGACCGTCGAGACGATCGCCAGGACCGGCGCGACGATCGACGAGACCGCCGCTGACGGGCCGTCGCCCCTAGCCGCCGGCGAGGCGCCTGCTCACGCCGGCGTCGGCGAGTCCGCAACCGCGCCTGCCGGTGCAACCTCAGCGCGGTTGGCGGTCGCGGCTGGTTCCGGGGCCGCCTGCGGGACGAACCACGCCGAGACGACGAACGCCACGACGACGGCGACGATCACGACGGGCATCGCACCGAGGCCGTCCGCGCCGAGCAGCAGGGTCGCCAGCAGCACCGCGGTCAGCGGCAGGCGCAGGAGCACTGCGGTCATCGCGCCGATGCCCATGGCGACGGCGGGGACCAGGCTCATGCCGGGCAGGTTCGACATCGCGATGCCGCCGGCGGCGCCGATGAACATGGCGGGAAACACGGGTCCGCCGCGGAAGCTGCTCAGCGAGACGCTGTAGGCCAGGCCTTTGCAGACGATGAGCAGCAGGAGGGTGCCGACGGCGTAGTCGGCGCTCTGCTCGATGAGTCCCGGGAGCGCCACCTGTCCGGAGAAGAGCACGTCAGCAGTGCTCTTGTCGGTCGCTTCGGCGTAGACGATCGCCAAGCCGGCGATGGCGAGGCCGGCAACCGGCGTGAGCAGGATGAGGCGGCGTTCGACATGCGGGCGCAGTTGCAGGGCCAGCAATCGGATGGCGGTGCCGACGATCGCCGCGGCCACGCCGATGACGAGGGCCCAGGCGAACTGGGCGCCGTTGGGGTGGGCGAACGGTGGAAGGTTCGGGACCGCCAGCGAGAACTCGCCGACCCCGCTCGTCGTGCCGATGCCGATGAAGACCAACGCGCCGACGCCGGCGGCGAGCAGCCCGGGCAGCATGACTACCGTGGCCGCCGCGCCGCCGAGTCCGATCGCCTCCATCAGCAGGAAGGCGCCGAGCAGCGGGTTGCCGAGCAGGGCAGAGACCGCGGCGAAGCTTCCCGCGCCGCCGACCACGGCGAGCGCCTGCTCTGGGGCGTCGCGCTTGATCAGCCGGACGACGAGCGCAGCGAGCCCGCCGCCGAGGGCGATGAGCGGTGCCTCCGGGCCGATCACGGCGCCGAGCCCGAGCGACGCCAACGCGGCGATGAAGACACCGGGCAGCTCGATCGGCGTTGGGGCCGTGCCGGCCTTGAATCCGTCGGCCGGGGAGTGACCACCTCTGCCCGGCAGGTAGCGGATGGTTGCCCCGACCACGAGACCGGCGAGCAGCAGCGGGACGATCGGCCACCAGGTCGGCTCACCATCGAACCCGAGGCCGTCGGGGAGGTCGCTGAACACCCACTCCTGCATGTGATCGACCAGCGACAGGAAGTAGTACGCCGCGACGGCGATCGGCACTCCCAGCAGCGCGGCGAACACGAGCAGCGTGACATACCTCCGAGTCCGCAGCATGGCGAGTGGGTCGGCCGCCATCGTCAGGGTCAACCTCCTGGGTGGTCGAGCGAGCAGAGCACCTCGGTGTGCATTCTGGTTCGCTCGAGCTGTTGGTCTCGATCATCTCCCGACACGGCTGCCTGGGCCGGGATTCGCGCGCGACAACAGATGCCGCGTGACGGAGCAAAGCGGAGAGCATCCGCCGCTCGCATCGCCCCATACGGATGAACCGCGGCGTGGTGGGCGCGCTGGGGCGATGGCAGACAAGTCGCGCTAACCGCGTTGCGCCGGCGCCGGAGCGCCGCGGACAGTCATCCGTTTCGGATGAGGCGCGCATGGTGGCCGTGGGCTTTGCTCGCGGCAGAGGAGGCACCCCCATGCAGGCGATCGAGCACCCGAGTGTCGACGAGCGGCGAGCCAGGGGCAAAGCGGCACGCGAGCGGGCAGCGCCGTCGGCCCACACGGGGTGGGTACCCGCTGTGGCACGTCCCGATCCGGTCGCCCTCCTCGAGGAGCAGAACGCGACGCGCGAAGCAGACCTGGTGCCCGTGCGTCACGGGCGGATGCTCGTGTCGCCGTTCACGTTCTACCGCGGCGCAGCGAAGATCATGGCCGCGGATCTGGCGGACACGCCGACCGCCGGGCTCAATGTCCAACTCTGCGGGGATGCCCACCTCTCGAACTTCGGCGTCTACGCATCACCCGAGCGCACGTTGCTGTTCGACCTCAACGACTTCGACGAGACGCTCCCGGGACCGTTCGAATACGACGTCAAGCGGCTGGCCACGAGCTTCACGATCGCCGCGCGCAACAACGGATTCTCACCACCGGACGCCCGCTCGGCCACCCAAGCATCGGTGACCGCCTATCGCCAGGCGATGACCGAGTTCGCCGAGATGCGCACCCTCGACATCTGGTACACACGGCTCTCCGAGCAAGACTTGATGTCCGGCATCAAGGACGCCACTCGCGACCTGAAGCAAGGGACGTCGAAGACACAGCTGAAGGCCGCCGAGGCGAGAGCCGAGCAACAGCTCCGGAAGGCCCACACCCGGAGCAGCTTGCAGGCGCTGTCGAAGCTGGCAGAAATCGTCGACGGCCGGTTCCGGATCGTCAGCGACCCTCCCGTCGTGATCCCGTTGCGTGACCTCGCCGAGAGCAGAGGGCACTCGGCCGAGGAGATCGAAGCCGCGATCCACGACCAGTTCCGCTCCTATCGGCGGACGCTGCAGGACGACCGCCGCCAGCTCCTCGAGCGGTTCCAGGTCGTCGACGTGGCAAGGAAGGTCGTCGGCGTCGGCAGCGTCGGCACGCGTGCGTTCATCGTGCTGCTCCAGGGTCGCGATCAAGGTGATCCGCTGTTCCTCCAGGTCAAGGAGGCGACGACGTCGGTGCTCGAAGACCACCTGCCCAAGAGCCGCTACCGCCAGCCGGGAGAGCGGGTGGTGAACGGGCAGCGGCTGATGCAGGCCGCGAGCGACATCTTCCTCGGCTGGACCAAGGGCGTCGAAGCCGACCGCTATCTCTACTGGCGGCAGCTGCGCGACATGAAGGGCTCCGCCGAGGTGGAGTCGTCGACCCCAACGGGCCTGACGTACTACGCTCGGATCTGCGGGCGTACGCTTGCACGCGCCCATGCCCGGTCCGGTGATCCGGTCGCCCTCGGCGCCTATCTGGGCAAGAAGGACAAGTTCGACCAGTCGATCACCGACTTCGCCGAACGCTACGCCGACCAGAACGAACAGGACTACGACGCGTTCGCCGCGGCGGTCAAGTCCGGCCGCTTGCAGGCCGTCGAGGGCGTGTGACGCGCGGCGCGTGCCGTAGCGCCTAGACCCGGCTAGACCGCCGCGCTCGATGCCCCGGCGTCGTGTGCGCTCGACGATTCGGTGTGCAGCTCGAGGTCAAGCGTCGTCGCCAGTGCTTGGCGTCCGCCGACGACGTGGGCGTGATCGAGGCGCAAGCGAGCAGACCGTCCGTTGAGCTCGATGATCATCACACCGTTGTCGAACCATGGTCCATGCTCGATGCGCCACGTCATCGCCACATCCGGGACATCCGCCCACCTCGCCATTCGATGGACGACACTCGTGAACGTCTTGCGGTTGAGCACGAAGTTGGCGACCTTCCCGACGCGCGGCATGACGTTGCGGAACGGCGACATCGTGAGCTGATGGATCGTCGTGGCCGGGTGATCGACGCCGGTGAGCTCGGCCGCGGCCGTGTAGTTGCAGTGCACGTCGCCGCCCAGCAGGAGCACCGTCGCCGGTGGTGACGGCTCCTTGACCACTCGCGTGAGCAGGGCGATCGTCTCGTCGAAGGACTCGCGGAACGCGGCCCAGTGCTCGAGGTCGAGCACCTGCCGCAGACGTTCGCCGAGCCATTTCCCCGGTCGGCCCCAGGCACCCTCGGAGATCGCCTCGTCCCATCCCTCGAGGTGATGGACCCCGGGCACCAGCAGCCACGGCAGCGTCGAGGCCAGCACGAGGTGGTCGTACGGGTGGTCCGTGTCGATGACATGGGCGCGCACCCATGCCCACTCCGGTGCGTCGACCATCCGGCGGTCGTCGGGATCAAGCTGCCGGGATGCTCGGCTGTCGATCGCCACGAGTCGCACGCCGCGACCTGCGCCGCCGAGGTCGCGGTAGTAGCTCCAGCGCATCGAGGTCGGGTCGACGTCGGCGCGCCACGCCACCTCGTCCAGGAAGCGGGTCCGCTCGTCGTCGTCGGTGAGGGCAAGGATCTGGGCGTACACCTCGTCGGCGTCGAGTTGGTCGGGGCTGAGGTTGCCGAGATGCTGGTACACCCAGTACGAGGCGTAGGCACCGACCACCCGGTCGCGCCACCACGGTTCTGCCGTCACGCGCCTGCGCCACGACAGCGACGTGTTCCAGTCGTCGCGGAGGTCGTGGTCGTCGAGCAGCATCGCCGTGGAGACGGTGGACAGCAGCCACCGCACCGCGGGTGGCGTCCACGCTTCGTGGTACAGCCAGGTGTACTCCTCGTAGTTCTGGATCTCGTCGACGACCTCTGACGACGGATCGGCATGGGCCTCGCGCAACCGGGCCAGGATCTCGTCCGATGGCTCGTCGGCGTAGACCTGATCGCCGATGAGCAGCAGCTCGTCGGGCCACGACTGGTGGCCCATCGCGGTCATCTGGTTCGCCAAGGCGGCGAGCGCATCGGCGCCGATGGTGGCGAAATGGTCCTCGTCGAGGGGGTCTGATCTCCGACAGCTGCCGAAGGCCAGGCGGAAGGGCGCGTCAGGGTTGGCGGCACGAATGACGCTCGCTGGGAACTCGGACCGCTCGGGTGGCCAGACCCGATGACCGTCGAGGGCGACCGTGTACTCGTTCGCCACGCGCGGCGCGAGCTTCTCGATGCGTACCAGCGCGTAGTGGTGGCCGTGCACGCTCCACGTCGGGGCACCGAACCTGTCGTCGCCAACGGCGACCGTGACGACACAGGCCCGGTTGGTCTCGACCCAGATCGTGGCGCGGTGTTGATCGACAGAGCGCAGGAGCGGCCCGACGATCAGGGATGCATCGTCAGCCATCTCACGTGCCCGCCCGCGTTGACATCGCCGACGACGGTAGCGACGATCGTCGCTAGGTCGGCGTCGCGGTGGCCGCGCGAGCGGCCTGCTCGGCCGCCTCGACCGGTGCCGCGAAGTGCAGCCATCGGCCACCGAAGGCGATCGAGCAGATCGCGAACCACGTCCATCCGATCGTCAGGCCGGCCAGCACGTCGGTGAACCAGTGCACGCCGAGGAGCACGCGTGACGTCGCGACGGCCGCCGCGGTCGCCGCCGCGGCGCCGGCGAGCACGACCTTGGTGCTCTCCGCCCGGCCCCGGCCGAGCAGCAGTGCGAACGCGGCGAACGTCGCCGCGGCGGCAGTGGAGTGACCGGACGGGAACGAGCTACCGGCGAACCCGGTGAGCTGGTCGATCGTCGGTCGGGCCCGATCGACGAGCCACTTCACGAGGTTGGAGATCGCGAACTGCCCGCCGACGACAATGGTCAGGAAGGCGATCACGGCGGCTGACCGTGAGCGCAGTGACTCGACGGCCCCGACGATCACGGCCGCGAGGACGATGCCAGCGGTGCCCCCGAGGAGGCTGATCGAGCGCAGGAACGACGTCGTCGCAGCGGTGGCATGGTCGGCGCCGAACTGGGCAAAGCGAAGGTCGAAGCGGGCGAACCCTGTGTCCGTGCGGACCATGAGCAGCAGAACACCGACGCCGAAGGCTCCGACCGCGAGGGTGACGGCGGCGGTGGTCAGTGCCAGCCCGGTGGTCCTTCGCGGCTCCTCGTCGGCACGCAGCTGGCCGGCCACGCGCGGATGGGCTGCAACTGGCCCCGCGACGCGGGCCGGGCTGAGATGCGGTGCGCCCAGCGCCGGCCAGCGCGAGACGGCCAGCCCGATGATCACGCCGGCGGCGAGGCTGGCGGCTAGGACGGTGATGAAGATCAGCGTGGAGGACGGTGTACCAACATCTCGCCGCTCCAAACCACCACACGGGGGCTCCGCCCAGCGGGCCGGTTGTTTGCCGCCATGTCGCAGCGGGGAAACCGGGGGCAAGGAGTGCTGCGCCAATGTCGACACAACTATCCGTACCCAACCCGACGGCTCGGCTGGTCGCCGAGCACCCCGGGCTCGTCAAGCTCGGTCGGGCCGGGTGGGCGGCGAAGGGGGTGGTGTACCTCATTGCCGGCGTTCTGGCAGGGGCCGTGTTCCTCGCCTCGTTCGGCTGGTCGCCAACAACCTCAAGCCAGGAGGCGAGCCCGAACGGCGCGATCAAGACGATTGCCTCGTCACCCGGCGGTGCTGTGCTGCTCTGGTTGCTTGGTGCCGCGATGCTGCTGTACGCAGCGTGGCGGGTGACGTCGGCGGTCTTCCCAGGTGGGCACGACGCCGAGTCGAAGGCGAAACGTGCCGGCTACCTCGTCAGCGCGGTGATCTACACGACGTTCGCCATCACGGCGATCTCGCTCGCCCGGTCGGGCCACGCCGACGCCAGCGCGGCGAACGGGAACGCCAAGGTGACCAACCTGACGGCGCGAATCATGGGCCACGGCAGCGGCCGCCTGCTGGTGGGCGTCGTTGGCGTGGTCGTGATCGGCGCCGGCCTGTACCGGCTCGTCAAGGGCGTCACGCAAGACGTCGATGACGAACTCGACCTCTCCGGCATGTCACCGCAGCGGCTGGCATGGACGAGGCGCCTGGGTGCGATTGGCGAGATCGGCCGCGGCGCAGCCATCGCCGTGATCGGCGTGTTCCTGCTGCGGGCGGCGATCACGTTCGACCCCAACGAAGCGACAGGTCTCGACGGAGCGTTGCGTCGCCTGGCGGCGGAGTGGTGGGGCCTCGTCATCGTCGCCGTCATCGCCGTCGGGTTCGTGGCGTACGGGGTGTTCTGCCTGGCCACGTTCACTCGTCGACGGCTGCAGGCGCCATGAGGCCGCCAGCCTGCGACGACCCCGCCTTGCGCCGGGACGGTCCGCTCACCCGCTCGCTCAGCGAGCGCTTCGCGTCAGCGCGGCCGACCGTCCCCCTCGCCGCGATCGCGATCGTCGGCTACGCCGCGATGGTGACCACTCTCGTCGGCACCGGCTACGCCATTGTCCACGCTGGCCCGCTCGCCGGGCTGCGCAGCTGGGACGACGACGTCACGATGTGGATGGCCGACCACCGCATCGCCGTCTTCGACACCATCACAGCAGTGCTGTCGCGAGGCGGCGACACGGTCAGCGTCGTCGCCTTCGCCGTCGTCGTCGAGATCGTGCTGGTCGTCCAGAGACGGTGGTGGGTGTTGCTGATCGTCCCGATTGGACTGGGTCTCGAGCTGGCGACGTTCCTCACCGTCAACGCCATCGTCGGCCGGCCCCGACCGACGGTCCCGCCGCTGGGTTCGCAGCCGACGACGTCGAGCTTCCCCTCCGGGCACACCGCGGCCACCGTCGTGCTGTGGGGCGCCGTGGCGCTCGTGTTCTGGTCCGTCTCGTCACGCCAACGGGTGCGATCGGTGGCCTACGTCGTGGTCGGGGTGCTGGCGTGCGCGGTCGGTACGGCACGCGTCTATCGCGGGATGCATCACCCGAGCGATGTCATCGCCGGCGGGTTGATGGGCCTCACCGTGCTCGGCGTGACGGTGCTAGCTGTGCGGGTGGCCGCCGCCGACGCCGGCGCCAGCCGCATCGAACCCGCCGGCGCGGACGAGGCACCCGAACCACCACGCCTCCCGGCGGTGTCGGCATGACGACGGTGGCAGTGGTCGCCCACACCCGCAAGCAACTCGGTGGCGGGCTCGCCGAGCTGCGTCAGGTCCTCGCTGCCCACGGCGTCGACGCCCCACTGTGGTACGAGGTCGTCAAGAGCAAGCAGGCGCCGAAGCGGGCCCACGCCGCGCTCGCGGCTGGTGCCGACCTGGTGTTCGTCTGGGGCGGCGACGGGATGGTGCAACGCTGCGCTGACGTGCTGGCCGGAACGGGAGCGGCGATGGCCGTGGTCCCGGCCGGCACGGCGAACCTGCTGGCCAGCAATCTGGGGATCCCCAAGGACATCGACGGCGCCGTCCGTCTCGGTCTGCGCGGGCACCACCGGGTTCTCGACGTCGGGCGGGTCAACGGCGAGCGGTTCCTCGTAATGGCCGGGGTTGGGTTCGACGCCTTGATGATCCGCGACGCCGACCGCGACCTGAAGGATCGCGTCGGTCGCGTCGCCTACGTCTGGACCGGCGCTCGCCACGTCCGCGAGGAGCCGGTTGGAACCCGCATCGTGGTCGACGGCACGACGTGGTTCCACGGCGACGCGACCTGCGTGCTGGTCGGCAACGTCGGCACGATCGTCGGGGGCATCACCGCGTTCGAGTCGGCGCATCCCGACGACGGCCGGCTCGAGTTGGGGGTCGTCACGGCGAGTGGTCTGGTGCAGTGGTCGCGGGTGATGGCTCGGGTCGTCACCGGGCGGCCGGAGAAGACCCCGCTCGTCCAGATGACGTCGGGCGTGAAGATCGATGTCCACCTCGATCGGAAGCGGCCCTATGAGCTGGATGGCGGCGCACGACCCTCGACGCGCACGCTGAAGATCCGGATCGAGCCGGCTGCGCTCCCCGTGTGCATCCCGGCCCCCGACGCCGACGGCGGGCACTGAGCCCTGCGGTCGCCGCCGCCCGCGATCTGGGCGGGAATCGTCCCAGATGGGTTTCTGGGCGGGAATCGTCTCGGATTCCGGGACGATTCCCGCCCAGATCCGAGTCCCGCCCAGATCTGGCAGACGCTGGCGTCAGCGGCTGTCAGCTCCGTCGGGCAGCAGGGCGCTGACCGACCCGAGCGGCGCAGGCGCCGCGCGCCGTACCCGACCCAGCAGACCGGGCCACTCGACGCGTCGTGGGATCGACGACG
>JBIOUO010000260.1:0-2731 GCA_044867195.1 Ilumatobacteraceae bacterium
CCGATCCCGACTTCGCGTCCAAGGCGCGGGCCGGGGCGACCGAGGAGATCCGGCTGTGCCTGTCGTGCAATCAAGAGTGCGTCGGGCGGATGGGCCTCAACCGCTGGCTCGGCTGCATCGAGAACCCGCACACCGGTCGTGAGGCGCAGGCGGCTGCGATCCCCCGAGTTGTCAGCCGTTTCGGCCCCGATCGGGCCGGATCCGGCGGACAGAACCGCTCACGGAGCGTGTTGATCATCGGGGCCGGCCCTGGAGGGCTGCAAGCCGCCATTGCTGCATCGCGCGCCGGCCACCACGTCGCCGTGGTCGAGCGAGAGCACGAGCCGGGTGGCCAGGTGCGTCTGGCCGCGAGCGTCCCGAACCGCGCCGAGCTCGGCGACATGATCCGCAACCAGGTGACCGAATGCCGGCGGCTCGGCGTGACAATCGAGGTCGATGTCGACGCAACCGTCGAGCTGGTGCGCCGGCGCCGGCCCGACCACGTCATCGTCGCCACCGGCGCCATCGCCGCCCGGCCGTGGTGGGTCGGTGCCGAGGTCACCAACGCGTGCGACGTGCGCGACGTGTTGACGGGCGCCGCCGAGCCCACCGGTGCCGTCGTGGTGATCGACGAGATCGGCTTCCACCACGCCACGTCGGTCGCCGAGCTGCTCGCCGACCGCGACTGCCAGGTCGAGATCGCCACGCCGGGGATGGTCGTCGGCCAGGACCTCGGCATCACGCTCGACATGGAGCAGTGGTGGATCCGCGCCACCGCCAAGGGGATCGTGCAGTCGACCGATCTCGTGCCGATGGGCTTCGACGGCACGACGCTCACGCTGCTCCACCACCCCACCGGCGCCACGCTGACCCGAGCGCCGGACTGGGTGGTGCTCGCCGTCCCCGCCGAGCCGGCCGAGCAGCTGTACCTCGACCTGCTCGCCGCCCGGATCTCCGCCGAGCGCGTCGGCGACTGCGTCGCGCCACGCCGCGCCCACGCCGCCGTTGTCGAGGGCGAGCGGGCAGGCGCCACGGTGCCGCAGGGTGCCATGGTGACTGCCGGCTGATGGGTGGCCCGCCGGAGCACTGGTGGCGGCGGGCCGTCGTCTACCAGGTGTACGTGCGATCGTTCGCCGACTCTGACGGCGACGGCCTAGGCGACCTGGAGGGGCTGCGCCGCCGGCTCGGGTACATCGCCTCGCTCGGCGTCGACGCCGTCTGGCTGTGCCCGATCTATCCGTCGCCCCAGCGCGACCACGGCTACGACGTCGCCGACTACTTCGGCGTCGACGCGTGCTACGGGGACCTCGCCGCGTTCGACGGCTTCGTCGCCGAGGCCACCGGCCACGGGCTGCGGGTGCTGCTGGACATCGTGCCCAACCACTGCAGCGACCGCCATCCGTGGTTCCAGGCCGCGCTGGCGGCGGGACCGGGCAGCGACGAGCGGGCCCGGTTCTGGTTCCGCGCGGGCAGCGATTCGATGCCGCCGAACAACTGGGAGGCGGTGTTCGGCGGCTCGATGTGGACGCCGGTCGGTGACGGCGAGTGGTACCTCGGCACGTTCACGCCGTACCAGCCGGACTTCGATCACCGCCATCCGGCCGTCGACGCGATGTTCGCCGAGGCGATGCGGTTCTGGTTCGACCGCGGCGTCGACGGCTTCCGCGTCGACGCCGTGTGGCCGATCGGCAAGCACCCGGACCTGCCCGACTGGGCGCCGCTGCGTCCCGGCGACTTCAACCCGCACAACCGCTTCGTGCCCGAGGGCCACGAAGTGTGGCGGCGCTGGCGGCGCGTCGTCGACGACTACATGGCCGCCGACCCCGACCGCGACCTGATGCTCGTCGCCGAGGCGTACACGCCGCGGCGCCCGGACATCCTCGCCCAATACACGCGACCCGACGAGTTCCACCAGTGCTTCGCGTTCGACCTCCTGCTGTCGCCGTGGCACGGGCCGTCGATGCGCCGAGCGATCGCCGAAGCGCTCGACGTCGGGCGGTCGCAGGGCACGTGGCCGACGCTGACGCTCAACAACCACGACGCCCAGCGGATCGTGACCCGCCTCGGGCGGGAGGAGATGACCCGCGCCGCGGCGTGGAGCGGCGAGAACCAGCAGTTCCCGATCGGCTCGGTCGATCTCGCCGCCGGGACCCGCCGTGCCCGCGCCGCAGCCGGGCTGCTGCTGGCGATGCCCGGCGCCGTGTACCTGTACCAGGGCGAGGAGCTCGGCCTGCCGGAGGTGCTCGACGTGCACGACCTGCCGCCCGAGGCCCGCCAGGACCCGATCTTCAAGCTCACCGGCGGTGCCCACCTCGGGCGCGACGGCTGCCGGATCCCGCTGCCGTGGACGGCGTCACCCGATGCCGCGTACGGGTTCTCGGAGCATGCCGGCGCCGTGCCGTGGCTGCCGCAACCGAGGTGGTGGGGAACGTACGCGGTCGCCGCCCAGGAAGCCGACCCGACCTCGATGCTGACCCTGTACCGGCGGTTGATCGCCGCCCGGCGCGAGCTGCTCTGCGGCACGGCGGCCGAGCTGCTCGACGAGCACGCCGACGTGGTCGCCCTGCGCGTCGACGGCGTGGTCGTGGCGTGCAACACCGGCCGGACGCGACGTGAGATCGCGGCGGCGCGCGGTCTGCGCCCGGTGCTCTGCACCGATGGGTTGGCGGACGGGATGGTGGTGCCTCCCGACACGACGGTCTGGTTCGCGTCGTGAGCGGCGTTGACGCGGAAGGGTTCTCCGCGCCCTGAT
>JBIOUO010000261.1:0-4026 GCA_044867195.1 Ilumatobacteraceae bacterium
CCGGAGGTTCGAAGCGTCGAGAACGCGGCGGCGCGCCGGACGACGGCGCGGGGCATGATGCGTGCCACACGGCTGTTCAAGTCGTTGACGATCCCGGGCACGACGATGACCTGGCCGCGGTCGACCCCGCGCAAGGCGTCGTCCACCACCTTGCCCACAGGCGTAGTGGGCAGCCCGGTGCGCTTGAGGTCGAGCTCTGCCACCTCACCGAACTCGGTGGGGGTGACGCCTGGGCAGAGTGCGGAGACGACGACGCCGGTCCCCCGCAGTTCCTCCGAGACTGCCTCGGTGATCGCGGTGATGCACGCCTTCGCCCCTGAGTACACCGCCAGCGTCGCTGATGGGTAGAAAGCGGCGACCGACGAGACGTTGATGACGCCGCCGTGGCGTCGTTGCACCATTCCCGGCAGGGCGCGCTGCATGAGGCGGACGACGGCGACCACGTCGATGAGGATCTCGTTGCTGGTGCGATCGGGGTCCAATTCGTGCAGCCTGCCTCGACTGACCACGCCGGCATTGTTCACGAGGAGGTCGACCGGGTCGGTCGACGCGGCCACCCGCTCTTCGACATGGGCGAGCGCATCGCGATCGGTGAGATCAGCGGTGATGGTCTCCACGTCGATGCGGTGAGCCGCCTCCAGCTCGTTCGCCAGCGCAGCGAGGCGTTCGGTGCGGCGAGCGACGATGACCAGGTTGGTGCCGCGCTTGGCGAGCTTTCGGGCGAACTCCTCGCCGATGCCGCTCGAAGCCCCGGTGATCAGCGCACGCTTCCACTCGCGAGCCACGGCGGTGGAGCGTAGCTTGGCTCGTGTCGGGCACCCCGTTTCCGCTCAGCGCCGTCTCGTCACCGGCCATCGTGCGCGTGTGAGTCGAAGGCCACGGGCAGTGATGCCCGGAATCCGGGTCCCGGGTCGCCGCGCGACATGACCGCCGGAATACTCGGCGCTGCCGCCATTCGCATCATCGAGCCGTCGACCCTCACCCCCGCTCGACGTCGAGACCGATCCCCGGACGCTGGATGGTCGCTCAGCCAGTCCGGCACCCGGTGATCCATCGTGAAGATCGACACCGGCACACCGATGTCGGGGTGCTGGACGACGAGGGCTGGCTGTCGACGCTGCCGAAGAGGCCGATCACGATGGGACGTGAGGTCGCCGGTGTGATCGCTCAGCTTGGTGACGGGGTGTCGAGTTGGAGACAAGGTGATCGGGGGTGGGCGTCTGCCCTTCGACGCGGCCGGCGCACCTGGCTTCGTTCGTGACGGCGGCTTCTCGTTCAAGATGGCGTTCGATCAGCAGACGCTGTTTCGGATCCCCAACGAGCTCTCGTTCGTGCTGGCGCCGCCGGCACGGACACCGGGATGACCTCCCACCACGCCGTGATCACGAGCGGAGGCGTGACGGCGGGCGACTCGCTCCTTACGGATGTACCCCATGTGATCCTCCTCGCGCGGCGCGTACGCGGCGCGGCGACCGCGCGTCCTGGAGGTCATTGCCGCTCATTCGCGGTCACTGCCGGTCGGACAAAAAACAGCCTCTGACCAGGTAGAATAGCACGTCAGACGGTGGAGGCGACGCCGGGAATCGAACCCGGGTACAGGGCTTTGCAGGCCCTTGCCTCAGCCACTCGGCCACGTCGCCCCGCGGCGGCCGGAGCCACCGCTGGTCCGCACGATAGCGGCGGCCCTCGCCTGCCGAACCCGGAACCGTCCGTCGAAACGTGCCCGATGGGGCCCGTTGCGGCGGACAGGACCGTGGTCGCGGCTGCCTGGCAGACTCCTCGCCGTGGCATACAACTCGACGGGGCTGGTCGTCCACGACGCCGACGCCCACATCATGGAGCCGCCGACGTGGCTGCGTGACCATGCCGATCCGGCGGTGCGCGACCGGCTGCCGGCGTTGCGGTACCCAGGTGGCAACGAGCTGCGCCAGACCGGCGATCCGGCGGAGCAGCTGGCGGACCTCGACGCCGCGTTCCAGCGATTGGTCGCCCGCCACCACAGCGCGGAGTACCTCGACGCCGAGGCCGCAGAGATCATGGACCGCAAGAACTTCGCCGCCACCGGAGCGTTCCTCGCCTCCGACCGCTCGCGGGCGCTCGACATGCTCGGGTTCGCCAGCCAGCTCGTGTTCAACACGTTCCACAACCGGCGGCTGCGCGACTGGGAGCACGGCGGCGACGGCGACCTACTGATCGGTGCCACACGCGCCCACAACCGCGGGATGGTCGAGTTCTGCTCCGCCGACCACCGCCTCCTGCCAACGTGCTACGTGCCGCTCGCCGACATCGAGGTCGCCGGGGCGATGGCCGGAGAGGCGATCGACATGGGTGCGGCGGCGCTGCTCGTGGCGTCGGGCTGCCCGCCGACCCACTCCCCCAGCCACGTCGGGCTCGACCCGGTGTTCGCGGCCGCCAGCGAGGCCGGTGTGCCGATCGTCTTCCACGTTGGCGGGACCGGCGACCTGATCGACCCGAACTACTTCCGCAACGGCCTCCCTGTGCCGCCGGACTTCCACGGCGGCGAGGAGAACTTCCGCTCGGTCGACTACATGGGCATCCCCGGTCCACCCGCTCAGACGCTCGCCACGATGATCTTCGACGGCGTGCTCGAGCGCTTCCCCGACCTGCGGATCGGCGTCATCGAGCAAGGGGCGATCTGGGTCCCGTCGTGGATGCGCCAGATGGAGTCGGCGCTCGACGCGTTCGGCCGCCACGAGGAGCGCCTGCGCGCCCTCTCACTGCGGCCGAGCGAGTACGTCCGCCGGCAGATCCGGTTCACGCCCTACCCGACCGAGGACGTCGGCTGGATCATCGCCCAGGCCGGTCCCGAGGTCTGCCTGTTCTCGTCCGACTACCCCCACGTCGAGGGTGGCCGGCGACCGATCGAGCGCTTCGAGCGCTCGCTGGCGGGCGTCGACGAGGCGGCGCGGCGAGCGTTCTACCACGGCAACTTCGTCGACCTGATGGGTTCCGCGCTCGTGCCCGCGTGACCCATCGGAGTATCTGGCGGAGGGCCTTCCCGCACCAGACACTCCGGTGACGCCAGACACTCGGGTGCTGCTGTGGCGGTTACGGCGCGAGGCCGGCGCCGGGAGTGTGCAGGGTCCGCGCCGCCAGGGCGATGCCGGCCCTCGCCGCGTCGGTCGGCGCGCAGCCCGCCACGAGCCCGGCGAGGAACCCGCCGGCGAACGCGTCGCCAGCCCCGGTCGTGTCGACCACTCCCTCGACCGGCGGGACGTCCACTGTCTCGGTCCCCCCGACCATGTGGTGCAGGAGCACCGGCCGGGCGCCGCGGGTGACGACCAGCAGCGCCGGCCGCCAAGTACCGAGCAGCGCCGCCTCCTCCTCGTTGGCCAGCACGACGTCCGGATCCAACCGGATGAGCGTCTGGACGAAGCGCGCGGCGCCGAACGCGGCGACCGCGCCGACCGACGACACACCGACGCTGAGGCCGACCGACCCGGCACCGGCGGCCCGGGCCAGCTCGATCGCAGCCGTCGTGCTGGCGCCGATCGGCTCGGCGCACAGCGAGTAGGCGGGCACGTGCACCCAGCCGGCGCCGATCAACCAGGCGGGGTCGATCGGCCCCAACTGAGCGGCGGCCGCTCGATCCGGCAGCATCGTGCGTTCGCCGCCGGGCTCGACGACCACGACGATGCAGCCCGTCCGCCCGCTGCGCTGCACGCGCACGTCGACGCCTGATGCCGCCAGGTCATGCGCCAACCGGGAGCCGGCGGCATCGTCGCCGACCCGGCCGATGAACCGGGTCGCGCAGCCGGCGGCGGCGGCGACGGCGACGTTCGCCGCGCTGCCACCCCGCGTGCGCTCGATCCAGGCCGGTGTGTCGGTGCCTCGCGCAGGGGTCGCGTCGACATGCACGACGACGTCTTCGACGAGGTCGCCGATCACGCACAGCACATTCGGTTGTATCACGAGCCCGCCACCGGGGTCTGAATCTGTGCAGCGGGAACCAGGGGCACCCGGGTCGGCGGTCCCGGGTGGAGGGTGGGGGGGGGGGGGGGGGGG
>JBIOUO010000262.1:0-8338 GCA_044867195.1 Ilumatobacteraceae bacterium
CTAGCCACTGGCCCGAGCCAGAGCTGCCCTGGCGGGGGCGTGGGGGCAGAGGCTCCGCCGAGCCCCACTCGGCGATCGATCCGGCTCTGCCGGTCGGTCGCCTGCAGGCTGGGTGCCGGCCGGAGGCCGGCTCAATGAACTCGCCGAGCAACCTCTGGTTGCGAGGCGAAGCGCTAGCCGATTCGGCCGTCGCCGTCGAAGTCGGCCTGGAAGCATCGCTCGATGCGGGCGAGGAGGCCGGCGGGCAACGGGTCGGACCGGCACTTGGCGGCGATGACGGCCTTCAGCTCGGCGTGGAAGTCGAAGGCCTCCAGGCACTCCGGACAATCCTCGAGGTGGCTGCGGATGCTCACCAGGGCGTGCTCGGCAAGCTCCCCGTCGAGGAACGTCTCCAGCTCTCTCAGCGTCTCGTTGCAGTCATCCATGGTCGATCCCGTCGCCGCCGGACGAGCCGGCTGGCGTACGTGCGCCCTGGCCGGCGAGGCCGCGGGCGTAGGCATAGTCGAACAACGCCTTCTGCATCGCCTTTCTTCCGCGGTGGAGTCGTGACATCACGGTACCGATCGGGATGTCGAGCATCTCCGCGATCTCCTTGTACGCGAACCCCTCGACGTCGGCCAGTAGCACCGGGAGGCGGAAGTTCTCGGGCAGCTCCTCCAGCGCCCGCTTGACCTCGTCGTCGGTGAGCAGGTCGAACAGCTGGTCCTCGGCCGACCTGCTGGCGGCCAGCGTGTCGAGCGTCGCCAGCCGCTTGTAGAGGTACATGTCCTCGACATCGGCGAGGTCGGTCTCCACTGGGCGGCGCTGGCGGGATCGGTAGCTGTTGATGAACGCGTTGGTCAGGATTCGATACAGCCAGGCGCGCAGGTTGGTGCCCTCGGCGAAGTTGCCGAAGCCGCGGTACGCCCGCAGGTATGTCTCCTGGACGAGGTCCTCGGCGTCGGCCTGGTTGCGCGTCATGCGCAGCGCGGCCGAATACAGCTGCGGGGCGAACGGCATCGCCTGCTCAGCGAACGTCGCTGGGTCGGCCACGCCGACGGACGCTACCCGGCGGCGGTCGTTACGCTGCCGGGATCGGCGACGTGGGCCGCAACGCCCCGCAGGAAGCGCTCGAGGAGCTCGACGAACTGCGCCCGCTCGGCGGCGCTCAGATCACCGAGCACGGCCGCCAGCAGCGCGGCCCGCCGGCCTGAGGCGGCGGCCTGGATGCGGCGTCCGGCCGGCGTGAGGTGGGCGGTCACGACGCGGCCGTCAGCGGCGAGCGGCTGGCGGGCGACGAGCCCGGCGGTCTCCATCCGGTGCATGGTCCGGGTGATCGTCGACGGGTCGACACGCAGCGCGAGTGCCAGCTCGGACATCCGCTGCCCATCCCGAGCCACGAGCAGGTCGAGCACGTCGAGGTGGGTCGGCTCGAGTGCATCGGTGTCGCCCGGGCGGCCGAACACGATCTGCACCGCAGCCTCGGTCGCCGCGCCCCGGCGCAGCTCACGCCAGGCGCGGGCGAGGCGGTCGACCAGCTCGTCAGGCTCGTCAGGCTCGGCGTGGGAGCGCGCGCCGGGTGCGGCGGGCGTGTCTGCCCCCGTGCCCATGGACCCCACGGTACCGCCGAACGGGGTGAGCCTTGTAACCCGCTGATCGGCTGAGCCGCTCAGCTCTTGTAGGTGAGGCGCAGCTTCGTGCGATAGGCGATCACCACGCCGTTCTCGATCAGCACGTCCATCTCGACGACCTGGGCGACGCGCAGGTCGCGGTAGGCCTTGGCTGCCTCCCGCACCGCGTTCTGCGCGGCCAGCTCCCAGGAGTCGCTGCTGGAGCCGATCAGCTCGATGACGTGGTACGTGCTGTCGCTCATGGCGTTGATCTCCCGGCTGCCTGGAACTTGACGGAGACGGCGACGTCGGCGGCGAAGCGCACGGTCCCGTCGGAGTGGAGGCGACACGAGAGCTGGCGGATCGTGCCGACCCGCCCGTCCTCGAACTCGCCGCAGATGGCGGCGACCGCGAACCGCGCGGCCTGACCGAACGTCGCGCCCACTCCGCCTACGGTGTGCACCTGGTAGACGCTCTCGGTGCCGCCGCGCACCAGCGGCTGCTCGGGGCTGGCGAAGTCGTCGCTGACCGGCTGGTTCGTCAGCCGCCGGATCGCCTCCATCAAGTCGTCGGTCATCATCTGCCGGCGCCGGCGCGCCGAGCCGCCGTAGGCGGCGGGGTCGAGTGGCTGGCCGAAGCGGATGGTGGCGCGGCGGAACGGCCGCGGCACGCGGGCACCGACAGGCTGGATGTGCTCGGTGCCCACCAGGCCGACCGGGACGATGGGCGCGCCCGACATGAGGGCCAGCTGGGCCACGCCGGTGTGGCCGCGGTGGAGCATCCCGTCGCGCGACCGCGTCCCTTCCGGGTAGATGCCGAGCACGTCGCCGCGCTGCAGCACCCCGACTGCGACCTCCAGCGCGGCCACCGCCTTGCGTGCCTGCTCGCGCTCGATCGGGATCAGCCCCATCGCCGGGAACAGGCGCCGGGTCGTCCAGGACTGCATGTACTCCGCCTTGCCGAGGAAGAACGCGCGGCGGGGGATCGACTGCAGCAGGACGACGGAGTCGAAGAACGAGATGTGGTTGGCGGCGACGATCGCGCCACCCGCAGGCGGGATGCGGTCGCGGTGCTCGACGCGTACGCGTAGCAGCCCCCGGTAGAGCGGCGTGGCGAGGGCCCGCATGACGCGGTACAGCCGCTCGGACTCCTTCGGATCCGGAAGCTGCGGTCCGCTATCGGCGGGCGCGACCGTCTCCTCCGCTGCTGTGCTTCGTCGCCCCCGCGCCACACTGCGACGCTACCTGTCGCCGCGAGGCGGTTCGATCAGCTCGGTCCACTGATCGTTCTCGTCACCACGGGGGCTCCGCCCCCGTGCACCCCCACCGAGTAACGGCAGCAGGAAGGCGGGTCGGACTAACGCGGCGGCTTCACCTTGGTACTGCCCTCCAGCCTGAATCCACCGTTCGGTGGATTCAGGCTCAGTCCGGCAGCATCGGCATCACCATCCCGGTGTCCCGACCGAGCAGCACGGTGCGGGTGACCGCCCGGGCGCCGAAGCGATCCTTGATCGCGTCGAGCGCGGCGTCGAGCGCGCCGCCGGCGTAGCGATCGAACGGCAACGTGAGCTGCACCGCGTCGGCGTTGTCGAGGTTGCCGACGGCGAGGCCGATGAGCGTCAGCCCGCGCTCGTCGATCAGCGGCTCGGCCGTGGCCAGCAGCGCACGGGCGATGGCG
Organism: Ilumatobacteraceae bacterium; assembly: GCA_044867195.1. Taxonomy (GTDB): domain Bacteria; phylum Actinomycetota; class Acidimicrobiia; order Acidimicrobiales; family Ilumatobacteraceae; genus JALZMG01. The sequence continues at coordinate 3,267 of JBIOUO010000262.1, forward strand.
AGGATCGGTGCCGTCTCGGCGGTCGCCGCCGGCGTCGTGTGCGACCGCGTGGCGCGACTGAAGTCGTCGAAACGCAGCCGCAGCGTGACCGTGCGCCCGACCCGCGACGCGGCGCGCATTCGGCGCGTCACTCGATCGACGATGGCGACGAGCACGGCGTCGATGTCGGCCGATGAGCGCCGCCGGCGCCCGAGGGCGTGCTGCGAGCCGATCGATCCCCGCCGCCGCCCGGTCTGCACGACGCGATGGTCGCGGTTGTGAGCGAGGGCGAACAGGTGGCGGCCGGCGAACGGGCCGAGGATCGTGACGAGCGGTCCCTCCCCGAGCCGGGCCATGTCAGCGACCGTCGACACGCCGCGGGAGTGCAGCTTCTCCGCCGTCTTGGCCCCGACGCCCCACAGGCTCTCGACCGGCAGCGGATGGAGGAATGCCAGCTCGCCCTCCGGCGGGACCAGCAGCAGCCCGTCCGGCTTGGCCACCCGGCTGGCGACCTTGGCGAGGAACTTGGTGCGGGCGATGCCGACGGAGATCGCCAGCCCGACGCGCTCGCGGACCTCGGCGCGCAGCCGCGTGGCGATGTCGATCGGTGGGCCGGCAAGCCGGCGCAGGCCGCCGACGTCGAGGAACGCCTCGTCGATCGAGATCGGCTCGACCAGCGGCGTGGTCTGGTCGAAGACCTCGAACACGGCCCGGCTGGCCTCCGTGTAGGCGTGGAACCGTGGCGGCACGACGACCAGCCACGGGCACAGCCGCCGCGCCTGGAGGCCGCCCATCGCCGTGCGTACGCCGAACGCCTTGGCCTCGTAGCTGGCGGCGAGGACGACGCCGCCGCCCACGATGACCGGGCGCCCGCGCAGCGACGGGTCGTCTCGCTGCTCGACCGAGGCGAAGAACGAGTCGAGGTCGGCGTGCAGGATGGAGGCGTCGGAGCGGACCATGCGTGAACACATGTTCGCACAAGGATGCGCGTGCGCCCAGCCCCCCGTCCGAGTATCTCGCCTCATCGGGAGTACGTCACGCCGGTCTGGCCCGCACCACGCACTCGGATGACGCCAGATACTCGGATGGTGGGAGAATCGCCCGATGAGCACCGACACCCGCCCGCTCGTCATCCGCAATGGCCTCGTCGTCGACGGCACGGGCGCGCCGCCCGTGACCGCCGACGTCGCCATTCGCGACGCGATCATCACCGAGGTCGGCCCGCAACTCGACACGACCGGTGCCGACGTCATCGAGGCCGACGGGCTGGTGGTGACGCCCGGGTTCGTCGACGTGCACACCCACTTCGACGGCCAGGCGACGTGGGACCCGCTGCTCGCGCCGTCGAGCCTGCACGGTGTGACGTCGGTAGCGATGGGCAACTGCGGCGTCGGATTCGCCCCGGCCAAGCCGACGCCCGAGCAGCACGAGTGGCTGATCGGGATGCTCGAGGGAGTCGAGGACATCCCCGGCACGGCGCTGGCCGAGGGCCTGCCGTGGGACTGGGAGACGTTCACCGACTACCTCGACGCCCTCGACCGGCGCCGGTACGCGGTCGACATCGGCACCCACGTCACACACGCTCCGCTGCGCGCCTACGTGATGGGTGAGCGCGGCGGCGATCCGCACGAGGTCCCGACCGCGGACGAGCTGGCGGCGATGGCAGCCGCCGTGCGCGACGGGGTGCGCGCCGGGGCGCTCGGGTTCACGACCAGCCGCACGGTCGCCCACCGGACCCGTGAGGGCGATCCGCTCGGCACCCGCCACTCCACGGCCGACGAGCTACTGGCGCTCGTCGGCGCGATGGCCGACACGGGGGCCGGCGTCGTGCAGATGATCTCCGACGCCTACCTCAGCGAGGACCGTGACTTCGCGCGCGAGGAGATGGCGCTGATGCGCTCGATGGCCGAGCATGGCCGCCGGCCGCTGTCGATGACCGTCCAGCAGGTGGTCCAGGTGCCCGACCGCTGGCGAGAGATGGTCGAGTGGGTGGCAGGCGGCGTCGCCGACGGCCTGCCGATGCGGACCCAGGTGGCGCCGCGCCCCGTCGGCGTGCTGGAGGGCCTGACGGCCTCGGTGAACCCGGTCGCCGTGTGCCCGTCGTACCGCGAGATCGCCGACCTACCGCTGGAGGCACGCGTCGCGGCGCTCGGCGATCCGGATCGGCGGGCGCGCATCGTCGGCGAGCATCCGGCTGCCACGGGCGGGCTGGCCGGGCTGGCCGACACGATCTTCACGGCGTTCGACAAGCTGTTCCCGATGAGTGACCCCGTCGACTACGAGCCACCCGCCGCGTCGAGTGTCGCCGCGCGGGCCGCCGCGCGCGGCGTGTCCCCGGTCGAGGAGGCGCTCGATCTGATGCTCGAAGCCGGGGGGAACCAGCTGATGCTGCTCACGCTGTTCAACTACGCCCACGGCGACCTCGACGACGTGCGCGAGATGCTGCTGTCGCCGAACTCGGTGATCGGCCTTGGCGATGCGGGCGCGCACTGCGGGGCGATCTCGGATGCCAGCTTCCCGACCACCGCGCTGGCGCTGTGGACCCGCCGCACGGCCGGCACCGGCCCGCTGCCGCTCGAGCTGATGGTCCACCACCTCTCCCAGCGCACGGCGCGGCAGGTGGGCTGGCTCGACCGCGGCGTGGTCGCCCCTGGGTACGTCGCCGACGTCAACGTGATCGACCTCGACCGCCTCGGCGCCCACCGGCCGCACATCGTCCACGACCTGCCGGCTGGCGGTCGCCGGCTGATGCAGTCCGCCGACGGGTACGCGCGCACGATCAAGGGCGGCACGGTGACGTTCGCCGACGGCGCGCACACCGGAGCACTCCCCGGTCGCCTCGTGCGCGGCGCCCAGCCAGCGCCCGCCTGACGGCCGCGTGCATGCGGCGTGTCCGGACCGGGTACCGCAACGCCCGATCTGCCACGTCGGGAGGAAGCCATGGGATCGCCGAGCACCACCACGTCCCGGTCAGCGGCGCGGCGCCTGTTGGCCATCTACCTGCGGGATCACCGGGCCGGAGCTGCGTCGGGCGTCTCCCTCGCCGGCCGGATGCGGCGCGCCAGCGAGGGTTCGGAGCGGGAGACCGCACTGGCGTCGCTCGAGCGTGACATCGAGCAGGATCGGCGATCGTTGGAGCAGATCATGGCTCGCTGCGACGTCGAACCGTCGCGCGTGAAGGACCTCTTCGGCGTCGTCGGCGAGCGCATCTCGCGGCTCAAGATGAATGGCCGGCTGATCGGCTACTCGCCCTTGAGCGTGGTGATCGAGCTGGAGGCGCTGGCGGCCGGTGTGTTCACCAAGCGCAACTTGTGGCGAGCGCTCGCCGCAGTCGCCGACGCGCCGAGTGAGCTGGACCCTGACGAGCTGCAGCGGCTGATCGAGCGGGCGACGGCGCAGCTGGACGTGCTGACGGAACTCCACCGCGCGGCGGCCGAGGAAGCGTTCGCCCTCGCCGCGTCAGCCCCACCCGTGCCGTCAGCCGCGCCGTAGCGGACCTCGACCGTCGCGCCTCTTGCAACTGGGTGGCCGTGGTCTCACTCCGCCTTCTGGGTGGCCACAGTCTCGATTCCGAGACCATCACCACCCAGAAACCGACGACGTCACCGTGAGACCTCTTTCCGGCGCGGCTCGATGCGCCCGCCTGCAGGGGAGGGTGTCGGATGGGGGTCTCACGGTGTGAGTGCCCATCTCACGTCAGGGAGGTTGGCGTCGCCGTCCGGCGACGCCCCGATCCCTCCCGAAAGGCCTGCTGCTCATGAACGACCGTCTCTCCACACCAGGGCGCGCTCGGCGCCGTCGTCTGTTGCTCGGCGGCGCCGTGGCAGCCGCGGCTGCCGGCGTTGTCGTCGCCAGCGGCGTGTCCTTGGCCCAGGCTGACGGCGGCCGTCGCGGCCGCACGATCGAGGTCGACATCGCCGAGGACGGCACTCGCTTCGTCATCGACGAGGCGCCGGTCTTCGATGACGGCTTCCCGGCCCACGGCAACCCGTTCCTGACCCAGGGCTACATCTACCCGGCGGGCACGCTGACCGACAGCAACGGGGTGAACCCAGATGGCAGCCCGGAGTTCCCCGACAGGGTGATCGGCGAATGGAGCTGCAGCGGGTTCTTCATCGGCGACGGCGCTCACGCCACCGAGGGCGCCTGGGTGTACACGACACAGCTGCTCGCATTCGGCGACGACCCTGGCACGGGCGCCGAGACGATCGTCGTCACCGGCTACGAAGGTGCCGAGGTCGGCGCCATCGTCACCGGAGCCGTCACCGGTGGTAGCGGTGAATACTCCACGGCGCGCGGCGAGGCTGACCAGGAGCTGCTCGGCATCAACAACGCCGAGCTGCCGACGATGGGCATCAACAAGACGATGACACTCGAGCTCGAGCGACCCTGACACGACTCGTGAGGAAGCGCCGATACGTGTGCTGCGCTCGAAGGGCTGCCGCCGCTGCTGTTGCTGCATGGCGGCTACATGACGATCGACACGTTGGGCCGATCCTGTCCGGGCTTGCCGAGTTCCGCCAAGTCATCGCCGCCGAGTTGCAGCGCCACGGGCATGCCGTGGACATCGACCGGTCCGGTCACGTCTCCACGGGAGTTGAGCTCCGCAGCGCGGCGCTCGACGACATCATCGCCTCGAAGGAGTAGGCGGACCGGCCTCGGCGCGGCCCGTGCGCCCGGTGGCAACCCGATCCACGGGCTGTCGGACTGGGGGGAGCAGGAGATCGTGGCGCTGTTCGAACAGGAGGCCCCGTCGACTTGTCATCACCGCAAGCTGGCCCACCGCGGCTCTTACATCGGGCGGGTGTGGGTCTCGCCCTCGACGGTCGACCGGGTCCTGGCCCGCCACGGCCTGCGGCTCAACGGATGCCGCCGACCAGGGCATTCGGACAAGTGGGTCGTCGGCCTGGCGATGCCTCGTGACGCTTGTTGTCGCGAGATCTCTTGGGTGAGATCTTGGGCGGGTGCCGCATCCATCGCTCGCTTTCCAGTTGATATCGCTCGAAATCAGAGCGATACTGGCAAGGTGCCGACCGAGGCGCCACCGCTGCTGCCGATCTTCCGGTCACGCCTGCAGGGCGAGTTGCTCGCTC
>JBIOUO010000263.1:0-2828 GCA_044867195.1 Ilumatobacteraceae bacterium
CGTCCCCGCCAGCGTCGCCCTCCTGTGACGTCGGGGCGACGTCGGGGAACGAGGCGGCGACGTCCGGACCGCTGCCGGACCCAGCGACGTGCAGGTCGGCCGGCACAGACATGGCGTCGTCGGGAACCTCGGGAACACTCATCGAGCGTGGCTCTTTCGGATGGGGGAACTCCGGAATGGGAGCGACGACAGCCTGCCGCGCGCCCCGGACACGGTCAAGCACCCAGCGTTCCACGTGAAACCTGACCTCAACCTAGTCGCAAGGTTGAAACCCGGGGGAATGACCACAGCTCACGTTTCACGTGGAACGTCGCACCGGCGAAAGACAGCGACGCGACGGTCGTCGTTGGCGATGCGGGACAGCCCGAGCCGGTACAGGAGATCGGACGGCCAGCGCTCGGCGCTGGGAACTGGCGGCTCGCTCACCACCACCACGCCACCACTTCGCACCAGACGGGTCGCCGCCCGCAGCGTCGTGGCGGGTGGCCCGAAGCCGCGAGCCGTCACCGCGTCGACGGGTTCGCCGAGCTCGGCCCGCGTGGCGTCGGCAAGCAGCGCCGATACTCGCTCGGCGAGGCCGAGCCGGCGGATCAGCCGGCGGAGATGATCGACCCGCGCGGCGCGGCGCTCGATCAACACGACGCGCAGATCCGGGCGGGCGCTGGCCACGACCAGCCCGGGCACCCCACCGCCCGCACCGAGGTCAGCGACCGTCCCCTGAACGCCGGCCAGGGCGGCGACGAACGCCCGGGAATGCTCGATCACATCGTCGATCGGCCGGTCGCCGAGCATCCCCAGTCGCTGCGACGCCGCCAGCGCCGACCGCAGCGCCGGGTCGCCGCACGTCACGCCGGGGTGACGACCACGCGGCGGTTCGGGTCCTCGCCCTCTGAGCGGCTCGAGACCCCGTCGATCGCTGCCAGCGCGTCGTGCAGCACCTTGCGGTCGGCGGACGGCATCGGATCCAGCGACCGGGCGACACCGGACTCCCGCACCTGCGCGGCGACGGTCGCGGCGAAGCGCTCCAGCGCCTGGCGCCGCTTGTCCCGGTAGCCGGCGACGTCGACGCGCAGCCGCGTCTCGTGGTCGCCGAGTCGCCGCTGAGCGGCCACCCGGGCGAGGTCCTGGATCGCCAGCAACGTGCGGCCCCCCGGACCGATCAGCAGGCCGAGCGACGATCCGCCGACCTGGACGTCGATCTCGTTGCCCTCCACCGTCGCCTCGACGGCGGCATCGAAGCCGAACGCTTCGCTCAGCCCGCTGACGAACGCCACGGCCGCGTGGCGCACCGACTCGATGTCGGCGGCCGACACAGCTGGTGCACGGTCGTCGGCAGGCACAGCGGATGAGGCGGACATGGCGGTTCCTCCGGTTTCGTCGAGACGGGCGTCGTCAACGGCCACCGAGCCGTCGTCGGTCGTGGTGGTGGCGCTGCCGACGGGTTGGCGACCGCGACCCCGCCCCCGGCGTCCGGCGCGCCGGGTGCCACTGCGGGCGGGCGGCGGCGCTTCCTCAGCCGGCGGCGGGCCGGCCTCGTCGCCACGATCGCTGGTCGCGTCGTCGTTGCGGTCGCCGTCGGGACGCCGACCCCGGCGGCGGTCCTGCTTCGGACGGGCCGGCGCCGGCCGCACCCGCGCCCGGACGCGGGCCTCACCGCGCAGCCGTCCGAACAGACCCTGCTTGGGCTCGGCCAGAACCTCGAACTCTGCCTCGTCGGCGACGACGCCGAGCTGGTCAAGGGCCAGCTCCTTGGCCTCCTCCACCGTCCGCGCTGTCGTTTCCACCCACTCCATCGTCCACTCCGTTCATCGACGCGGCATCGTGCCGCGCCCTCAGCCGCCCGCTGCCGTCTCAGCGTCGACGCTTGCCGCTGTTCTTGGCGCGCGGCCCTCCCGGCCGTCCCGGCTGCGACTTCGATGTTGGCCGCGGCGGCGACTTGCCCGAGGGCGTCGGACGGCCCTTCGGTGGCGTCGTCCGCTTCGAGCTTGACGCCCCGGCGTTGGCCGCCGGGGCCGAGGTGCTGGTGGCGTCGATCGCGCCCTTGACCCCCTTCGCCGGCTTGGCCCCCTTCGCCGTCCCGTCGCCCGAGGGCGGCGCGGTCTGCTGGCGGAGCTGGGCGAAGAACCCGCCCTGCTTGCCGTCGCCGTTGGTGCCGGGATCGTTCTTGGCCAGCTCGCGTGCTTCGTTGCCCGCCCGCTGCGCCTGGCGACCCAGCGCCTCCTCGTGGCCGTAGAAGCGGCGCGTGATGTACGCCTGCTGGCCGATGCGCAGCACGGCCTGCGCCATGTAGTAGATAATCAGGGCGGCGAGGAAGAAGACCTGGAAGATGGCGAAGACCACTGGCAGGTACTGCATCATCTTCTGCTGCGCCGGCGACATCGTCGGGCTCACCGCGGCGCGGGCGGCGACCATCCGCTGCTGGAGGAAGTACAGCCCGGCCAAGACGACCACGAGCACGGCGTAGATCAGCCCGGTGGCGAAGCTCTCCGACAGCGCCCGGGCAGGAGAGATGGCGAGGTTGAGCCTCCACGCGTTCATCTCGGTCTGCCCGAACAGGCTCTGGTACAGGTCGCTGGAATGGGAGATGTAGCGGGGCACGAATCCCAGCGTCGCCGGCACGTCCTGGCCGGCGCCGACGTACACACCGCGCACGATCGGCTTCGTGGCGCCGATCGGCTTGTACGTCAGGCCGTGGAGGATTCGGAACATGATGATGAAGACCGGCATCTGGGCCAGCAACGGGAGGCACGAGGCCATCGGGTTGACCTTGTGCTCCTGGTAGAGCTTCATCATCTCTTCGTTGAGCTTGGTGCGGTCGTTGCGGTACT
>JBIOUO010000264.1:0-9201 GCA_044867195.1 Ilumatobacteraceae bacterium
CCGACTCGAACTTGGTCGAGGAGTCGAACAGCTCGGCGCCGCACGCCGCGCACGAGTACGTGCCGTCGTCGTGGTTGTGCAACAGCGCGCCCGTCCACGGACGCTCGGTACCGGCCTGGCGCAGCACGGCGTACTGCTCCGCGCTCAGGAGGTCACGCCACTCCGTATCGGTCTTGTCGATCTCGGGCATGAGACGAGGGTACCGGCCGCCGATCGCGGGCCCCCGGCGCCCGCCGCAGCGTTTCGCCAACGTTGCTCGGCCCGTGCGCGTCCGGCTACTAGGCGATCCGGCTACCAGGCGATCTCGGCGAACCCTGACGTCACGCAGAGCCCGGCGCCGTTGACGACGAGCAGGGCGAGGATCACCCCCGCGATGACGACCCGCCGGCGGCGGGAACCGCCGCGAGCGATCGGCGCCGGCATGTACCACGCCGGCAACAGACCGTGGTCGCCGCCGACGGCCGCCAGCGGGACGGCGTCGTCGCCGACCGGGATGTCGGGGTCGGCGGCCAGCGCCAATGCGGTGAGCTCGTCGTCGGTGATGTCATCCGCCACCGCGATCACGCTAGGCCACGAAGTCGTCGATGATGCGCGCGAGCTCGAGCGGCGTGTCGCCCTGGACGCTGTGGCCGGCCTCGGCGACGCGAAGGACCTTCGCCCCCGGTTGCCGGCGCAGCAGCTCGGACTCGTCGGCGTCGTCGACCACCGACTGCGGGCGCATGCCGCGCACCAGCAGCAGTGGAACGGTGAGCCCGGAGACAACGTCCCACAGATCGTGGTGGTCGATCGCCGGCCGCTCGACCCCGGAGCCCTCCTGGCGGTGGCGGGCGTAGCGCCACACCCAGGTGCCGTCGTCGCGCTGTACCGCGTTGTGCAGGATGCCTCGCCGCAGCGATGCCTCGCTGCGCGTCGGGTTGTGCTCCATCGTGCGCGCCAGCAGCGCGTCGAAGCTCGGGAACGACGCCGGCCCGTCGACGAACGCCGTGATCGCCTTGGCCTTGTCGGCGTTGACACCCGGCGTGACGTCGACGAGCACGGCGGCAGCCACCAGCTCCGGCGCGTCGCGGGCGAGGGCCAGCGTCGTCAACCCGCCGAGCGACATGCCGACCACGGCGCGGGCGCGCGGTGCGAGCGCCCGGATGGCTGCCGCCACGTCCGCCGCGTTGGCGGTGAGATCGAGCTGGCCGCGCCGGCCGCCGTCAGAGTGGCCGTGACCCGGCAGGTCGATCGCCACCAGCGGGCGGTCGAGCGCCATCGCCACGGTGTCCCAGGTATGGGCGTTCTGCGCCCCGCCGTGGAGGAACACCAGCTCCGGCGCCTGCTCACCCCACACCAGCGCGCTGATCCGCCGGCCGTCGTCCGTCGCCACCGAGTCGCGGCGCACGATCGGCGGGCGGTCGTAGGGGAGCCCGAACTCGGCGGCGTTGTCGGCGAACAGCCCGAACTCGTCGTAGGCGACGCGCTCGCCCATCACGGAATCACAGCCCGAGCTGGCGGCCGGCGCCGCCGTCGACGCGCAGGCAGGTGCCGGTAATCCACGCCGACGCGTCGCTGGCGAAGAACAGCGCGGCACCGGGGAAGTCCTCGGCATACCCGGCCCGGCCCATCGGGTTGACGTGCGCGGCACGGATCGTCTCGGGGCTCCACGCCTTGGAGATGTCGGTGAGGATCGCCCCCGGCAGGATGCAGTTGACGCGCACCTTGGGGCCGAACGCGTCGGCGAGGGCGATCGTCATCGCGTTGAGGCCCGACTTGGCCATCGCGTACACGATCTCGTTGCGCGTCGGGCGGATCGAGCCGACCGTCGAGACGTTGACGATCGACCCACCGTCGTGGTCGACCATGTACCCGCCGAGGCGCAGGCTCAACGCGAACGGCCCCTTGAGGTTCACCGCCGACACCTTGTCGTAGTACTCCTCGGTGATGTCGGTCACCTTGTCGTAGAGCGGGGACATGCCGGCGTTGTTGACCAGCACGTCGCAGCGCCCGAAGCGCTCGAGCACGGTGTCGGCAAGCTCGTCGCACTCCGCCCAGCGCCCGACATGGGTGCCGACCGCAAGCGTGGCGCGGCCGGTCTTGGCGGCGATCTCGTCGGCCACCGCTTGGCAGTTGTCGAGCTTGCGGCTGGCGATCACCACGTCGGCGCCGTGCTCGGCGTAGGCGAAGGCGATCGCCTTGCCGATGCCGCGGCTGCCGCCTGTGATCACGGCGACCTTGTCCGTCAGGTCCAGGAGGGATCGATCCATCCGCCCTGTGTACCGCGTCGCGGCCGGCGGGGCCTCAGTCGAGGGATCAGTCGAGGTGCGGCGGGAGGCCGAAGAGGGGGAAGAGGCGGTCGGTGTCGAGGAACGAGTTGATCCCCGCCACCTTGCCCCCGCCCGTCTCGAGGACGACCAGCGCCCACGCGTCGTACCCCGACCCTGACTCGCTCCGACGGTACTGGCCCCACGCCGGAGAGCCGTTGGCGGCGACGGGGACCATGCGTGATCCACGGCATTTGTGGCCCGGGCCGACCAGCCACCCGACGATGTCGCGCTCGCCCTGCAGCCACAGGTCGTAGGGCGGCATCGACAGCGTCGCGTCGTCGTGCAGCAGCGCGGTCAGCGACGCCATGTCGTAGCGCTCGAAGGCGTCGACGTAGCGGCTCGCCAGATCTGCCTCCTCGTCGTCGCGTGGGGAGCTGACGGCGGCGACGTCGAGACCGTGGTCCCCCAGCGTCGCCCGTGCCCGCTGCAGCGCGCTGTTGACCGAGGCGACGGTCGTGTCGAGCAGCTCGGCGACCTCCTCGGCCTTCCATCGCAGGACCTCGCGCAGGATCAGCACGGCCCGCTGCTTCGGCGGCAGGTGCTGCAACGCGCCGATGAACGCCAGGCGGATCGACTCCTTGGCGATCGCCGCCTCCGCCGGGTCGTCGTCAGGCACGGCGCGCCCGTCGGGGATCGGCTCGATCCACGTCGCCTCACCGCGGGTGGTCAGCGTGGCCCGTTCGGCGACCTGTGGCTCGCCGAGGTCCATCGGGCGGGCCCGCCGCTGGCGGCTGCCGAGCATGTCGAGACAGACGTTGGTGGCGATGCGGTACAGCCAGGAGCGCAACGACGATCGGCCCTCGAACGAGTCGTACGAGCGCCAGGCCCGGATCATCGTCTCCTGCACCGCGTCCTCGCACTCGAACGCCGACCCGAGCATGCGGTAGCAGTGGCCGGTCAGCTCTCTGCGGTACTGGTCGAGGCGGCGGTCGAGGGGCGGCTCGACCGGGCGGCCGGTTGCGGTGGTGGCGACGGACGCGATCTCTGGCATCCAGCCACGGTAGGTCGCGATCGACTCGATCCGGCGCCGCACCGGCGTGGCCCACAGGCACCCGCCGGTGGGCGAGAATGTCACTTCCATGCCGACGACACCCCCACCGCGCCAATGGTTCGACGTGCGCCGTGACGAGCGCGCCGACCACGCGATGACGGTGCTGCCACGCGACCTGCGCTCAGCGTCCGACGCCCGGCACTGGCTGCAGGGCTTCCTCGCCGAGCGGGTCACGTCGGATCATGCCGACGACGCCCTCCTCGTGCTCAGCGAGCTGGCGTCCAACGCCCTGCGCCACGGGCTCGGCGAGGTGGTGGTCCGCGCCGCGGTCGACGATGACGGTGACGTGCAGCTGTCGGTGACCGACTCGGGCGACGAGCTGCCGATGATGCAGCGGCCGGACCCGACACGTGTCGGGGGGCTCGGGCTGCGCATCGTCGACCGCGTGGCGGGGGCCTGGGGCGTCTCGCCGTTCCCCGGCGGCAAGACGGTCTGGGCGACGGTGCCGCGACCGCGCTGACCAGCACGATCGCTGGGCGAGGCGGGGGCTCACTCGTCGAGCTGGAAGAAGCGGCGGAACCAGGCGAACCGCCGGGGAATCGTGCGCAGCACGGGCAAGCCGAACACGAGCTGGCTGATGCTGCCGAAGCGCTCGTAGATTGCCGCGTCGACCGCCATCGCCAGCACGATCGCCCGCCCGAGGATGAAGAACCAGCCGAGGACCACGATCGTCGCTCCGACGGCCCCGTACAGCTGCGACGCGCGGTCGAAGCGACCGGGCAGGTAGAGCTGGCTGAGCGCCTGGAGGCCGACGGTCGTGGCCGCGACCAGCACGGCGCCGGGGAGCAGGGCGCCCGGATCCGTCGTGCCCCGCGGCAACAGGAACGTCAGCACGACGTACGCCACGAGGTAGACGGCGAACGCCGCGATGTACGACAGGCCGGCTGCCCCGATGCCCAGCTCCTGGCGAACCCGGTTGATCGCTGCGGCGACGATGGCCACGGCGACGATCAGCCCGACGACGGCGCCGATCAGCCGGACCGGTGCCTTGCGCGTGATCGGCAGGCGCCAGGCCAGGCAGCTGGCCTGCACCATCACCTTGCTCAGCGTGCGACCCGTCGTGGCCATCCCGAACAACCCGATGAGGATGGCCAACCAACGGGCGGTGGTCGGCTGCTCCAGCGCCTGACCGATCTGCGCGGCGAGCGTTCCCGTGATCCCCGCCTCGTGGACATCCTCCTCTTCGACGACCTGGGCGAGGAACCCGGTCAGCCCGACTACGAACAGCAGGACGGGGACGAAGAACAGGAACAACCGGAACGCCAGCGCGCTGCCGACGACCGAACCGGCGCACTCGCGATCGCGGTCGATGATGCGCAGCGTGGCGTCGACGAGCGGGTGGTCACGATGGCGCTCGAGCAGCTCGCTCGCCCGCGCCTGGCCGGCTTCGACGCGGGCCCGGCTGCGCTCGACAAGCGCCCGGATCCCGGTCGACTCGGCGCGCTCGGGCGGCGGGTCGCTAGGCGAGCGCCCGCGCCTTCGCCTGGGAGTACTCCTCCTCGCTCAGCACGCCCTGGTCGCGCAGCTGGGCCAGCTTGGCGAGCTCGTCGGCCGTACTAGTGGCGCTGCTACCGGTCGCCTGCTGGACGTACTGGCGGAACGCCGCATCCTGCGCCTTGGCATCTTCGGCCGCGTGCTCGCCCATCTTGTGGCCGCGGACGATGAGGTAGATGAACACGCCGAAGTAGGGCAGCAGGATGACGAGGATGATCCACAGTGCCTTGGCCAATCCAGACAGGTCCCGGCTCCGGAAGATGTCGACGAAGACCATGATCGCGACCCAGATCCAGATGAAGAACAGGAAGAACCAGAGAAACGACCAGAGCACCTGGCCGGTTCCCCACTCAGCCGCGAGGACGGACATTCAGCACCCTCCCTTTCTGACGACGCTGGGGCGTGACGGAGCCCAGGAATAGCACAGGGCGGCCCCCAGGGCGGGGGACCCCCGAAGCCGGACGTCGGGTCAGCTCGCCACGGGAGCAGGCGGCTGTGCTCGGGCGGGGAACGCGGCGCGGGCGACGAACGGAACGGCGACGGCGACGGCGATGCCGGCCAGGAGCGACCACAACGACAGACCGATGACCGCGACGACGATCGCACCGACCACGACGGCGACGACGAGGATGAGGTCGGCGCGGCGCCAGTGGCGCACGAGGAGGGCGGCGGCGACGGCCCCGAGCCCGAGCAGCAGCGCCACGCCGGCGAGGCGCATCAGGCTCGTCGACGCGCCGGAGACCATCGCCTCGATCGCCGCCCGGGCACCCGGTCTCGTCGCCACGTTCGGCGCCTCGGCGACCACGACCCGCACGGCTGAGCGCAACAGCGCCATCGTCGCCGCCACGCCGAGCCCGAGCACGAGCACGGCTCGCCACCGCCGGGGAGCGACGATGATCGTCGCCACGATCAGCGCGACCGTCAACAGGAGCACGAGCACGAGCGCCCGGCGCGCCACCACGACGATCCGTTGGGCGTCCTGGACCGCCTGCTGCGCCGACTCGACCGACGCGCTGCGGTAGACGACCAGCTGTCCGAAGTCGGCGGGCAGATCCCGGCCGAGCGCGCTCGACAGCTCGGCGATCTGTTGCTGGGGGTCGCCCTCGGCTGTGAACGTCGGTAGGTCGACGCGCTGGAGGACGCCGAGCCCCTGCAGCGTGGTCAGCGCGCGGCTGGCGAGCGGGAGCAGGTTCACGCTCACCTCACCGTTCTCGACCGACACGCCGTCGACGAGCCCGTCACCCCGCAGCAACTCGACCGCACGGCGATGGGCGCGCTTCACCGCCTCCTTCATCACCCGCTCGACGTCCTCGTTGCCGAGCACCTTGGTGAGCGTGGCCTGGACCGCGCTCTCGGCCGCGCCCGACAGCGCCGGGGCGAAACGATCGAGCTGGGTCGGCAGCAGGTCCTGCAGCTCCGCTGTGACGTCGATCGACGTGAACAGCTGGTCGGTCAGATACGTTGCCAGCCCGCTCTGCACGTCGGGCTCGGCGAGCGCATCACCAGCCAGGTTGGCGACCCTGTCGCTGTTGGTGACGGTGTTGCGAGCCCAGACCGAGACCACGCTGAGCACGAGCGAGATCACCGCGAGCACGCCGAGGACCGCAGCCACGACCGTGCGCGCCTGATGGCGTGCTGGCGCCGCCGGCTCGGCCTCGGATGGTGGCGGCTCGAGCGTGACGTCGTCATCTGGCTGTGGACTGACTGTTGATTCCGTCTCCCGCATCCCCGGAGTCTCGCGTGTCCCCTGATGGTGGTGAGCATCGGCTGGGTTGATCCCCGATCGGTCCGGGCGATCGCTCCTACGATTCGCGCATGCCGAGCTCCACCGGCACGGCCCGTGCCGAACGACCTCTCGGCGTGCAGCTGTTCGCGTCGGCCCCGGACGACCCGCGCGGGCGGCGCCCGACGGACCTCGCCGCGGCTATCGCCAGTCTGCTCGCGATCATCATGATCACGGTGGCGGCGAGCGTCGCCGGCGATCTCGACGACGCACTCACCACTTTCCTCGAGAAGTTCCCGTCGTTCTTCGACCCGCTCTGGCTGGCCCTGGTCTGGGCACCGGTGGTCTGGTCCGCCGCGCTGCTGCTCCTCGCCCTCGTTCGGCGACGACCCACCCTGGCGAGGGACATCGTCGTGGGCGTCGCCGTCTCCGTCGTGATCGCGCTGATCGTCGCCGCGATCGCCACGGACGACACATGGGCGACGCTCCGGCAGTTCGCCGATGTCAATGGACCGCCGGCGTTCCCGCCGGCCGCGATCACGATCGCCGCGGCGGCGATCTCGGTCCCCTCGCCGCACCTCAGCCGGCCGTTCCGTCATCTCGGCCGCTGGCTGCTTGGCGGGCAGGTGGTGGCGTCGATGTTCCTCGGCGCCGCCCGCTGCAGCGGCGCCCTGGTCGCGCTCGCCATCGGCCTGCTGGCCGCGACGCTCGTTCACCTCGCGGTCGGTTCGCCGGGTGGGCGACCGACGGCCTCGCGGATCCGGCTCGCGCTGGGCGAGCTCGGCGTGCACGTGTCCAAGCTGGAGCCAGCCCCGGGCGCGGCCGAGGGGGTGGTGCGGTTCGTCGGTGCCGACGCCACCGGGCCGATCGCGGTCAAGGTCTACGGGCGCGACGCGTGGGACGCCCAGCTGCTGGCCAACCTCTGGCGCCTGCTGTGGTACCGCAGCTCGAGACGGACGGCGCGTCTCAGCCGCATCGAGCTCGTCGAGCACGAGGGGTTCATCACCCTGCTTGCCGAGCGGGCGGGCGTCCGCACGCCCCAGCTCGTCACGGCCGGCAGCGCCGGGCTAGGCGACGCGCTCGTCGTCGTCCGACCCGAGGGTGTCCCGCTGCGCGAGCAGATGCCGGCACCGAGCGACGAGGCGCTGGACGGCGTGTGGCGCGACCTCGACCGCCTTCACGACGCCGGGATCACATTGCGGCGGCTGGATCTCGACCGGATCGTGGCGCGCGATGACGGCTCGCTCGGCTTCGGCGACCTCGCCGCCGCGGCGGTCGCCGAATCGGCCGCCGACCGGCGCCAAGACGATGCCCAGCTGCTGGCGCTGGGAATCCTGCTCGTCGGCGAGGAGCGGGCCGGAGCGGCCGCCCGGCGCGCGCTGGGCGACGACGGGCTGCTCGGCGTGCTGCCCTATCTCCAGGCGCCGGCGCTGGTCGGCAGCGTGCGCGACGCCCTCGATGCCGGGGACATCGACCTCGACGACGTCCGCGATCATCTGCGCAACGCGCTCGGCGCACCTGAGCAGCCGCTGATCAAGTTGCGCCGCGTCACCGCCGGGTCGCTCGTCAACCTCGCCCTGCTGGCATTCGCCACCTATGCGCTGATCGGGCTGTTCGGTGATCTCGACCTGGCGACGTTCGCCGACGAGCTGCGCGACGCGAAGTGGTGGTGGCTGGTGTTCGCCCTGATCCTCGCCCAGCTGCCGCGCATCGCCAACGCGCTCAGCACGATGGGCTCCCTCGAGCAACCGCTGGCGTTCGGCCCCCTCGTCGCGCTGCATTTCGCGATCTGCTACGTCAACCTGGCGATCCCCAGCACCGCGGCACGCCTGGCGGTCACCATCCGCTACTTCGAGCGGGTGGGCGTGCGCCCGGCGACCGCGGTGTCGGCGAGCGGGATCGACTCGGTGTCCGGGTTCATCGTCCAGATCGGCATCTTCCTGACGATGTTCTTCGTCGCCGATCTCGACCTCGGGCTGTCATCGGACCTGTCCGACACGAGCGGTCTGTCGTCGGTCGTCCTGATCGTCATCGCCGTCATCGTCGTCGTCGCGGTCGTGCTCGTCGTCGCGGTGCGGCCGATTCGGACCCGGGTCGTCGACGCGTACCACCAGGCTCGTGCCGCGCTGCGCGTCCTGCGCTCGCCGGTCAAGGTGCTGCAGCTATTCGGGGGCAACCTGCTCAGCCAGGTCCTGTTCGCCGTCGCCCTGTCGGCATGTTGCATCGCGTTCAGCGCGCCCGTGCCGCTGTCGGAGCTGCTGCTGATCAACACCGTCGTCTCGCTCTTCGCCGGGCTGCTCCCGATTCCCGGCGGGATCGGCGTGTCCGAGGCCGGGCTGACCTGGGGCCTGACCGCAGCCGGCCTGCCGTCGGAGACGGCGTTCGCCATCGCCATCGCCTACCGGCTCGTCAGCTTCTACCTCCCCCCGATCTGGGGCTTCGCCGCCTACCAGGGACTCGTGAAGCGCCGCTACCTCTAGTGCTTCAGCGGAAAGGCGGAGCCTTCCCGCTGAGTGCAACGAGCCGGCCTCCGGCCGGCACCCAACCTGCTGTCGGTCGACTAGCCAAGCTGGATCGACCGGCTGGGGGGGGGGGGGGGGGGGGGGGGGGGGGGGGGGGGGGGGGGG
>JBIOUO010000265.1:0-4489 GCA_044867195.1 Ilumatobacteraceae bacterium
CCTCATCAGCAGTCTCGGTCGGGACCGCCGCGCCAGAACACGCGCACCTCCTCACAGGTGGCGATCCCCTGGGCCCGACCGGCGCGCGCCGCTGGTTCGCGAGTGGAGGCGTCAAGCGGATTCGGCCCGAACGCTGCTTGACTGGCCTCGTCCGGCCGCACCACGAGGGCGCGACGGAGCACGGCCTCAACCGCGGGCGACGGCCGCTGCGGGATCACTCCCGGCTCGAGCACGAGCACGGTGGAGAACGGTGCCGCGAGGTCGGCGTTGGTCGAGCTCACGACGCCCCCATCGATGAACAGCTCGCCGCCGATCGAGACCGGAGGCCACACGCCCGGGACGGCGCAGCTGGCGGCCACCGCCTCCTCCAGGGACACATCGCCTCGCGTGAACACGACGCGGCCCTGACGGCCGGTTGCGGTGACCAGGAGACGCTGTTCGGGCCAGTCGGCCCCATCGAGTCGCGCCTCGATCACGCGTCGCCTGGGCACGGGGTCGGAAGAGCTGGTCGCGGACAGAGCGAACAGGCTGTCGAGCGCGGCCCGCCGGTCGCGCTGCGCCGCGATCTCCGCCATGCGTGGCAGGATCGCGGCCGGATCGGTGGCCGGTACCGCCTCGCGCACTTGCAGGACGGGATCGACCTGCCGGCCGAACAGCTCCTCGATCGGATGAGTCCCGAGTTGGGCCGCGAACGAGGCACCCGCCGACGTCCCCACCACCAGGTCGGCGTCTGCGAACAGTGCGAGCCCTTGCCCGGCCCACGCCGCCACGAGCCCGGTCATCCACGCGATCCCCGCCACGCCACCACCGCCGAGAACGAGGGCCCGACCTGACCTGGCCGTCTCTGCCGCGTCAGACACGTTGCTCCCTCCGATCTTCACTGCGTCCCGACACCACGTTCGGGCTACACACCGCGGGCCGCGTTGTCGAAGCGGGTGTACTGGCTGAGGAACACGAGGCGCTTGATGCCGATCGGACCGGAGCGGTGCTTGGCGACGATCACCTCGGCCGACCCCTTGTCCGGCGACTCGGCGTTGTAGACCTCGTCGCGGTACAGGAACATCACGACGTCGGCATCCTGCTCGAGCGAGCCGCTCTCGCGCAGGTCCGACAGCATCGGCCGCTTGTCGGCGCGCGACTCGAGGTTGCGGCTGAGCTGGCTGAGGGCGACGATCGGCACCTCCAGCTCACGAGCCAGGATCTTCAGGTTGCGGCTGATCTCGCTGACCTCCAGCTGGCGGTTCTCCGCCGTCCCCCCACCGGTCATCAGCTGCAGGTAGTCGACCACGATCAGCGCCAGCCCACCGTGGCGAGCTTTCAGGCGGCGGGCCTTGGCGCGGATCTCCATCACCGTCACGCGCGGGTTGTCGTCGAGGAACAGCGGCACCTCCAGGCGCCCGATCGCCCGCCCGATCAGGCCCCAGTCGGCCTCGCTGAGGCGACCGTTGCGCATCTTCATCGAGTCGACCTTCGCCTCGCTGGCCAGGATTCGCTGCGTCAGCTCGTGGTGGCCCATCTCCAGCGAGAACACGAGCACCGGCTTTGCCGTCGTCTGGGCGATGTGCACGGCCATGCCGAGCCCGAACGCCGTCTTGCCCATCGCCGGCCGTGCTCCGACGATGTTCAACGTCGACGCCTGGAGGCCCGACAGCAACTCGTCGAGGTCGTGGTAGCCGGTGGCCGTCCCGCTGATCGTGTCGCCTCGCGCGAACGTCTCCTCCAGCCGATCCATCACGCCCTTGATCGACTCACTGATCGGCTGCGTCGAGTCCGTCACGCGCTCCTCGGCAACCCGGAAGACCCGCGACTCGGCCTCGTCAACCGCCTTGGTGACGTCGTCGGGCTCGCTGTACGCCAGCTCGGCGATGTCGCCGGCGACGTGGATCAGCCGGCGCAGGACCGACGTGTCCTGGACGATCCGTGCGTAGTGGGCGGCGTTGGAGATCGCCGGCGTGGCGTTCTGCAGCGCGTGCAGCACCTCGGTGCCGCCGATCTGGTCGAGCAGCCCGGCACGGCGGAGTTCGTCGGCGACCGTGATCGTGTCGACCGGCGCACCGGTCGAGTACAGCGCCCGCACGGCGTCGAAGATGTGCTGGTGAGCCGGGCGGTAGAAGTCCTCGGGCTGCAGCCCCTGCTCGCTGACGGCCCCGATCGCGTCGCGCGACAGGAGGACCGCGCCGAGCACGGACTCCTCGGCCTGGAGGTTGTGCGGCGGGATGCGCCCACCGCTGGGGCGGCGGGACTCACCGCGGTCAGACCGCCGTGCGTACCCCCGCTCCATCAGGCCACCCTCCCAGGGCGGTCATGTGAGGCGCCAGTGGACGAAGCCGCCAATCGCGGGGATAACGACGCCGTCTGGTGTGGACTGCGCTGTGGATGGGATGTGGGCGACATCGCCACACCCCATCGTTGTCACGCCGAGACGATCTCGACGGTGATGGGGAACGAGACGTCGCCGTGCAGCTTCGCCGTCACCATGTGCTGGCCCAAGGTCTTGATCGGCTCGCTGGTCACCTGCCGCCGATCGAGCGCGACACCCGTCTGGTCGCGAACGGCCTCGATGATGTCGGCCACCGTCACCGAGCCGAAGAGCCTCCCCTCGGTCCCCGACTTGGCGCGGATCTCGATCACCTTGGGCACGAGCCTCGTGGCGATCGTCTGGGCCGCCTCGCGGTCGTGGGCGTCGCGCAGGTCGCGTGCGCGACGCATCTTGGCTGCCTGCTCGACGGCGCCTTCGGTCGCCCGCAACGCGTAGCCGCGCGGCAGC
Organism: Ilumatobacteraceae bacterium; assembly: GCA_044867195.1. Lineage (GTDB taxonomy): Bacteria > Actinomycetota > Acidimicrobiia > Acidimicrobiales > Ilumatobacteraceae > JALZMG01. The sequence continues at coordinate 2,768 of JBIOUO010000265.1, forward strand.
AGGTAGTTGCGGCCGTAACCCGGTGCGACGTCGACGATGTCGCCGCGCTTGCCGAGGCCGTCGAGATCGGTGCGCAGGATGAGCTTCATCACTCCGCCGCTTCGGTCGACGCGTCGGCCGCGTCACGATCCTCGACGTCCGCGCCCTGGTCGCCGTCGGTCCCGCCGGCCTCGAGATCGGCGTCGACGCGCGCGTCGCCCTCGCGCTCGCGACCCGGACGGCCGTCGCGCGGCGGCCGGGTGCGTTGGGTGGAGACCCGGCGGGCGTAGGGCAGCAGCGCCATCTCACGGGCGATCTTGATCGCCGCCGCCACCTCACGCTGCTGCTGGACGTCGTTGCCGCTCACCCGGCGGTTGCGGATCTTGGCCCGGTCGCTCATGAAGCGCGAGAGCAGATCGACGTCCTTGTAGTCGACGTACTGCACCTGCTCGGTGATCAGCGCGCTGGTCTTCTTCTTGTACTTGCGCGGCGCGACGTCCTTGGACTGCCGCGCTCGGTTCTTCTTGCTCGCCATATGCGCCTCGCTGCGTGTCAGAACGGCTCTTCGTCGCCGTAGATCGGATCGGGTGCTCGCGGGGCGCCGCTGGGCGCCGCAGCCGGCGCCGCGCCCCCGTCGGGTCCGGTGCGGGACGTCTTCTCGACGTGGGCCTGGGCCCAGCGCAGGCTCGGGCCGAGCTCGTCGGCGATGACCTCGACGACCGTGCGCTTCTCGCCCTCCTGGGTCTCCCACGAACGCTGCTCGAGGCGCCCGGCGACGACGAGGCGGGTGCCCTTCGTGATGCACGCCGCGGTGTTCTCGCCGAGCGTGCCCCAGGCAACGACGTTGAAGAACGACGTCTGCTCCTGCCATTCGCCATTGACCTGGTAGCGACGGTTGACGGCCAGACCGAAGCTGGCCACGCCGCGCCCGCCGGTGGTGTATCGCAGCTCGGGGTCGCGGGTGACGTTCCCAACGAGGGTGACGGTGTTGTCTGCCATGGTGGTTCCTTCTTCGAGGTGCCGCGTCAGGCGGCGGTGCCCGCCACGCCCGTCATGCCGCGGCGCTCGGCCTCGGAGTCGGGCAGGCGGATCAGCTTGTGGCGGACGACCTGGTCCGCGAGGCGCAAGGTGCGCTCCAGCTCAGCCAGCGAGCCGGGGGGCGCCACCGCCTCGACGACGAGGTAGTAGCCCGTCTCCTTGCGCTTGATCGGATAGGCGAACTGCCGCTTGCCCCACCAGTCGGGCCGCCCGTGGATCGAGCCGCCGGCCGCCGCGATCCCGTCGGACACGGTCTTGATCCAGGCCTGCGCCTTCGGGTCGTCGACGTCGCCGTCGACGATGACCATCAGCTCGTACGCACGCATCATGCGCGTTCAACCTCCCTTCGGACCCGGCTCGTGGCCGACACCGGGGCCCCGGTTCGGGGCAGGGCGAATATGACGCTGGGAGTGTAGCGGTGGGTTCATGAACCCGAGCATGGCAAGGGGGTGTCACAGTCGGCGCGCTCACGGCTGGCACGGCGCATCGAGGACGGTCAAGTGGCTGCCGGGGCCGATCGACAGCTCCGGCAGCGCACCCTCGGCGACCTCGATCGCGTCGCTGTACGGCCCGGCAGCCGAGTAACGGGCGCAGGCCTCGTCCGGCCCTTCGAGGCACGGGGTCATGTCGGCCGACGAGACGAACGCCCCGTCGGCCGCGAACCAGGCGATGCTCAGCGGCGTGGGTGTGTCGCGCATCCAGAAC
>JBIOUO010000266.1:0-17980 GCA_044867195.1 Ilumatobacteraceae bacterium
TCGCCGGATGTCTCGGGTGGTGGATCAGCGGGAGAAGTGGCGGGGGGCGTAGAACGACGGGTTGGGGTCGCGGCGGCCGCGGCGCGACGTCCAGCGCCACTGCGCCGAGACCCTGCTCCTGACCGGGTGGCGGACCTTCGGCACGGCGTGGAGCCAGTCCGCCTGGCAGCGCCCGCCCATCACGAGCAGGTCGCCGCTCGCCGGGGCGAGGTCGACGGCGTCGGCCAGGTCGTCGTCCTCGATCGCCTGCCGGCGCCCGGAGATCGGCCGCATCAACCACGGGCGGCGCGCGCCGAGCGTGAGCACTCCGATGATCGTGTCGTCGAGCCAGCGCATCTCGCGGTCGCGGTGGAAGCTGACGCCGTCGCGCCCGTTGCGGTACTGGACGAGGGCGACGCTGGCGAACGTCACGTGGTAGCGGCGGCGGATCCAGGCCTCGGCCGCGACCAGCGCCGGATGGCGTTCGTCGCCCGACTGCGTTCCGATCAGGCGCGGCTCGTCGACCCATCGCTCGTAGCGGAACACCCGCCCCTGCTCCCACGCCACGGAGGCGACCAGCTCGTCGTGGACAGCGTCGGCGTGGACGACCAAGCCGCGTGCGACGTCGACCCACGACGAGGCGTCGAGCTCGACGCGCTCGACGACGGGCGCCGGCGCCAGCCAGCCTCGGTCCGGCGACGCCTCGGTCACGGTCATCCGGCGAACGCTAGCGACGGGCGACCACGTAGGCGCGGCGTGTCGGCGCCTCGACGTCCGGGATCGGCTCGCGTTCGAGCGTCGCCACCGGCGTCAGCCCGGCACCGGTGAGCACGGATCGGATCGCCTCGACGGAGCGGAACCGGAAGTCGAGGTCGACGGGCAGCTCGAACCACTGGTCCAGGTGGCGGACCTCGTCGCCGACATGGATCGACACGATCGCGATGCCGCCCGGGCGCAACACCCGCGCCAGCTCGGTGGCCGCCGCGGCGAGCTCGTGGTCGTTGAGGTGGATCACGACGTACCACGCGACCGCGGCGGCGAGTGACGCGTCGGCGAACGGGAGGGCGGTCAGCGAGCCCGCGGCCGCGGCCACCCCATGGTCTCGCCGGGCGATCGCCGCCATCCGTGGCGAGATGTCGACCGCCACCGTCGCCACGCCTGCCGCGCCCAGGTAGGCGGCGACGTGGCCGGGCCCGGCGCCGAGATCGGCCACGACACCTGGACGAGTGCGCACCCCGGCCAGCTCGGGGAGTGCGCCGAGCAGAGCCCGCTCCAATGGGCGATGCGCCAGCTCGCCGCTGACGGCGTTGGCATAGCGGTCGGCGACCAGGTCGTAGGACGCCCGGACATGGGAGAGCTCGGCGACCACTGGCGTCGTCTAGCACACGCATACGGCGAGCCGGCGGTGGGTTCGCCGCCGGTCTCAGCCGCAGCAGCCGCTCGGCGTCGCCGAGCTCGCGCCATCGGAGTAGCCGGCGCGGGTCTGGCCGGCCGCCGCTACTCGGATGGCCGCAGATACTCGGATGCGCTGGGCCCTGCGGGCTGGGCGAGCCAGGCCGCGAGGCGGGGGCGCGCGGCCTGGTATCCACGCTCGGCGATCTCGGCGACTCGCTCGAAGTCGAGGAGCCTGACGCCCTGCAGCTCGAGGTCGAGATAGCAGTCGACCGTGCCGTCGGCGATGAGGCGGTTGCGATCGCGGACCGAGCCGGCGACCATCGCCCGCATCACGATCGCCATCACGCCGGGCAACCGGGCTCGGCGCGACCCGACCTGCGCCCGCAGCGCCTTCCACCCCGACAGCGACAGCCCGAAGTCGTCGGTGGCACTCGGGCCGACGGGCGGCGACAGATCGACCGCGATCAGCCGGTTGACCATCTGCGACGACCGCATCACATCGCATGGCAGGTTGTTGAGGACACCGCCGTCGACGAGCAGGTCGCCGCCGACTGGCACCGGCGGGAGGATCCCGGGGATCGCCACGCTGGCGCGGACCGCGGTGGCGAGGTCGCCGCGGCTGTGGACCTCGACGCGCGACCGCGTGAGGTTCGTCGACACGCAGAAGAACGGCAGCCACAGGTCGCGGACGTCCAAGTCGCCGTACTGGGCGGTGATGTTGCGCGTGATGCGGGCGCCCTTGACGAGCGACACCACGGGGACCGTGTAGTCGAGGAGGTCATGGAACATCTCCGTCGCCATGGTCACGAAGTCGGCGGGGGCGATGCGCAACGCCATCCCCGCACCGAGCGGCGCGCCGATGCTCGCTCCGCCGATCACGTCGACGTCCACGCCGAGCTCGACCAGCGCCCGCCACACGCCGAGATGGGCGAAGCCGCGCGCCCCGCCGCCGCCGAGCACGAGCCCGGTGCCGTTGCCCGACACCAGGCGGGCCAGTCGCCGCAGGTCGCCGTCCGAGCCGGCGCCGACGTGGACCACTCGGTCGAAGCCGAGCCGGTCGGCGATCGCCGCGGTTCCCCGCGGGTGATCCGTGACAGGTGGGTGGAGCACGGCGAGCCAGCGCTCGACGTGGCTGCGGCGGGGAGACGCGGCGAGCACCCGCTGGGCGCGCTGCAGCTCGGCCGGGTCGGGGTCGGCGCTCATCGCCACGACGACGCGGTCGGCCAGCGTGAGCGCGGTGTGGGTCCAGGGCGAGTCGGGGCCAGCGGCCTCGAGCAGCAGGTAGTCGTGCGTCGTCTCGGCCTCGTGGATGAACTCCGACACGGCAGGTACGGCGACGGTGGCGCCAGACTCGACGAGCCCGGTGCGTCCGAGGGTCGCTTCGACCCGCGCTGCCGAGACGTGGCTGGTGGTTCCGTGGCGGGCCAGTTCGTCGGCGAGTGTCGCCAGCAGGCGCTCGCTGCCGGCGGGCGCGGTGACGGCGACGGCGATCGACCGCGCCCGGTCGCTGCCGCGACTGGAGCGGCTCACGCGGGCGACGATCGTGCGCACGAGGTGCAGCAGCAGATGCGGATGCGCACCGGCGAGGGCGTTGAACGCCTCCAGCTCGAAGCGTGCCAGCGAGCTGTCACGCAGGGCGACGACCGTGGCTGACCGTGGTGCAGCCTCCAGCACGCCCAGCTCGCCGACCACCTCGCCGCGGGCGACCTCGCCGACCACCTCGCCGTCGCGCACGACCCCCAGCCGCCCGGTCACCAGCAGGTAGCCGGCGTCGGACGCGTCACCCTGCTCGAACAGGACCGTGCCGGCGTCGACCCGCACCCATGTCGCCAGCCCGACGACCTCGGCGGCGGCGGTCTCGTCGACGCCGAGCAGTTCGGTGATGATCGAGATCGCGGCGTGGCGGTCGATGTACTGGCGGGCGAGGCTCGTCATCTCCCGCAGCCGGTGCTCGTCCTCGGCCAGCCAGCGCTCGTACCCGGCACGATCGATCCGCCGCACCTCGGCGTCCTCGAGCGCCCGCACCGTCGCCCGGCGCCGTGAGCCGGCGAGCGCGCCGATGTCGCCGATCATCGCGCCCGGCCCGACGACGTCGATCCGGCACGCCGCGCTCCCGCGCAGAACCTCGAAGCTGCCAGCGACGACCTCGAAGACGTCGTCGCCGACGTCGCCCTCGCGCACGAGCACACCCCCGGCGGGGATCACCAACAATTCGGCGGACGGCCACGAAGCCGGCGCCACCACACCCGATGGCTCCATCGTGCTCAACCCGGCGATGGTACAAACCGCACGGCGGGATCGAGCATCGTTTGCGGCTGCGCGGCCAGTGGTCGCCATCTGGGCGCGTTCGCTGCCATCACGCCTTCTGGGCGCGATGCCTGACGACAGTTGGCACCCTGCGCACCCAGATCGAGCCTGGTGCCGGGCTGGCGCTGCCTTCAGCCGCACGGGTGGCCTGTGGCCACCTTGACGGACACCGCCGTGCCGATCGGCACCGCCGCGCCGTTGGCGTAGCTCACGGTCGGGTCGGCCGAGTCGACGACCTCGGCGATGTACTCGCTGCCGACGTTCGGTGGCCGGCACGGCCGGGCGATCGCGGTGACCGGCAGCCCGGCGGCACACAGCGCGGCCACGCCGCGGGACCAGTACTGGCCGACCGCGTTCCATCCCGAGACGAGCTGCGGCGGCGCAGTGCTGGCCGTGACCGCCGGGACCGTCGTGCTCGTCGAGCCGGGCGTGGTCGTGGATGGTGACGGCACGGCGGGGCACCCGGGGATCAGGCCGATGCTGGCGTCGGTGCTGACCGACGCGATGAACGTCGTCGGCGCCGTCGGGTCGGCTTTCGCCAACCACGGCTCGAGGGCCCCGACCTTGACCCGGAACTCGGCCGGCACGGTGGTGACCGAGGTGACGGTGGCGGTGAAGTCGAAGAAGCAGTTCCACTGCTGGCCGCCCCCCGACACATCGGACCACCGGCTGGCGTCGATCGTCCCGTGCCCGATCTCCCGGTTCTCCTCGACCTCGAGCAACACGATGGGCGCGCCGACCGCGAGACCGGCCGTCGAGCCACCGCGCGAATCGGCCCAGCCGACACACGTCCCGTCGGCAAGCCGGACCGCCTCGGAGAAGGGATCCGTCTGCGAGAACGGCGGCCCGGACGCCTCCGCCTCGCCGAGGGTGCCGGCGACGGCCACGCCGTGCACGACCGTGGGCGCCACCGACGTCGGCACGGCCGGCGTGCTCGGCGTGACTGCCGATCCCGTCGGGACCGTCGTGGCGCCGGACTCGTCCGGAGCGGACGACGTGGTGCTCGCCGCCGTGGTCGACGAGGGGGGCGGTGGTCGCGGCCCGACCGGCTCTGCGTCGCGGTCGCTCGAGCACGCCGCGAGAACTGCGGCGATCACGATCATCGCCGGCCCTCGTTGGATCATCTCGACCCTGCAGCATCGGACATCCTCACTAGTGTGACCGCACTCGGGGCCGCCCGGACGAGCACCCGACGGAGGGAGGCCTGCGATGCCGCAGCACACAGGGCCGGACGAGTCCAACGGCCTGACGTCGTTCTCGCTGCACGCCCACGACGAGGCGTCGTCGAAGCAGTTCAGTGCGCTGCACGCCGAGCAGCCCGGTCATCCCGCGTTCGCACTGCCGGGGGGTGAGACGGTCGCCGACCTCGACCCTGAGACGGTGGCCCGGCGCTACCTGCAGCAGGCGCTCGAGAGCACGGCTCTCCCCGCGTTCACCGCGCCTCGATCCGACGGCCGGGCGACCGACTTCACGCGGCTCGGCACCGAGACCGTCCCGCTCACGGGCACCAGGTTCGTCAAGTTCCGCCAGACGCTGGACAGGATCCCGATCTACGGGACGCTGGTGACCGTCGAGCTGGACGAGGACAACGAGCTGCTCAGCATCGACTCGTCGCTCGGCGCGCCGACCGGTGTCGACCCGGTCGCCTCGGTGGCGCCGTCCGACGCGGTGAAGGCCGTGGCCGTCCACCCGGGATACAGGGCCCAGCTCGACGGTGTGGTGCCGCGGCTGCACTACTACTTCGACGCTCCACGGTCGCGGTGGCGCCTCGTGTACATCCTCGAGGACGTCCCCGTGTCGATCCTCCGCAGCGGCGGGCGGCGGCGGCCGTCGGAGCTCGAGCCGCCGCACTTCATGGACTTCGTGGTCGACGCCCACACCGCCAAGGTCGTCGCCGAGCTGCCCCGCACGCCGAGCATGGCCGGGGTGGTGCAGCAGGCGAAGGACGGCCTCGGCATGATGCGCTCGATGCGCGTCGAGAAGTCGGGGCGATCGTTCGTGCTCCGTGACTCGACGTACAACGTCGCCACGTTCGACTTCCGGTTCGGCGACCCGACGACGAACACCGCCGGCCTCCCGGGCGCGGCGATCAGGAGCCCGCCCGCCTGGTCACCCGCGGCCGTCAGCGCCCAGGCGAACGCCGTCGCCGTCGCCGAGTTCATGCGCACCGTGCTGCTGCGCAACAACATCGACAATCGCGGGAGCCCGATGATCTCGAGCATCAACTGCGTGGTCGTCGCCGAGAGCGACCGCCCGAAGGAGTGGCTCAACGCCTTCTGGAGCCCGGACCTGCGCCAGATGGTGTACGGCCAGGCGATCGACGGCGACGGCCTCCGCTCGCTCAGCGTGAACATCGACATCGTCGCCCACGAGATGTTCCACGGGGTCACCGACTCGACGTCGCGCCTCGAGTACGCCAGGCAACCGGGGGCGCTCAACGAGTCGTACTCGGACATCTTCGGGATCATCGTGTCCAACCTCGACCGGCCCGACCCACGCGTGTGGGACTGGGAGCTCGGCGAGGGCTTGCTCGACGGCGGCCGACCGTTCCGCGACCTCGCCAACCCGGCGCGCTTCGGCCAGCCCGCGCACATGAACGAGTTCAAGGTCCTGCCCAACACGCGGCGGGGCGACTGGGGCGGCGTGCACGTCAACAGCGGGATCCACAACAAGGCTGCCCAGAACATGCTCGTCGCCACCAGCTCGCGCCGGCTGGTGTTCACGCCGGCCGAGGTCGCCGCCGTGTTCTACGTCGCGCTCACCCAGCACCTGTCGCGGACGTCGCAGTTCAGCGACAGCCGGCGGGCGGTCGTGACCAGCGCGCGCACGCTGTTTCGCCGCGACCCGGCCCGTACCCGCAACCGCAAGGTGCAGGCCATCGAGAAGGCCTTCACGGCTGTCGGCATCGTGTGACGTTCATCGGAGTGTCTCCTGCATCCGAGTGCGGTGCGACGGCCAGGCCCGCGCATCGCACTCGGATGGTTGGGGGCGCAGGGGCTCGAGCATGCCCCGCGAACTGGGCGGGAATCGTCTCGGATTCCGGGACGAATCCCGCCCAGATACGAATCCCGCCCAGATCGGCGGTGATCAGCCGTCGCGGCGGCGGGGCGTATGGATGGCAGTGTGGGTCACCCGCTGGACGAGCCGGGTGGCGGACGTGATCGCCACGTCGAGCGTCACGAAGCGGTGACCGGCGCGCTCGCGCTCGTCGACCACGACCGCCCGCGCCGCCACTTCGTCGCCGTCGTGCACCGTGCCGAGCAGCGTGACGTCGGACGAGACGTGGATCCACGGGCCGAGCACGACGTTGCGGGCGAGGGCCGCGTTGGCCAACCGCAGCAGCCAGCCGGGATGGGCGACGCCTTCGGTGGCGTACCACGGCAACGTCTCGCGGACGTTGGCGAGATAGCCGGCGTGGGCGGCGGCGTCGAAGACGTCGCGGACCGTGCCGAGCACGGTGCCCGTGCGCAGGGCGGCGGGCGACGCTGGCGGCGGATCGGCGGGCAGCGGCGCCTCGGGTGGCGGCGGCCGCCCGTCGACGGCGGGATCACGCCCGGCACGGCCGGTGGCGCACACCGTGCCGGCATCGACGACCTCGAGGCTGATGCCCTCGCCGTCGAGGGCGCCCGTGACGGTCACGCGGTGCCCGTCATATACCGGCGTCACGAAGCGCGCCGACATCGTGCCTCCCGCCAGCCACCCGACGCCCCACTCACGGGCCGGCACGTGGGTCATGTAGGCGTAGACGTCGACGCCCGGCACGAGTCCACCGCGGAACCCGTACGTCCTGGCCACGGCGTCGTCGTGGATCTTGTTCGTCGACGCTGTCGCCGTGTTCAACGCCCGCACCTGATGGACGCCGAGCGTGCCATTCATCACGGCCATCATGGCTGGTCCTCGATACCCTTGCCGGCCATGTCGGCGGTCCGCCGCGCCCTCGGGGCGCTGATCCTGCTCGCCGCGGCCGCGCCGAGCGCGACGGCGGTCGCTCGCCGCCCGCCGGACGATCCCGCCGCGCCGGCGCCGAGCCGCGCCGCGGTGGCCCGGACGTCATGCCGGTCCGTCGTGCACATCGGCGACTCGCTGTCGGTCGGCCTCGAGTCGTCGTCGATGATCCCCGATCCGGCGATGCGCATCGACGCCCGCTACGAGGCCGTTGGCGTGACTGACGTGCGGCTCGAGATCTCCGGCGCCCGTTCGGTGATCGAGCATATCCAGGACCAGGATGGCGGCGAGCAGGTCGCCCGGCAGGTCCGCCGCAGCGGATTCCACGGCTGCTGGGTGATCGCCCTCGGCACCAACGACGCGGCCAACGTCGACGCCGGGTCGAGCTACGGCTACAGCGAGCGGATCGACCGGATGGTGGCCGTCATCGGCGACGACCCGGTGTTGTGGGTCGATGCAGTGACGTTGCGCTCCCGCGGCCACTACGCGAGCGACCACATGCGGCTGTTCAACCAGGCGCTGGCGAAGGCCCACGGCCGCCATCCCGGGCTGCGCGTCTACGAGTGGTCCGCGGCTGTCGCCGACGACTGGTTCGACGGCGACGGCATCCACTACACCGCGACCGGCTACGCCTTCCGCGCCGCGCTCATCGCCGGCGCCCTCGCCGACGCGTTTCCGGGCTGAGAGCGAGCGCCCAGAGGCGATCGCGCTCGAATCGACACGCCGCGAGGAGTGCCGCGACGAGCAGCTCGGAGGACGAGCGGCTGCAGCGGCCAGCGCTGCCCGATGCCCAATCGGCTCGTCCGCTGAGGTCAGAACCCGCCGGCGCCACGAATCGTGTCGATCATCAGGCGGATGCCCGACGACGTGAGGTGCATCGCGTCGTACGTCAGGCCGGACTGGTTGGACACCGCCGCCCAGTCGGCGAGCACGAGATCGGGATGGCGCTGGGCCAGCAGGCGGAGGCGCTCGTTGACATACGGGAAGTACCAGACGTACGCCTGGTACTGCTTGCGACCCTCCGGCGGGATCACCGACTCCGACGGCTCGCGCAGCGTCACCCACACGATCTTGGTCGCCCCGAGGCTCTCGAGCGTCGAGATCAGGGCGTCTGCCTCGCGGTCGAACTTCGCCGCCCACCTGTCGTAGTTGGCACGGTCGCGCTCCCACAGCGAGTTGTGGCCGAGGCCGACGATGACCGTCGCGCCGACCGGCGTGTTGGCGGCGACGAGCTCATTGTTCGACTGGTGGAGCATGAGCGCAGGGCGGGCGCGGTAGTCGACGACGTAGCCGCTGGCCTCGAATTCAGCGGTGATCGAGTCCTTGGCGCCGAGCAGGACCGAGTCGCCGAGCACCGTGATCGTGAGGGCCTGCAGATCGGCGGTGGTGGTCGGCGCCGGAGCGTCCGCCAAGGCAGCCGCACCGGCGGCTGCGCCGTCGCCGGCGGGCAGGCTGGCGCCATCGACGGGGCTGGCGGCCGCGGCCGTGGCCGGCGGGGGAGCGGCGCTGCCGGCGCCGTCCTGGCTGGTCAGCTCGTCGAGGCCAGACGATCCCGACGCACCGACCGTGTTGACGGCAACCAGCAGCAGCGCGGCCGTCCCGGCGAGGACGATCGGACCGGTGCGCCGGCGGGCGCCCTGGCGCCGCCGCAGCCGGCGCCGCCAGCGGGTGAAGGCCCCGTTGCGGATCGGGACTTCGACGTAGCGGTAGCTCAGCTCGGCGGCGACGACCGTGAGGACGAGGCGCAGCACCAACGTCGGGTACAGCGACAGCGGCTGGTCGATCTGGGGACGGGTGTAGACGTAGATCGGCCAGTGCCAGAGGTACAGCGAGTACGAGCGCAGTCCGATCCACGTCAACAGGCGAATGCCGAGCACCCGGCCGAGCAGCGTGCCGGGATGGACGGCGGCGGCGACCGCCAGGCACGAGGCCAGCGACAGCACGGCGAAGCCGCCGCGGAACAGGAACGTGTCGGTCTCGCGGAACCCGGCGAAGCAGCCGACCATCATCCCGACCGCGATCAGGCCCGCCAAGTCGAGGCCGACGGCCTTGATCTCGCCGTGGCGGCGCCAGCGATGGCCCGGCTTCCAGAGCAGCGCCAGGGCGGCGCCGAGCAGCAGGCCCGAGGCGCGGGTGTCGGTGCCGTAGTAAGCGCGGCTCGGATCCTGCGCCGGCTCGAACAGCACGGCCATCCAGATCAGAGAGGCGATCGCACCCGCCGTGACGGCGGCCGCCATCGCCCACACGCGGGTCCGGAACAGCGCCAGCAGGCCGAGCAGCAGCAGCGGCCACAGCAGGTAGAACTGCTCCTCGATCGCCAGCGACCACAGGTGCTGGAACACGAGCGGTCGCTCGACCAGCGCGAAGTACGACTGGTCGGAGACGATCAGGAACCAGTTCGTCACGTACAGCAGAGCGGCCCAGACCTGCCCGGCGAGCTTCGAGGCGTCCTCGCGGTAGAACGCGAGCGTCGTCACCGACACGACCGCCAGCAACGTGTACAGCGCGGCGAGGAGGCGGCGAGCGCGGCGCATCCAGAACGCCCGCAGCGAGATCGTCGAGGTTCGCTCGTGCTCGCGGGTGAGCAGCAGCGTGATCAGGTAGCCGCTGATGACGAAGAACACTTCGACGCCGAGGAAGCCGCCGCGCAGCCACGGCATCTCGGCGTGGTAGAGGAGCACGGCCGTGACCGCGATCGCCCGCAAGCCGTCGAGCCCGGGCAGGTAGCCGGTCTTCCTCATTGGTGCACCCTTGCATCGTGCGACGCCTCAGCATCATCGGACCCTCGGGGGCACCAATGAGCGAAAGACCGTGCCGAATTGTTCGCTCGCTCAAAGACTCGCTCGCTCACTGGTGCGGCGGAGGCCGGCTGGTCCCCGTGCACCGGCAGGATGCTAGAGCTTGAGAAGCGCCGGGCCACGGCACGCCGGACGGGGGCACCGAACCGGCTGGGACCTGGTCAGCGAACTGGGTGCTCAGGGTCTCGAATACGAGACTGTCGCCACCCAGAAAGGTGAGTGAGACTGTCGCCACCCAGATGAGGGCGGCGCGACGCGGATGCTGCGAGCCGAACCCCAGCAGTCAGCTCCCCGGCGTCTCCTGCTCGACGGCGTCGAGGAACGCGTCGACGTCGTCGTCCTCGCCGCCGATCAACCAGATCACGAGTCCTTCGTCGTCGTCGTCGTTCCACGGCAGGACGCCGTCGACCGGATAGCGGTCGACCGTGATGTCGTCGGACTCTTCCTCGACCGGCGCGATGACGGCGAGCTCGACCTCGGCGTCGGGCGGTTGATCGTTGAGGATGTCGATCAGCTCGCGGACGTGCATGGGGGCGCTCTCCTTCGCAGTGCAGGTCAGGTCGCGGTCACAGGTCGTCGCCGAGCCAGTCCTTGGCTCGCTCGAGGAGGAACAGGCTGACGTGCTTGCATCGCTCCAGGTTCCCGGCGACGGCGTCGTCGTTGTTGAGGTAGACGTCGGCGAGGTCGATGCTCGTGCGGGCGACCATCGACAGCGAACGCTCGGGCGCATCAGTGACGCTCGGGAACGAGTCGATCGCCGACACCTCGACGGGGAGCTCGACGCCGCCGATCCCGGCCAGCTCGGTGGCCAGCACGAGCAGGTCGGGCGGTTCGGGAAGCGGCGGCAGCGTCCACGTGAACACGAGCGGGAACGTGAAGCCCGAGGGCGGCGCCTCCTCGAGGTCGTCGAGCTTCATCACCTCGTCCTCGAACCCGAGCATCGCCCGCGGGTCGACGTCGAGCGAGAGGTGGAGGTCGATCGGCCCGCTGCACGCCTCCTCGGGGTGCAGGTCGACCTCCCAGAGCTGGCGCAGCGAGTAGGTCTCGACGAAATGCCGCTCGTCGTGGACGTGGAACCCGTGGTCGATCGCCTGGCTCTTGAGGTCGGCGACGAACCCGGCGACGTCAATGACCGCCACCGGCAACCTCTCTGTGCCGGTCCCTACCGCAGCGCACCCGGTCGACACTATCTGAATGGCCTGCGGCCCCCAGTTCTGGACGGGGACCGTCCAGAACTACCGTCCCGCGCGTGGCGCGGATCGATGTCGTGGCCTTCGACGTGGGCGAGACGCTGATCGACGAGACCCGCATCTGGTCACGGTGGGCCGACCGCCTGGGCGTCACCCGGCTGACGATGCTCGGGGTGCTGGGCGCGATGGCCGCGCTCGACCGGCCACACGGCGACGCCTTCGCCATCGTCCGGCCGGGCCTCGATGTGCGGACGGAGATGGCGCAGTGGGCGGTCGACGACCCCGAGGGGCTACGGGAGAACTTCGACGTCGACGACCTGTACGGCGACGTGCGGCCGTGCTTCGCTGCCCTGCGTGCCGCCGGGCGCCGCGTCATCATCGCCGGCAACCAGCCGTGCCAGGCGCGCGCGGCGCTGGACGATATGGCGCTGGGTGTCGACACGATGCTGATCTCCGACGAGCTCGGCGTCCACAAGCCGGAGCCCGAGTTCTTCGCCGCCGTGGTCGCCGCGGGCGGCGGCGTCGCCGGTCGGATCGCGTACGTCGGCGACCGCCTCGACAACGACGTCGCGCCGGCGCGGTGCGCCGGTATGCGCACAGTGCTGCTCCGTCGGGGACCGTGGGGTCACCTGCACGCGCTGCGGCCCGAGGCCGCGCTGGCCGACGTGGTGACCGACTCGCTACTCGACCTGCCAGCCCGCCTGGCAATCCTCGACGGTTCTGTCCGCCGTTTCGCGCCCGATCGGGCCGATTCCGGCTGACAACTCGGTATCGGGCGTGGCGTCCGGCATCCTCCGTCAGTCGGCTGGCGCGTCGAGCAGGGCGAGCAGCTTGGTGGTCGTGGCCCAGCTGCGGATCGTCATCTGCTGGTACTCGGGCGTGCCGACGATGGCAGCCATCCTGCTCTTCGTCCGCTGGGCGCTGAGGCGGGCGAAGTAGAGCACGCCGGTGCCGGGCCAGGCCTGGTCGACGCCGTCGCGCATCCGCACCACCCGCATCGCGTCGGTTGCCGTCAGCGGGTGCTTGAGGAAGATGACGTCGGAGTGGTGGGTGTCCGGGGTCGACCCGAACCCGTGCGGCGCCTCGTCGACCACCGCCCGCAGCTCGGCCTCGGAGCGAACGACGACTACGAGCGGCAGCTGAAAGGCGGCCTCGAGCAGACGCTCGAGGTCCGCCTCCAACGCCTGCGGCGATGCCCCGGACTCGAACAGCACGTTGCCGGACTGGATGTACGTGCGCACAGCGCCGTACCCGCTGCCCTCGAGGGCGCGCCGGAGGTCGGCCATCGCCACCTTGTTGCGGCCACCGACGTTGATGCCCCGCAGCAACGCCACGTGTCGCTGCGCCGCCATCAGGTGGACCGTACCGGGACCGCGCTCACTGCCCGCGGCTCGGTCCCGAGCAGGCGTCATCGCCACGACAGACTGGTTCGTGCGTGCGCGCCAGCAGCCGCTCCGCCGCCCACACGCCGAGGACCGCGAGGAGCACGCCGCCGACGACGTCGGACGTCCAGTGCACGCCGAGCCAGACCCGGCTGGCGGCGACGAGCACGATCAGCGTCCACACCGCGATCGTCGCCGCCCACCACAGGACGCGGCGACGGGTGTACAGCGCCACCACGAGCGGGACCACGCCCCAGCTGGCTGCCGCCGCGTACGGGTGGCCGCTCGGGAACGACGGGCCGCGGCCGCGCACGAGGCGGTCGCCGACGGGGCGGTCACGGCCAACGACCTCCTTGAGCAGGAACTCGGTGAGCGGGCGGGCGAGCGCCAGCACGAGGATGACCATGGCCAGGCGCGGGCAGCGCCGCCACGCGAGGGCGGCGGCGATCGCCGACACGCCGACCACGACGTACGTCGAGCCGAACCAGGAGATGCGCAGCGCGGCCGTGTCACGCCACGGTGTGCGGTGCTCGAGGACCCACCGGCGGATCTCGGCGTCCCACGGCAGTGCCTCGACGGCGGCGCCGAGCGCGAGGAGCACGAACGCGACGGCGACGAGCGGGAGCAGCCAGCGGGCGCCTGCCTGCACCCGCCCGAGCGTCATCGGCGGATGGTGGTGAAGCTCGAACACGGCGCGCCTGGGTCAGGAGCGTACGGCGACGACGTGGCCGACGACTCGGTCCAGCGTGACGTCTTCCAGGCAACCGACGAGCCGCTTCTCGCCATGCTCGCCGATGGCCGGCCGGATGGTGACCTGCCACGCCGCGCCGATGTGCTCGGCGGGCGACACGTCGCCGTCGACCATGGCCGCGCAGACGGCCCAAAGCGCGGCCGCGGCGGCGGGCTCGCCGCGCTGGAAGTCACGCGTCGAGACCGTGAGCTCGATCGTCGTGACGGATCGGGCGCGGACGACATCGGGCCGGTTCTGGGTCACCTCGGCCATCGCGTAGACGCCACCGGCGACGGCGACGGCGACGAGGACGACAAGCACGAGCCGCTTCACAGCGAGGGTCCACGGAGCATGGCGAGCGGGTCGTCGCCGCCGTCCAGCAGCCCGCCCTGAGGCGGTTCCAGCGCACCGAGGCGGTGGGCGAGGCCACGCTCGGCGGCTCGGCCGGCCGTGGCGCGCGAGATCCGCTCGACCACCCACGCCAGCGCCGACAGGACCGCACCGGCACCGAGCAGGACGGGGATGAAGACGTTGGTGCGGTCGGTGCGGGTCAGCCAGTTGAACGTCACGCGCGGCGGGGGAGCGGTGTCGCGGATGACCTGCAGGCGGCGCTGCTCAGCCTCCGAGCCGGGCCGTTCGAGGCGCCGCTCGACGCGACGGATGCGATCCATTACGAGCATCCCGACGAGCCCGATCTCGGCGGCCACGAAGATCGCCGCCGACACCTGAGCGCGGTTCCACTCCCAACGGTACAGGTAGATGAAGAAGTAGGCACCCGACGCGAGCAGCGTGGCGACGGCCGCCAGAGCACCGAGACGGCGAGCGTTCATGCGGCGACTCCTCGGCCGTGATCCGCGCTGACGATCGCCAGCGCGGGTTGGGTGGTGACCGTGCCGGCGTGGCCGTCGACGATGACGAGGTCGCCGGCACGGAAGCGCAACGTGGCGTCGGGCAGGCCGACGACCGTCGCCACGCCGTGCTCGCGGGCGAGGATCGCGAGGTGGCTGAGCGGGCTCCCGGTCTCGGCCACCAGCCCGGCGAGCCGGGGGATGACCGTCGCCAACCGCGGGTCGAGATGGGCGACGACGAGCACGCTGCCGGCGGGTACGACGTCTCCGGCGAGCTCACCGGGAGCGGCCACCTCCACCAGTCCGGACGCCGTTCCACCACCAGCTCCGACCGCCGCTGGCACGGTCGGCGTGCCACGGCGCGACCGACGCTGCTTGGGCGGCGCCGCCCGCGGATGTCCGTCGTCGTCGAGGCGGAAGCGCGCGGGCAACACTCGGCGCTCCGGCGCCGGCTCTGCCGCAACGTGGAGGAACGCGACGCGCCGGCGGACGGCAGCGGTTAGCTCGTCGAGCGCGAGGTTGCGGACAGCGGACTGCTCGGCGAGCAGGCCGACGTCGACGAGACGGCGGCCGAGCTCCCACGCCGTGCGCGCCATCAGCTCCTGCACCCAGCGCACGCGCAGGCGCAGCGCCTCACGGACAACGGCAGCCCGCTCGGGGATGTCAATCGGCAGGCCGCGCGCTGCGGGCGCGCCGGCGAACGCATCCATCTCCGGCGGCGGGCCGACGCGGGGCGGGACGAGGGCGAGCACGATCGGCTCGCGCTCGACCAGCTCGTCCAGCGGCACGCCCTCGTTGCGCGCGTGGGCGACCGCCGACAGGGCGAGCGAGGCCCCGGTGACGGTGGCCGCCATCGCTTCCGGGATCAGCAGGCCGGCGAGCGCCTCGTGGCCGTGCAGGCTGACGAGCGAGCGGGCGCCGTTGCGCAGGATGGCGAGCAGCTGATGATTGGCGAGGTGTTCGAGCGCCGGCACCGCGGCGAGGTCGGCGTCGATGCGTTCGACGAGGTCGGTCGCCAGGTCCGGCAGCGCCATCCGCAGGCGCCCGACGCGCCACGCCGCGCGCAAGCGGCGCGCGGGCGGCCGCGGGTCGAGGCGGCGGAGGATGCCGCGGCGGGTCCCGTCGACGCCGAGCGCAGCGAGGTCGGCGGCGGCGAAGCCGTCGACGGCGATGACGAGCGGACTGCGGCGCAATGCCCGCGCAGGTGAGGTGCCGGCCAGCAGCAGCGCCTCCCGCAGACCGTCACGCAGTGGCGCCAGCCACAGGTCCTGCTCCAGCGTCGACAGGGCGTCGGGGAACGACTCGGCGACCGGACCGGGACCGAACACGGTGCCCGACGTCGGCGGCAGCGTCGTGATCGGACGGGCCTGCAGCAGGTGCAGCGTGCCGTCGGTGTCGATCGCCCACTCGACGTCCTGCGGCCCGCCGTACGTGCGGGCGGCGTCGGCGGTGAGGCGGGCGAGGCGGCGCAGGTCGGCAGCCGGCGGGCGCGGTGCACCCTCGGGGGAGCGGACATCGCGGACCGTGCCACGACGGTTGAGGACGGCGGTCCAGCCGTCGACCTCGCCGGCGACGAGCCGGTCGGGTCCGCCGGGCACGGCGGCGACGACGAGGCGATCACGGCGTCCAGTGACGGGGTCGGCGCCGAACAGGACACCGCCCCAGGCCGGGCGCAGCATCGGCTGCACGAGGACCGCCATCGCGGCGTCGACGAGACCGGCGCGCCGGGCGCGCTCGGCAGAGCCGAGCACGGTGTCGATCGCGCCGACGAGCCCGTCGACACCGGCGACGTCGAGGATCGAGTCGAACACGCCCGCCATCGAGGAGCCGTCGCCATCCTCGCCGGTCGAGGACGAGCGCACGACGACGGCGAGGTCACCGGCCGCGGTGAGTTCGTGCCACGCGCCGACCGCCGCGCCGAGTTGGCGGCGTGACCAGGCGGTCGTCAGCACGACGCCGGGCAGCGCCGGCAAGCCGGCGCGGCGGGCGCGGGCGAGGTTGGCCGCCTTCGCCCCGGCCAGTTCGGGGCGCAGAGCAGCCGGGTCGTCGAGCGTGACGACAGTGGGGGGAGCGGCGAAGGTGTCACGCTCGAGTTCCATGACGCCGACCCTTGCAGCGACCGCGTGAGAAACGCTGCAAAGATGCTTGCGATCGCACGTGTCGCCCGTCACGCCGAGCCGAGTCCGGCGGACCGGCGATCACCAATCGTCGGCGGCAGTGGTGAGCTCGATGGCGCGGGCGATGCGCAGCGCGGTGTCCTCGCGCCAGCGGCGGCCGACGATCTGCAGGCCGATCGGCAGCCCGGCGTCGGCATCGCGCTGGTGGCGGCCGCAGGGCACCGAGATCGCCGGGCACGGCGACACCAGGTTGAACACCGTCGTCATGTCGGGCGATGGGTAGCCCTCCGCCTCGACCGGCCGGATCAACGCCGCGTCGGCCTTGGCCGCCGGATACGGCGGGCACGACATCGTCGGGCAGAGCAGGGCGTCATGATCGGCGAGCACCGCCGCCAGGCGTCGCCACAGGTCGGTGCGGACGAGCTCGATGCGCTTGTAGTCGACGGCCGACACCTGGCGGCCCTGCTCGATCAACCCGACGACGTCGGGGTCCATGCGATCCCGGAACTCATCAACAAGGTCGCCGTAGTAGGCGGCCATGAACACGGCCCAGAGGACCAGCCACGCTGCCTCGTCCTCGGCCCGGAAGTCGGGGTCGACCTCCTCGACGACCGCTCCCGCCAATTGCAGGCGTTCGGCCGCGGCGGCGACGGCGGCGGCGATCTCCGGATCGACGGCCCAGCAGCCGAGCGTCGTCGACACGCCGAGACGCAACCCGGTGAGATCTCCGTCCAGCGGTACGGACAGGTCGAGCGGGCCGGGGATCGACATGATGTCGGCGTCGTCGGGCCCCTGGGCGGCAGCGAGGAACAGCCGGGCGTCGTCGGCGCAGCGGGCGAGCGGCCCGTGGTGGGAGATCGAGTCGAACAGGCCGGGGAGCACATCCATCGGGATCCGACCGAGCCCGGGCTTGAGCCCGACGACGCCGCACCACGAGGCCGGGATACGCACCGAGCCGCCCATGTCCGAGCCCTCGGCGAGCGGCACGCACCCGGAGGCGACCGCCGCCGCGCTGCCGCCGGAGGAACCGCCGGGCGTGCGGTCGAGTGCGTTGGGATTGCGGGTCACACCCAACGGGCTGTCAGTCTGCAACGTGTGGGCGAACTCGGGCGTCGTGGTCTGGCCGATGATGATCGCTCCGGCCCGGCGCAGGGCGCGCACAACGTAGGCGTCGTGGTCGGGCACCCAGTGCTCGAACGCGAACGACCCGAGCGTCGTGCGATGGCCGGCGACCGGCGTGGTGTCCTTGACCGCGACGGGCACGCCGTGCAGCACCCCGAGCGGGCCAC
>JBIOUO010000267.1:0-10516 GCA_044867195.1 Ilumatobacteraceae bacterium
CGCATCGTCGAGCTCTACGCCGAGGCCGAGCTCGCCGTCGTGCCGAGCCTCTACGAGGGCTTCAGCCTGCCGGCGATCGAGGCGATGGTCACCGGCACCGCCGTCGTGGCGACCGACGGTGGGGCGCTGCCGGAGGTCACGGGTCGCGACGGGGAGACCGTCCTCGCCTGCCACGCGGGTGACGCCGGCGCGCTGGCGGCAACGATCCGCCGCGGCCTCGACGATCCCGAGCTGCGCGCGCGAGTGGGTGCGGCCGGGCGCCAGCGCGTGCTCGAGCGCTGGACTTGGCGGCGCTGCGCGGCGCAGACGGTCGAGCAGTACCGCGAGGTGCTGGCGATGCCGGCCAACGTCGACAAGGCGCGGCGCAACGGTCGGATCTGACGTGCTGACGATCCGATCGCAACGGTTGACCGCGCTCGGACTGTGCGCCGGCGACCGTGTGCTCGACGCCGGCACCGGCTTCGGTCGCCACGCCTTCGAGCTCGCCCGCCGCGGGGCGCGGGTGGTGGCCCTCGACCAGGCCACCGGTGAGGTGATGGCGACGCGGGACACGTTGACGGCGATGGTCGAGGCCGGCGAGATCGACCCCGATCGCCACGTCGGCGTGGTGCGCGGCGATGCCACCCACCTCCCGTTCGCCGAGGCGAGCTTCGACGCCGTGATCACGTCCGAGGTGCTCGAGCACATTCCCGACGACACCGCCGCCCTCGCCGAGCTGGTGCGCGTGCTGCGACCGGGCGGGGTCTTCGCCGCCACGGTCCCGACGTGGTGGCCGGAGAAGATCAACTGGATGCTGTCGGACGACTACCACGCGCCGGCCGTCCCCGGCGGCCATGTTCGCATCTACTCGGCGACCGAGTTGAAGGCCAAGCTGCGGGCCGCCGGTCTCGAGCTCGCCGGCAGCCACCATGCCCACGCTCTGCACACGCCGTACTGGTGGCTGCGCTGCGCGGTCGGTGTGACCGACGAGGATCACCCGCTGGTGCGCCGGTACCGGCGCTTCCTCGAGTGGGACATCGTCGAGCAGCCACGCTCGACGCGCATCGCCGAGCGCCTGCTGTCGCCGATCCTCGGCAAGAGCTACGTCGTCTACGGCGTCAAGCGAGCGGTAGCGCCACACGTTCGTGCGCTGGAGATCGCCTTGCGACGCGCCGTGCGCGAACGCGACGACGCGGCGGTGGCCGGATGACGAGGGTGCCCGACCTGCCCGGCGTGCTGTCGTCGGCCGAGGTGCTGGCGACGGCCGAGCACCTGGCGTCGTTGCAGGTCGCGAGCGGGATGATCCCCTGGTTCCCCGACGGGCACTGCGACCCGTGGAACCACGTCGAGGCGGCGATGGCGCTCGACGTCGCCGGGCTCTACGCCGAGGGCGAGGATGCCTACGAGTGGCTCGCCGCCGTCCAGCGCGAGGACGGAGCGTGGCATAACTACTACTGGCCCGACGGCAGCGTCGAAGAGGCCAAGCTCGACACCAACGTGTGCGCCTACGTCGCAACGGGCGTGTGGCACCACTGGCGCTGCACGTGGGACCGTGCGTTCCTCGACCACCTGTGGCCGACTGTCGACCGCGCGCTCAGCTGGGTGCTGTCGCTGCGCCGCGACGATGGGCTGGTGCTGTGGGCCGTCGAGGCCGACGGCACGCGACTTTGGGATTACGCCCTGCTGACGGGGACCTGCAGCATCCTCCACGCTCTGCGGTGCGGCCACGCGCTGGCCGAGGTCGTCGGCGAGCCGCGGCCACACTGGGCCGCCGCGGCCGACGTGATGGCCGATGCGGTGATGGAGCGACCCGACGCGTTCGAACCCAAGGAGCGCTGGGCGATGGACTGGTACTACCCCGTGCTCACCGGTGCGTTGACCGGGGAGGCGGCGAAGTCCCGGCTCGGCGACGCGTGGGACGCGTTCGCGATGGAAGGCCGTGGCATCCGCTGCGTCAGCAACGAGCCGTGGGTCACCGCCTCGGAGACCGCCGAGTGCGCGCTCGCCCACGCCGCGATCGGCGACCCGGCGACGGCACTCGACCTGCTGCGCTGGACCCTCGCCCACCGCCGCCCCGACGGGTCGTACTGGACCGGTCTGGTCTACGAGCGCGGTCGCCAACCGGTGCGCTTCCCGTTCGACGAGCACACCTCCTACACCGCCGCCGCCGTCATCCTCGCCGCCGACGCGATCTCTGGCGCCTCCCCGGCGTCCGCGCTGTTCACCGCCTATGCCGACGGCGATTGAGGCTACGCGGCCGTATCTGGGCGGGACTCGTATCTGGGCGGGACTCGTCCCGGAATCCGAGACGATTCCCGCCCAGTTCGCGGCACGGTCAGGTGATGACGTGGCCGGCAGTGCCGCTGGCCAGCCGTTCCAATGCCGCTTGTGACGGCGACCCGGGTTCGGCGGTGTAGACGATGAGTGTCTGGGCGATGTCGCCGGCGAGATCGAACGACTCATAGGTCAGATCGAGGTCGCCGACGAGTTCGTGATGGAAGTACTGGGTGCCGCTGCGGTACTGGGTGACGTCGTGGGTGGCCCACGTGCGTCGGAAGTCGTCGCTGCGCATCGACAGCTCGCCGATGAGCTGGGTGAGGTCCCGGTCATAGGGGTCGCGTGCCGCTTCTGCACGCAAGCTGCCGGCGGTCGCCGCGGCGAGACCTTCCCACTGGCGGTAGAAGATCCGCGCCCGGGGGTTGAGGAACACGAAGCGCGGCAGGCTGACGGGCCGGTCGAGGGTGGTGAACGCGTCGGCGTAGAGAGCGTACGCGAGACGGTTGCCGGTGAGGAAGTCAGCGCGAGGGTTGCGGATGAACGCCGCGCCCTCGGTGATCGTGTCGAGGACACGCTGCACGGCCGGTCGTACCTGGAGTGGCGTCGCCCGTTGCCGGGTCGGGAGCTGTTTGGCGGCGCGGGTCAGGTCGAACAGATGGGTGCGTTCGATGTCGTCGAGTTGGAGCGCGCGGGTGACCGCTTCGAGCACGTCCTCGGAGACGCCTTTGACGTTGCCCCGTTCCAGTTGGGTGTAGTACTCGACGCTGATCCCAGCGAGCATCGCCACTTCCTCGCGGCGCAGCCCGGTGACGCGTCGGCGACCGCCGTAGGCACGCAAGCCGGCCTGCTCGGGTGTGATCCGCGCCCGGCGCGACGTGAGGAACTCACGGATCTCGTTCATGACGACTCGGCGCTGGTGCCGTGCGGCGCGTACTCGTCGGAGCGGTGGTCGTCCCATTCGGTGTCACCCTCGGCGAACGCGAGCTGGACGATGAACGTTTGGGGAAGGCGCCGTGCCTGCCGACGCTGAGCCTGGGCGATCGGGTCGACGTACACGTCACCGGCGAACGGGTCGGGTGAACCCTTCGTTGTCGGACGCTTGGGTTGCAGTTCCACGCGGTTCTTCGAGCCCTTGAAGGAACACGGTTGTCGTCTCCCACCTCACGCTACGACGGTGGACGCCACCGAGGGAGAGGCTGCTGGTACCCCTATCAACCTCATCTCCCACCGTGACGGTCCGATCGGCACGATCGTTACGTGATCCGTCTCGACGCCGCCGCCGCTACCCGATCGAACGACGACACACCGTCGTCGGCAGCGCCGGCTGCGTTGGCGGCGGCGGTGCTCGGGTTCTTCATCGTCACGTTCGACGCCGTGGTGGTCAACGTCGCGTTGCCCTCGATCCGCGCTGATCTCGGCGGCGGAATGTCCGGGCTGCAGTGGGTCGTCGACGGCTACACGCTGATGTTCGCCGCCTTGCTGCTCGCCGCCGGCGCGTTCAGCGACCGCACCGGCGCCCGGCGCGGGTTCACGGTCGGCCTGCTTGTGTTCGTCGCCGCGTCGGCGGCGTGTGGTCTCGCCCCCAGCCTCGGGGCGCTGGTGGCGGCGCGCTTCGTGCAGGGATCGGCGGCGGCGGTGATGATGCCGGCGTCGATGGCGTTGATCGGCCAGGCCTACCCGAACCCCTCCCGGCGTGCCCGGGCGGTGGCGATCTGGGCGATGGGTGGGGCGATCGCCTCGTCGTCGGGTCCCGTGCTGGGCGGGCTGTTGACGACCATGTCGTGGCGGCTGATCTTCCTCATCAACATCCCCGTCGGCCTCGCCGCCGTCGCGGTCGCTGCCCGCACCGAGCGCTCGCCGCTCCGTGACGTCCCGTTCGACGGTCTCGGTTTCGCCACCGCCGTCGTGGCCATGGGCGGCCTCACCTTCGGGGCGATCGAAGCCGGCGGGCGCGGCTTCACCGCACCTGCCGTGCTCGCCGCCTTCGCCGTCGCCGCCGCGGCGTTCGTCGCGTTCATCGCCCGGCAGCAGTCGGCGGCGCACCCGATGGTTCCGCTCGGGCTGTTCCGTCGACGCAACGTCACAGTGACGATGGTCGTCGGGCTCGCGTTCGTCGTCGGCTACTACGGGCTGCCGTTCGTGATCAGCCTGTACCTGCAGCAACTCCACGGTCTGTCCGCCTTCCAGACCGGTTTGATGTTCCTGCCGATGATGCTCAGCGGCGCCGTGCTCACCCCGTTCAGCGCCCGGATCGCGGAGCGCTTCGGCGCCCGCCACGTCGTCACCGCCGGGCTCGCCGTGATGGCCGCCGGCCTGGCAGTCCTGGCCGCCACGACCGCCACCGCGGCGCCGTTGACGGTCGCCCTGCTGATGGTGCCCGTCGGGCTCGCCGGACCGTTGGTGATGCCACCGGTCACCGCGATGTTGTTGAACACTGTCCCCGACGCCCTCGCTGGCACAGCCAGCGGTGTGTTCAACACCAGCCGCCAACTCGGCGGCGCGCTGGCGATCGCCGTGTTCGGCGCCCTGCTCGCCCAGCCCGCCGGGTTCACCCACGGGATGCGCCTCAGCCTGTTGATCGCCGCCCTCGTCGTCACCGGCGCCGCCGGCGCCAGCCGGAAGCTCACCGCCACCGCGGCGACCGACCACGGGCGCCACCGAACGTCGCAACCAACGGCTCCGATCGCAGCTCGCCTCAGCCCGGCAGGGACGACGACATGACCACCTGGACCTCCGACGAGCTCGCCGCCATCGGCACCGCCGTCGAGATCGACGTCACCCCGCTTCGTCCCGACGGGACCGCTGGGCGGCCGACCACGATCTGGGTCGTCGAGGTCGACGGACACCTCTACGTCCGCTCCTACCACGGGCCCGACGGCGCCTGGTACCGGCAGGCTCGGCGCAGCCATCACGGCCGCATCACCGACCGACGCAACACCTACGAGGTGACCTTCGTCGAGCCCGGCAGTGTCGACCCGGCACTGATCGACGCCGCCTACCGCCACAAGTACGCCAGCTACGGGCGCAGCTACGTCGACGCCATGGTCAGCCCGAACGCGGCAGCTGCGACATTGCGGCTCGACCCGCCACCAGCAAAGGAGCAACCACGATGACCGACACCACCCACCCCCAGCCGTCCGGCGCCCAACGGATGCTCGGCGACCTCGCGCCGGCGCTCGCCGCATTCACCGACGACCTGCTGTTCGGACAGGTCTGAACCCGACCTGGCGTCCATGCCCGAGCCGGGGAGGTGGGTTGCGCACCATCAACGGATCCAGGCACGCGACACACGGCGACTCGGCGTTGCCGGCGGCCACCGAATGCTCCACGACGACGTCCAGGGCGTGTGGCTATCGCCCGTATTGAGTCGGGCCGAAGGCGTGCACGCCCGCGGCCCGAACGAACGGATTGTCGCCCGCCATTATCGGTCGGCCGCCTGCGCCCGGCGCCTGGTCCCTGCCGATCGTTACGGGATGTCGGCCGTTGTCTCGCAGCTGGTGGAGGTGTCGACGTCTGGTCCGCCGTCGCAGTAGTCGATGCCCGTCCCGCCGGTGATGGTGTCGTCGCCGTTGCCGCCGTCGAGCCGGTCGTTGCCAGCTTCGCCGCGCAGCACGTCGCGGCCGTCGCGACCGGCGAGCTGGTTCGGTGCGGCGTCACCGGCGAGCACGTCGTTCTCGTTCGAGCCCGTCAGGTTCTCCATGCGGTACAGCCGGTCGTTACCGAAGCCGGTCGCGACGTGGGTGACCAGGTCCGCTGTGATCGGCAGCGGTGAATCGACGAAGCTCGCGGTGTCGACGCCGCTCGCGCCGTCGAGGAGTCGTCGCCGGGTCCGCCCTGAAGGCGATCGTCGCCGGCCCCGGCGAACAGTTGGTTGTTCGCGCCGTCACCGGACATCGTGTCGTCGAAGTTGGTGCCGATCACGTTCTCGATCGCCACGAGCGCGTCGGTGCCCTGGCCGACCGCCCGCCCGGCGGCGAGATCGACGGCAACCGATCCCCGAGAGCCGCTGAGATCGACGGTGTCGCTCCCGCTGCCCCCGTCGATCCGGTCGTCGCCCGCGCCGCGAGTGATGGCGTCGTCGTTCTCGCCGCCCTTCAGCACATCGGCGCCGTCGGTCGCGTCGGCGGGCCCGCCAACGAGGATGTCGCGACCCGACGAGCCCTCGAGCCGATCGGGACCGGCGCGGCCGTCCAGAACGTCGGCGCCCGCCAGGCCGAACAGGGCCGTTGCTCGCCGAGTCGCCGCTGAGCACATCGTTGAACGGAGACCCGACGACGTTCTCCACCGCGATGATGCTGTCGTCTCCGTCACCGGACGCGGCGCCGTGCTGGAGGTCCACCGTGACCGCGAAGCCGGCATCTGTGTAGGACGCCGAGTCGTTGCCATCGCCGCCGGACAGGATGTCCTGGCCAGGCCCCGGTAGGAGCACATCGTCGCCCTGATCGCCGTTCAGCTCGTCGTTCCCCGGTCCTCCGACGAGGGTGTCATTGCCGATCGAGCCGTCGTCGAACAAGTCCCCATGGGCGAAATCGTCGCCCGCCTGGCCGAGGATGAGGTCGTTGCCTGGTCCACCGGCGAACCCGTCGTTCCCGTTCCCGCCACGCAGTTCGTCGTTGCCGGCCTGACCGACCATCCAGTTGTCGTCACTGCTTCCGATGAGCAGGTCGTCGAACCCGGACCCGACGACGGACTCGACGCTGTCCAGGATGTCGTCGCCGTCGCCGCCTGATGCCAGTCCGCGGTCGAGGTCGACGGTCACGCCGGCCGGCGCGTCGTCGTAGAAGACGGCATCGACGCCGACGCCCGGCAACAACCGGTCGTCTCCGGGTGCACCAACGAGCTGGTCGTCACCGGACGAGCCCCAGATCTGATCGTCGCCGGCGCCGCCGCAGATGAGGTCGACGCCTTCGCCGCCGAGGATGGAGTCGTTGCCGCCGAAGCCGACGATCACGTCGATCCCGTCGGTTCCGATCAGCACGTCCTCACCCTCGGTCCCCTCAATCGTCGCCTCGAAGGTCCGACACGTCGCGGCCGCGTCCGCGTTGCCCTCCACGCTGACCAGACACCCCAGCGGGATCATCAGTCCGGCCACCACTACTCGCCACCTTGCTGCAGTCATCTCGCGACTCCTTCATCGGCGCGCCGTCTCGCACCTGGAAGGAAGGCGTGACCTTCACCGTGACAGATGATGGAACATCGCGACATCACCGTTTCCCGGATATCGAACCACTTAGCAGCAGCCGCGTCGCACGCGCCATAGCGTCGCGCAGGCACCAAAAGGCCCCTCCCCGCCCGCCACCCAAAGCCGTCGATCACCGCGCCCATGCAACGGGGTGGCCGCGATGCGTGCACTGCGGCGGCGAGCGCGCCACTCCAAGGAGCCTGGTCGGGTTCTGACAATCAAGCTCCGCGTCACCCACGATGCTGATGAGAGCTGCGCGAGCAGAACGATCCGCACCATTGTGCGGGATGCTGGTAACAGCTCGTATTCGAGTGCATCGAGTTCGGCCTTCCACCGGCCAGCAGACCGGGGCACGTCAGCCGCGGTCGGCCACCCCGGCTGGAGCTCCGGTAGCTTCGCGGCATCGCGAACCGCCGTTGTCTGGTCCCGCCGGACGGTCGCTGAACGACGACCTTGGCTCGGTGTCAGTGCGTGGTGTAGCCGCCGTCGACGGGCAGGGCGACGCCGACGACGAAGCTCGCTCCGGGGCTGCACAGCCAGACCACAGCAGCGGCCACTTCTTCGGCTTCGCCGAGGCGTCCGATGGGTTGGTCGCGGAGGATTTCGGCCATGGCGTCGGCTTGAGTTTCGAGCATGCCGGAGACCATGGGGGTGTTGATGACGCCGGGACAGATGGCGTTGATGCGGATGCCTTTGGGGGCGTACTCGACGGCGGCGGACTTGGTGAGGCCGATCACCCCGTGCTTGGACGCGTGATAGGCGGCGCGTTCGGGCAGGCCGACGAGGCCTCCGAGCGAGGAGCAGTTGACGATTGCCCCGGAGCCCTGGACTCGCATCTGGCGCAGTTCGTGCTTCTGTGCGGCCCAGATGCCGCGCAGGTTCACGGCGTTGACCCGGTCGAAGTTCTCGGCCGTCTCGTCCGCGGCGTCGGACGGCGGAACCTGGATGCCGGCGTTGTTGAAGGCCATGTCCAGACGGCCGAAGGCGGCCACGGTCTGGTCGACCATCGCGGCGGCCTGTGATTCGTCAGTGACGTCGCAGGCGACGCCGAGCGCCTGGTGCCCGCCGGCGACGAGCGCCTGTGCTGCTGTGTCTGCGGCGTCTTTGTTCAGGTCTGCGAGGACGACGGCGGCGCCGGCCTCTGCGAAGAGACGGGCGGCGGCGAGCCCCATGCCGGAGGCTGCGCCGGTGACCAGTGCGACCTGGCCGGTGAAGTCGTACGACGGGTTCATCGGTGAGAATTCCTGTTCTTGCGGAAGGGGTTCGAGGAGCGGCTGAGTGGCGTGTGTTGCTGGTTGTCGCTCAGTGCTTCAGCAGCTGTGCGTCTGGACGCTGCCGATGCCGGCCTGCAGGCCAGGTGGTGCGGCCGCCGAGTGAACGTCACGCTGGCTCCTCGAGTTCGCTGACCTTGACGAGCGCCTTGATCGCTCGGCGTTCGTCCATCGCGGCGTAGGCGTCGGCGATGTGGTCGAGGTCGGTGGTGAGGTCGAACACCTTCCCCGGGTTGATGGTGCCGTCGAGGACCGCAGTGAGCAGGTCGGGGAGGTAGTGGCGGGCCGGGGCGGGGCCGCCGCGCATGCCGACGTTGCGGTAGAAGGTGCCCTCGGCGTCGATGCCGACATCGTGGGGGACGCCGACGCGCCCGACGATCGCGCCGGGGCGGGCGACTGCGAAGGCGGTCGTCGCCGAGTCGGCGCTGCCGACGCACTCGAGGACGGCGTCCGCGCCGTAGCCGTCGGTCAGCTCGAGGACGGCCTTGATCGCGTCGTCACCGCGGACGTCGATGACGTCGGTGGCACCCCACTCACGAGCGAGGGTGTGGCGGTCGGTGTGGGTGGAGCCGAGCACGATGATCCGCTCCGCGCCCAGCATGCGGGAGGCGAGGACGCCGCAGAGCCCGACGGCGCCGTCGCCGACCACCGCGACGGTGGCCCCCGGTTGGACGGCGGCGCTGATGGCGGCGTGGTAGCCGGTTCCCATCACGTCGGTCAGGGCGAGGAACGACGCCATCGTCTCGTCGGAGAATCCGCTGCCAGGGACGGTGACGAGGGTGCCGTCGGCGTGGGGGACGCGGACGTACTCGGCTTGTCCGCCGTCGCCGTCGGCGCCCTGGCCGAAGAAGCCGCCGTGGATGCACGCGGTGTGGAAGCCGGCCTCGCAGTTCTTGCAGACGCCGTCGCTCCACGCGAACGGCGAGATGACCAAGTCGCCGACGGCGACATCGGTGACGTCGTCGCCGATGGCGTCGACGATGCCGACGAACTCGTGGCCGACGGCGCCGTGGGCGTGGTCCGAGATGCCTCGGTAGAACCACAAGTCCGAGCCGCAGACGCAGGCCAGCACGACCCGCACGACGGCGTCGGTCGGCTCGGCGATGACGGGCTTGGGGCGTTCCTCGATCGTGATGGTGCCGGGACCGTTGAAGATGGCTGCTCGCATGTTGTGCTCCTGTGTCTGGGCACGCGACCACCCGGTGGTGTCGCTGTGGTGTCGCGTGAGCGGTTAGGGCTTGGCACGTTTGAGGGTGTCGCCGAGGTCGTGGGCTGCGGCCGAGAGGCGCTCGGCGCCGTCGTCGTCGCCGGCTTGGACCGCTCGCCAGTAATCGATCTTCAACGCGACGTAGCGCTGCCGGAGCCCGATCATCTCGACTTCGGCAGCGAGGCGTTGCTGCTGGGCGGTCAGCAGCTCGATTTGCTCACCCGCAGCGGACGGCCCGAGATGACCGTTGGCGACGTACTGGCGCATGTCGGCGACCGACATGCCGGTCGCCGCAAGACACGCCACCCACATCAGCTGATCGAGATCACTCTCGCTGAACAGACGGTGCTTGCTGCTTGGGCCCCGACCGATCGGCGCGATGACACCGATCGACTCGTAGTAGCGCAGCGTGCTCGCCGGGAGCCCTGTCAAGGCGGCGGCCTCCCTGATCGAGTAGCTGCGCTGCGAGATCCGACCACTCACGGACCACACGCTACGAACTTCGACCACTTGAAGTTCAACGTGACAGCCGACACATGCGTCTCCCCGTGCGCCCGGCTGTTCTCTCGGCCAGGACGAGCGGTCCGAACCGGCGCGCTA